>WRHL01000021.1 GCA_009783245.1 Coriobacteriia bacterium
CGATGAGGTTCGCCGCACTTGAGACCAGAAAGGAGACGACCTCGGGGCGGTTGTAGTTGAACTCGTAGGTCCCCCATTCAGGGGGTTCGCGCCTTGTGGGGTTCAGGTGCTCGTAGAGCCAGGTCCCGTCGAAGTGTGGTAGGCCGTGCATGTCCTTGGGGAAATGCGCGGGCACCCAGTCGGCTATGACGCCGATTCCCGCCTGATGCAGGGTGTCGACGAAGTACATGAAGTCCTGCGGTGTCCCAAAGCGGCTTGTAACCGCGAAGAAGCCGGTGACCTGGTAACCCCAGGACCCGTCGAAGGGGTATTCGTTGATCGGCATGAGCTCGACGTGTGTGAAACCCATGTCGGAAATATATTCGCAGAGCTCGTCTGCGATCTCGCGGATCGAAGGGAACTCATAGCCTTCCTTCAGGCGCCACGAGCCAAGATGTAACTCATAGATCGAGAGCGGGGCTTTGAGCGGGTCTGTGCCCGCGCGGTCTTCCAGCCACTTCTGGTCGCCCCATACGTACCCGCTGGTGTCCCACACCTTGGATGCCGTACCTGGCGCGGTCTCAGCATGTACGGCGTAGGGGTCCGCCTTCATCACAACGGCGCCATCCGCCCCGGTTATCTGGAACTTGTAGTTATCGCCGTTCTCCGCCTCTGTTACAAAGCAGACCCAGAGACCGCGATGCTGTTCCATGACATGCCTGTCACAGTCCCAATCATTAAAGTCGCCAACAAGGCTTATGGCCTGTGCGTTGGGCGCCCAGAGGCAGAATCGCCATACCCCTGGGTGGTCCTCTGTTGCCTGAAAGTACCTGCAGCTGAAGATATCCGCTGCGTGTGCTGACTTCCCCGAGTAGAAAGCATCGATTGTGGAGTTGTCAGGTAGATATGCCCGATACGCTTCTTCCATAGCCGGTTTTCCTTACGTCGCTACCGCAGGCGCCTGCGCTTTGCTGCTGGGCCTGTTTTCTGGTTCAGTAAAGCAGTAAGTTCATGGTTGCAATAATACTATTTTTCTTTGCGCGTATCCTGCGCATTCGGTGATAGGGGAGACAGCGCGGACAACGGGATGGTTCTAGTAGACATATGACAGAGGGGACGGTCCCTTTTGTCATGTTTCACAGAAAACATGACAAAAGGGACCGTCCCCTCTGTCATACAGAAAACATGACAAAAGGGACCGTCCCCTTTGTCATACCCTTTGTCATACCCTCTGTCATAACTTTATTCCAGGTAGGGTTGTGCTTTCATCCTCTTTTGGGCGCCGCTCCTCCTCGCCTGCAGGTGCCAGCCCATATTTGCGGCGGCAATGTAAAGGAAACGAGGGAACCTGGGCACAACAAATGCGTGTTGCAGGCTTTCTCCCTCGCGCATGGCGTCGACCAAGGTGCGAAGCGCCGCATCTACGCTACTTGCGGGGCCTTTGCTCCAGTCGCTGCCCATGGAGGAGAGCATGCCTCCGCCTCCTATGCCAAGCCCACATCCCCATGTCAGGCCGGCGCGCTTTGCAAAGTGCCCGATCATGTCCAGCGCAAGCGCAGCGTGCTCTGGTTCATAGAGGCCGCAGTTCGCGACAGCATAGATGTGAGGGGCTACTGACATATCGCGTGTAGCGACCTCAAGCCGTGTCAACAGCTCGATAAGGTGAGCGGGGATCCCGTCCACATACAAGGGGAATACAATCAATAGGACATCGGTGTCGAGGAGCGCCTCGCAGGACATGCCTAGCGCCTCACTTTCACATACCGAGGTGTCTTGAGTCAGGTGCCGGACATGATACAGGCAGATCTCCTCACCGAGGATCCTCTCCATCTGCTTCACGATCTGCTCAGAGGTAGAACCTTTGGTCTTTGGGCTGCCGTTGATCGCTGTTATTCTCATGCGCCAGCTCCTAACAGCCTAAGAATAGGTTGAGCCGCCTCTTCAAGCTCTCCGCGGTCTTGTATCGTCAGCACCAGGTAATCTTTGGGGCGCACGTTCAGTGCGTTACGTTGCACCATGCAGGCGAAGGTCCTTTGCTCCGCAGCGCTTGCATCGCCGTATCCCACCGCGATCCACAGGGGGAAGCGGCTGTAACGCATCATATGGCGCATCTCGCCTTTGTAGACTTCGAAGTCAGCTGCGATGTTTTGGATCGACCGATCAAGGAATGACTTGATGTCTGCAGAGTATCCGCCGTAAGTGATCCTGCTCAACAGGACGACAGCATCTGCGCACACGAGCGCCTTGGCGATACTATTCGCGTTGTCACTGGTGACCACGCATTCGCCGGGCGTCCTGGTCCAGCAACTGAAGCATCCAATACAGGGGTGTAAGTCCCTGTGGTCAAGCGTTATGGCCGTGACGTTGTGTCCCATTTCCGTCAGCAGGGAGAGAACCGCGTCGCGCAGGTTACTGCCTGTCGCGCTCTCCCTGTCACACAGAAGCAGTACCTTCATGATCGCTTCCAAGATGCAACTCTCCTTCCAGCTTATCTATGCACATTTGAGCCCATTGTGCGACCGCTTGCGACTGCATGATGCCAAAGTCCAATGTCATCTGCCAGTAGAGACGGCTTTTCTCTCCCCCAGGCATCTCTGCTGCGTAACGGTCGATGTTTGCCTGTATATGCTCCTTTTGTGCTTCTGGAGAGGCAAGGCACATATCGCGACAGGCTTTGAGCAGTGCGAGCGTCACCTCTGGGACGCTTGCGCCGAAGAATATCCGCATGAGGAATGCCTCATGAGGATGCTCAAAATCCAATGCGCCCTCACTCAGCCATTCTTCGAGTGCGTAGCGACCGTTATCCGTGATCGAGTAGAGTCGCTTATTAGGACGCTTTTGCTGCACGATGTTCTGTGAAGCCACCCATCCCTTCTGCTCCATGCGGTCAAGCTCACGGTAGATCTGAGCCGACTGGGCATGCCAGAAATTGTTGAGCGAGTCCTTGAACACCTTGGTAAGGTCGTAGCCTGTGCTGTCTTGATAGCTCAAGAGCCCCAATAATCCATACGGCAAAGACATGATTATCACCTCGTTATATAAGATACTAGTATATTATATAACGGGGTGTTAACTGTCAAGAAGAGCGGGGTGACAAACGCAAACCTGGGATTACGAGGCGCCCTGGAAGATGCGGTTGGTGTCACGGCAGAGGTGCTGAGCGGCGGTGCGGCCTGAGGTAACGGCGACTGGCAGACCGCCGGGAGGCTGTAGGCGCTGGCCGGCGAAGTAGAGGCCTTTGACGCTTTCACTGGCATGGGGATAGGTGATGTTGGGAGCGCCAGCGCCGGTCAGGGTCATCCATGAGCCGCGGTAGGTACCGCAGTACCGCTCGTAGGTGAGGGGAGTGGCTACGTCGATGACCTCGATCTTATCGTCAATACCAGGGATCCTTGAGGTGATGGCCGCGATGAGCTGGGAGGCTATCTGCTGCTTCTGCTCCTCATAGCTGCCGTCCACGCGGCACTGCTTCCAGAAGTCATAGCTGTCGCCGTCCAGGCTGGAGATGAGCGCGGTGCAGCCGGGAGGCGCGTATTCCTTGAAGTAGGCGTATTGGCAGACCCAGAGGGTTGACGTGGTCAGGCCGGCGAAGCTGAGGGGTTTGTCCAGGGAGAGGAAGAGGTAGGGCGGCAGGTGACTGAGGTCGGCTTTGACCCCCAGGCTGAGGTAGATGCAGGTCAGCGTCTCGCAGTTGCTCTGCATCTTCTGCATCCACGGCTCATTGAGTGGGGGATCGAACAGGTGGTCCTTGGCTGCCAGGGTGTCTTGGGTGACGATGACAGCGTCTGCTGGATGTGAGGCGCCGTTGACTATGACGCCGGTGGCGATGCCGTTCTCCACCATGACGCGCTCTACAGGGGAGGCGTAGTGGATCTGCCCGCCCAGGTCGCAGAAGCGCCTGGCCATGCGGGCGGCCATCTCCACGGAGCCGCCTTTGAGGTAACCGCCGTCTCCGGCGGCAAAGGTGGCAAGCGTGAAGAGGAGAGAGGTGGCGTTGAACTGGGTGCCGACCACGTTTTGCAGCATGCCTCGCAGGGCTGGGTGGGTGAACCTCTCGCTGTACTCGCCTGCGGTGATGCGGTTGAGGGAGGCCATCTTGGGCAGGGCCGGCAGCAGGGCGGGCAGCATGGACGGCGCAAAGACGCCTTTCTCCTTTACCTTGACGCCCTTGATGTCCATGGTGGGCATGGCGATCCTGGAGAAGGACTTGACCTCACGGCAGAGAGCCTTGATGGCCTTTGCGTCCGCGGGGGAGACCTCCAGCCAATGTTGGCGCAGCTTATCCAGGTCGCGGTAGAGGTACACCATCTGCCCTTGGTAGTCATAACTGAAGTAGGGGTCATGTTTGATGATCTGGGTCTCATCATCAATGGCGCCCACATTGCGCCAGACCTGGTATAGCGGCTGGTTCTCAGCGGATCCCGTGAGCCAGTGCAGACCGCCCTCAAAGAAGTAACCCTTGCGCTTCCAGCCAGTGCAGTTGCCGCCCGGGATGGTGTGCGACTCAAAGATGGTGACATCGAAGCCGCTCTGTGCGGCATAGATACCTGCGCTGAGGCCGGCGATGCCGGCGCCGACGACGATCACCTTGTTATTCTGTGCGCCTGTGCTGCTCATGCTTCTCTTCTCCTTAATACATCGACGATCCAGTCACTTTGGGGGCAGGGGAAGTCCGGGTACACCACCAGCGCCTCCGCGATGCCCATGATGCTCATCCAGAAGGTCAGGGCAAGGGCCAGGGGGTCGCCCGCGCGGATGGTCCCCTGTTGTTGGCCTTTGCGTATCAGCGCCGCGGTGGGCTCGAAGATGTTGAAGCCCCGTACCAGACTTTTTGCTGCGTCTGGGATGGCATCGCTGTACTGCGCCTGGCTCATGAGAGCGAACATCTTTGCCGTGAAGGAGTCGATGGTGACATAGAGCAGAACCTGACGGGCGGCTTCCTCAAAGAAGGCCAGGGGGTCTGACTGGTCCAGCTCCATCACCTGCTGGGGCCCTTGGATACCAAACTCGATCAGGGTGGTGTAGAGCTTTTCCTTGGACTCGAAGTAGTGGAAGAGGAGGCCGGTGCTCATGCCCACCGCCTGGGCGATGTCGCTGACCTTGGTTGCAGCGTAGCCTTTGCGGATGAAGAGGTCGAGCGCAGCGTTGAGGATCTCCCAGTAGCGCTTCTCCTTCTGTTCCTTGCGTGTCGGCATTTTGGCTGACTTCCTATTCATTGAATGTGTGTTCAATCAATATAGTTACTTGCTGGAGGATTGTCAATGTGGGAGGGAGGATTCGTGCTTCTTGTTGAGGTAGTTGGTGATGAAGGGGAGGCTGAGGACGTTGGTGATGGGAATAAGCTGCAAGAGGGCGAGAAGAATACTGAGGGGTCTGGACAGGTTGAGTTGTCTGCAGGCTGCCAGGATGTCTGCAATCAGGTAGATCGAGGTGTTGAGGGTCATAAGGTAGAGTACGGGGAGTTTGATGGCAAAAAGGAGCCAGGACAGGATGGTCGCCAGTACGCTGTCGGCAAGCGCCGGAGGAAGCGGCAGGAGGAGCTCGAGGGTGTCTATCCTTAAGCCCAGGAAGGTGATGAGCACAAGTATCGCGATCTGAAGACAGAAGAAGGGCAGCAGGATGAGTTTAAAGGAGAAGAGCTGGGAGTCCAGGGGGAGGACCTTCACGGAGGCCCGTAGTTTGCCGTGGTAGATTTTCACTGCGTAGATGCTGTTGATAACTACAAAGACGAGGATTGCCGCGTGGAGCAAGAGGATGAGGAAATGCGTGAGCGGGGAGTCGAAGATGGAGGGATTGCCGCTGCCTTTGAAGGCCGACACAAAGAAGAGGCCCTCCAGGAACGTGAAGAGGTAGGCGCAGGCGATGACGGTGATGATGAGGATGTTCCGGGTTCTTCTCACGGTCTTTCCCTTATGCGGGCTTCAGGTGATGGCGTTGCGGTTCTGCTCTATGAGTTCGATGAGTTCCTGGCGGGAGTGGACACCGAGTTTTGCGTAGATGTTGTGGGTGTGGGTGCGGACGGTGTTGAGCGATATCGAGAGGCGCTTGGCGATGTTCTCGCTGCCACGGCCCAGGGCAAGAAGCTCCAGGATGTGCTGCTCGCGCTTGGAGAGCCTGGCCCGTTTGCCGACGTTTGTGCAGGCAGTCAGATAGGGGCGCTCGCGGCTGGCGTCATCCATGCCATTAGCGGCGCCAGCGCCGACTGTCGACCCTGAGGGGGTAGCTGCCCGTACCTGGCGTGGCAGGTCGCCAGCGGATTCTATGGAGATGCCCTCCAGATCAAGCTCGATCTCTGAGATCGCCGCAAAGAGGCTAGCGAAGTCCTTCTCGGAGAAAACCAGGGTTATCGATACGAGGATGAGTATCGCCATGGCGATATAGGCGCCATGCTCGAGGTTGGAGTCGATGATGCGTGGCATGAGCTGTGTCCCGATGATCCAGCCCAGGGTACTGCCGGTCATGAAGACACCGCGACCGAAGCCGAAGACGATGATAGGGGAGATGCGCTTCTCAAAGACGATGAAAGCCAGCAGGCACCAGATGGTGATGTCGAAGATACTGAGGGAGAATGAGATGACGATCGCCAGCCTTGGGATGTAGCCCTGGAGCAGGGGGCTTAAGGCGACGATGACCGCGATGAGGCCCATGAAGAACAGGTACGGCTTCCCGAAGTTGATGAATTTGAAGAAGCGGATGGTCAGTAGGAGCAGGGCGACAAAGAAGAGCGCCCTGACGAGTATCTGGCTGGTGGCGCCGCTGAGCAGGGTGCTGGGAGCATTGGTGTTTGTGTAGACCCCTCTGACGATTGAGGTGGTGAGGGTGAAGACGAAGATGGCGGTGAGGAATTTCCAGAAAACGGAGGAGAGGGCTTTGACGCTTTGAGCGTAGGGGCTGGTGGATTGGGCATCGGTTTGCAGGCTTGACCGAGGCGGTTTTATCGACAAGAGCAAAGCGGCGATAAGGGGGAGGAACATCAGGGCGAGTATGCCGCCCAGGGAGGGGCCACCGGGGATGGGGTGGAAGCGTAAGTTTCCAAGGACAAAGAAGAAGATGATGACGACGATGAGCTGGGAGAGGAGTGCGTAGATGAGGGCACGCCAGGGTTGGACGCTGCCGAGGAGCTCGCCACATTTCAGGGTGAAGGCCGCGATACCTATACCGGCGAGTATGCCACCGACGTAGAACAGGGGAGGTTTGTGCAGGTAGTAGGGGCCGGCGAGGATGATGAGGAGCGAGCCGAGCATGACGATGAATCCTGCGCAGAGCACGCTTGCGTTTGTGGTGAGCAGACATCTGAGCTTTTTTGGAAGCCCTGGCGCAGCGAGCAGGACGAGGGCGCAGGCCGAAAAGGAGGTCATGTGCATGAGGGAAAGCGGGCCGCCGGCGGTTTCCACATCTGAGAGCCAGAAGGTGCCGCTGAAGGCGACGAAGACCCAGGAGAACCAGACGCCCAGGCCAAGATAGGGGATGCCGGGCCAGAGCGTTGCCAGGTCATCTGAGAATGAGCGCCGGTTGTCCGGTTTTATCGGGCTTTCAGAAGTGGTCATGTCGGTTGGTCCTTTGTCGGTTGAACCGATTCCCCTTGTCCTTCCACCGATTGTTATTATGACGTATTGGGAGCAAAGATGTGGCGGCGGGAGGAAAGCCGGATGTGACGGGGGCATCTTTGCCCATTGGTTGGCGGCAAAATAGCGGCATATTGTGGCAACGATGTGGGATAATGGAAGCTCATATATCCTGCGAGAGCGATATCCTGCGAGAGCGATATCCTGCGAGAGCGACGGACTGCGAGAGCAGCACACTGGACAAGCGACAAAGAAGGAGCAAGGCATGGCGTTCTACTACGATGAGGCAGCACATACATTCAACGAGTATCTCCTGGTCCCCGGTTATTCATCCTCGGCCTGCGTCCCCGCGGCTGTCGATCTGACGGTTCCGCTGGTGAAGTTCGCCCGGGGCAGCGAGGCGGCTTTGACGCTGAACATCCCGCTTGTCTCGGCGATCATGCAAAGCGTCTCCAACGATACCATGGCTATCGCCCTGGCCCGGGAGGGTGGCCTTAGCTTCATCTACAGCTCGCAGAGTATTGAGAACCAGGCGGCGATGATCTCGCGCGTGAAGGATTACAAGGCCGGCTTTGTGCTGAGCGACTCGAACATCTCTGCGGATGACACCTTGGTGACCGTCATGGAGAAGAAGGAGCGCTCGGGGCATTCGACCATGCCGGTCACGCATGACGGTACTGCCACCGGCAGGCTGTTGGGCATTGTCACCAGCCGCGATTACCGCCCAAGCCGCACGCCGCTGGACGCGAAGGTCTCTGACTTCATGACGCCGCGGGAGCGCCTGGTTGTGGCTCCGCTGGGAACCTCTTTAAGCGCGGCGAATGACATCATCTGGGATCATAAGCTCAACGCCCTGCCCATTGTGGACAGTGACGACCGGCTGGTCTTCATGGTGTTCCGCAAGGACTATGACTCGCACAAGGAGAACCCGCTGGAGAACCTGGACGTGGACAAGCGCTACATGGTGGGCGCAGGCGTCAACACCCATGACTATGAGGATCGGGTGGGTCCGCTTTTGGCGGCCGGCGCCGACGTCTTGTGCATCGACTCCTCGGAGGGCTTCTCGGAGTGGCAGCAGCGCACGCTGAGTTGGATCAAGAAGGAGTACGGCGAGGACGTCAAGGTGGGGGCCGGTAACGTGGTGGACCGCGAGGGCTTCCGTTTTCTGGCTGAAGCCGGCGCCGACTTTGTGAAGGTGGGCATTGGCGGCGGCTCCATCTGCATCACGCGTGAGCAGAAGGGCATCGGCCGCGGTCAGGCGACCAGCCTGATAGAGGTGGCCCAGGCGCGCAAGGACTACTTTGAGGAGACCGGCATCTACGTGCCCATCTGCTCGGATGGCGGCATTGTCTTTGACTACCACATGACCCTGGCCCTTGCCATGGGCGCGGACTTCATGATGTTAGGCCGCTATTTCGCCCGCTTTGACGAGAGCCCCACGGCCAAGGTCACCGTGAACGGTAACTACATGAAGGAGTACTGGGGTGAAGGCTCGGCCCGGGCCCGCAACTGGCAACGTTACCACCTGGGCAGCTCCTCCAAGCTCAGCTTTGAGGAGGGCGTGGACTCCTACGTGCCCTACGCCGGCCCGCTCAAGGATAACGTGGCCCTGACGCTGGCAAAGATGCGCTCCACCCTGTGCAACTGCGGTGCGCTCAGCATTGGGGAGCTGCAGGAGAAGGCAAAGCTGACGCTTATCTCGTCAACCTCCATAGTTGAGGGCGGCGCTCACGACGTGGTGCTCAAGGACCAACTGGGCACGCTTCCACCCAATTTCAGGTAACCGCGCTACATGCGGATCAAGCTAGACATACGAAACAAGCGAAACATGTGGAACCCGCGATACTTCACAGGGAGAACCAGGACATGCAGCAGTACAACCCCCATGAGATAGAGCCCAGATGGCAGGCCGAGTGGGAGCGTTCCCACCTGAACCGGGTGTCAGAGGCTGACGATAAACCCCAGTATTACGCGCTTGAGATGTTCCCGTATCCCAGCGGCGACATCCACCTGGGGCACGTGCGCAACTACTCCATTGGAGATGTGATCAGCCGTTATAAGCGCATGCAGGGCTTCAACGTGTTGCACCCCATAGGCTGGGACGCCTTTGGCATGCCGGCCGAGAACGCGGCCATCAAGCAGGAATCCACGCCGGGTGCGTGGACCTACGCCAACATCGACAGGCAGCGCGCGTCCCTCAAGCGCCTGGGCTTCTCGTATGACTGGGACCGCAGCGTGGTCACCAGCGACGTGGAGTACTACCACTGGGGCCAGTGGATCTTCCTCAAACTGTGGGAGGCCGGGCTGGTAGAGCGGCGCAACTCGCCGGTGAACTGGTGCCCCTCCTGCGCAACGGTGTTGGCCAATGAGCAGGTGGTAGGCGAAGGCGGCTGCTGGCGCTGCCACACCGCGGTGGAGCGCAAGGTGCTGGAGCAGTGGTTCTTCAAGATTACCGACTACGCGCAGGAGCTGCTTGATGACCTTGACAGCCTGGACGGATGGCCGGAGCGCGTGCGCCAGATGCAGGCGAACTGGATAGGGCGCTCCACGGGCGCGGAGATCGACTTCACCCTGTGCGACGCTGCCGGAGAGCCTACTGACGAGAAGATCAGGGTCTTCACCACACGAGCCGACACGCTGTTCGGCTGTTCCTTCTTCCTGCTGGCGCCGGAGCACCCGCTGGTTGAGGACTTTGTCGCGGGCACCGCGTATGAGGCCGAGGTCAGGCGGGTAGTCAAGCTTGCCGCCAGCGCTACGGCTGTGGAGCGCTCCAAGGGGGAGCGCGAGAAGAACGGCGCCTTCACCGGGCGCTTTGTGGTCAACCCCATCAACGGTGAGAAGGTACCGATATGGATCTCTGACTATGTGATGATGGACTACGGGACCGGCGCAGTCATGGCCGTTCCCAGTGGCGACCAACGCGACTATGAGTTCGCGCGTAAATACGACCTGCCCATCCCCCCGGTGGTGGTGGCTGAGGGTGACCCGATGCTGTTGCTGCTACGCGGGAATGCCAGGCGCGTCATGGATGATGTTCCCTGGGAGTGTGCCTATGACGGCCCGGGCGTCATGGTGCAGAGTGGGGCATTCACCGGCCTGCCGGGCGGCAAGGACTCAGAGGGCGCCCAGGCGGTTATAGACCAGCTGGCTTTAGAGGGCGTAGGGCAGGCGACGGTGAACTTCCGCCTGCGCGACTGGCTCATCTCGCGGCAGCGATACTGGGGCAACCCCATACCGGCCATCTACTGCGATGTCTGCGGCATTGTCCCTGTTCCTCAGGAGGACCTGCCCGTGGTGCTGCCCAAGGACGTGGACGTGACCGCAGGTGAGACCCTGGCTGACCGCCCTGAGTTCTACGAGGTTGATTGCCCGGTGTGCGGGAAGCCCGCCCATCGCGAGACCGACACCATGGACACCTTCACCTGTTCCAGCTGGTATTACCTGCGCTACACCGACCCGCACAACAAAGAGCTGCCTTTTGCGCGCACCGTGGTGGATGGCTGGATGCCGGTGGACCAGTACATCGGCGGGATCGAGCACGCCATACTGCATCTGCTGTACTCGCGCTTCTTCACCAAGGCCCTGCGCGATCAGGGCCTGCTGGGCTTTGACGAGCCCTTCACCAACCTGCTCACCCAGGGTATGGTCAAGCTTGAGGGCGAGGTCATGAGCAAGAGCAAGGGCAATGTGATCGCACCCGAGGATATGATCGAGCGCTTCGGCGCCGACGCATTGCGCGTCTACATCCTGTTCATGGCGCCGCCGGACAAGGACCTGGACTGGTCGCAGGAGAGCCTGGAGGGCATCTACCGCTTCCTCAACCGCGTCTGGCGCAGCGTCTTTGACCTGCTGGGTGCGGAGGTGGTTGACGAGGAGGGCACCCGGTTGTCCCTGTATGACACCAACCTGGATGAGGCGGCTGCGCTTGAGCGCGGTAAGCAGCTCAATCGTGAGCTGCACCGCGTAATAGGCAAGGTCACCGCCGACTTCGACCGTTTCAATTTCAACACGGCCATCAGCGCCCTTATGGAGCTGGTGAATGCCACGGGCGCCTATCTCAAGGTCCCGCTTGACAGGCGCGACGAGGCGCTGGCCCGTGAGGTGGCCCGCGCGCTGGTGCTATTGGTGGCGCCGATGGCCCCGCATATGGCTGAAGAGCTCTGGCACGTTGCGCTGGACGAGACAGGCAGCGTCCATCTGGCGCCATGGCCCAGCTTTGACCCCAGCAAGGCGATAGCTGACACCGTGGAGCTTGCCGTGCAGCTCAACGGCAAGGTGCGTGCCCGTGTGGTGGTGGCGACCGACGCCTCCGAGTTCGAGGTGCGCGAGGCAGCCTTGGCCGCGGCGGCAGCCCTGATAGGTGGAAGGCCAATAGAGAAAGTGGTTGTCGTACCAAGAAAACTGGTCAGCATAGTCTACTGACAATTGCGTTAACCGGTGGGTATGGGTAGAATAACCTTCCACGTAATGTGGGCGTTTGGCGCAGTGGGAGCGCGCTTCCTTCACACGGAAGAGGTCACTGGTTCAAACCCAGTAACGCCCACCATCACCTTCCCCAGATAAGCAGAAAAAGAAAGAAGCCCCGAGAAGAACGGGGCTCTTCGCACAAAGGCTACCTTTTACCGTCCAGGTTGCCGTTTATTACTCATTATGGCCATACAGTATGCTTCAAAGGCTATCATCAAATTGCGATTCTACGCTATACTTTACTATAGCCAAGCATCCAGTATGTAAACTGTAGTACTATCCTGCAAACGCATATTGAGAAGGGCATCTGTCCACTTTTGATGTGCGTTTGCGTACTTCATGGATGTTTGGCGACATAGGGTAGATGCCCTTCTTTATCGTCGCTGTCGGCCTATTGAATCATCCGCCTCGTGTCAAAAAATGTCAGCAGTATATTATCTGCAAGTATGTGAGGTCCTGAGGGGGGATCTTATGGAAGGCATCATCGACTCAGCACATCTGACGGCTGCCAGTTTCTCTACCTGGACCCAATATACGTCGCTCCAGCACAACTTCACCGTTGCCGTTCCTTGCATGCCTAAGGTGACAAGTGAGCCGAACAGTGTTGGGGATTTCAGCGTGCGCGACACCGTCTATAAAGCCAGCAAAGAGGGCACGGCGGTCTGGATCCAGGTCTTGGAATACCCCAGGAACCGTATTGATATCATGTCTGACCCCCGCTTCTATCTGGCAGTCTTCAAAGAAGTGTTTGCCTATGAGCCGGACCTGCGTGTCTGTAGCTTTGACAACAGTATCGCGTACCTGGGCAATCAAGCCGCCCTGGCAGAAATCGAAAAAACATCTGAAGGAAGCGTGAGAGTGATGTACTTCCTCTGTTTTGCTAAAGACAACAGCATCTTTGAGTTGGCAACAGAAGGAGACAGCCAGGCAGAACCAGCGGTGGCGCTGGTTTTCAGCAGCTTCATCGATTCATTCCACTTCAACTGACCAAAGCCGATCACATCTGACCTGATCACATCTGATCACATCTGATCACATCTGACCGCAACTGACCAAAGCCGATCACATCTGACCTGACCACATCTGACCAAAGCCGTAAGAACCAATCGCCAGAGGGAATTGTTTTTCTCGTGATTACCTGTATGCTTCTTCCTGTTGCATTTCTTTCCAACACAGACAGAGCCCGCTGCTCACCATCTCAGCTGCCAGGCGCTGGCGTGTGACTACAACCATAGAGGAGAGGAGAGCCATGAAATACCTGATAAAGGCGGTGCTTGGGTTGGTACATCTGCTGACCTTTGGCCAGCTGAAGTACTCCCGCCCCGTTGAGGGCAATGCCCTGTACATGAGTGCAGGGGAGAAGTTCTGGTGGGGGTACAAGTTCTTTGGGCATCCCATCAAGGAGCCAGAGCGCGGCAAGGGCATCCGCGAGCACTTCCAGGCGAATCCACCAGAGGGCTTTACGGGTGTGGGTGAGTCTGAGTCAGCGGTTGAGGGGCTGCCCTCCATCACCCTGGGGCTTGCGGGTGACATACTCCCTTGCCCAGACCTCCACAACAACCCTCCCAAGCTTCTGGGCGATGCAATCGACTTCTTTGGCGCAGCTGACATCCGTTGCGCCAACCTTGAGTCCCCCGTATTCGCCGCAAAGCCACTCTGTGCTCCCACAGATGACATAACGGCTCCGCCGGAGATGAACAACAGTCCCGAGGCGCTTGCACTTCTGCTGCAAAAGGCTGGCCAAAGCAACGGTTTGACCGTGCTCACCACAGCAAACAACCACTCCATGGATCAGGGCGTCGAAGGCCTTGTCGCCACCTTGGACCTTCTGGATGAGCTGCAGGTCCTCCACGTTGGCACCGCACGCAGCACGGAAGAGCGAGACGCGCTGCTTCTGGTCGACGTGCAAGGCTTCAAGCTCGCCTTTCTGTCATGGACCTATTCGCTGAACAACAAGAGCCTTTCGGATGGCCAGGGTCACCTGGCCAACACCCTGCGTCTGAACCTCCCTGACGTGGACCTCAGCCCCATCACCGCCCAGGTTGCAGAAGCGCGCCAACGCGGGGCCGACTTTGTGATCCTCTGCCTGCATTGGGGGCTGGAGAACGAGAAGTTCCCGCTTGCCTCGCAGATAGAGAAGGCGCACCGCCTGTGCGAAAGCGGGGTGGACATCATCTGCGGCAACCACCCGCACACTACCCAGCCCGCAGAGCGCTATACCTGGGTTGAGCAGCAGGGCGACCGGGAGGTACAACGCGAAAGCCTGATACTCTACGCTCTGGGCGACTTCATCTCACCGCTGGCCCATCTCAACCTCAGCTCGGTCACCAACATGGTTGAAACGCTTTTGGTACGGGGAGTTGACGGCCGGGTTGTGATACAGGATGTGACGATAAAACCGCTGTATGCGTGCTAGCGAGAGGAGCGCCCATGGCATATCTGCCCATGACGCAACGCGATGCGGCTGATCTGGAGCTTGTTGCCGAGTACGACTACTGGGAGCAACACTCAGGACGCATCACCAACATGAAACGCACGATGCTCCACCACCCGGGGGTCTACCACAGCTATATGGCGTGGTATCCGCTCTATGAAGAGGTGGCGGAACTGGTAGGGGAGCGGGCAGCCAACCTCTTCTGCTACGCCATCTCCACCAAAAACCACTGCCTGGTCTGTTCCGGCTTCTTCAGGCAGATACTGGCTGATGGCCATCAGACCCCCGACGAACTGGAGGCTGCGGGCGATCTGACCGACGACGAAGCGCTGCTGCTGGATTTTGGGCAGGGCATCTCTGCGGATCCCAACGCCATAGAGGAAGCCCTCTATGCCCGGCTGAAGGAGCGCTTCACCACTGAGCAGCTGGTCTTGTTGATCGGTTTTGCCGGGCAGATGGTTGCCACCAACTACTTCAACATGGTGGCGAAGGTCGACCTGGATGATGTGCTTGAATCCTATGCCACACCGGAGTTCCTGGCGCAGGTGCTTGCAGGATGAGTTAGTGGAAGTCAAAACCGCTGGTCAGGAGGTTATGGGTCAAAATGACCCAAAACTGAAAGAGAGAGCTGAGGCTTTAAATGGCAGAGAAGATCGGTGTGACACCACCCCCAGGAGCGGCATCGGCAGAGCTGGATTTCCGTGGCAAGGTAGCCTTCATCACCGGGGCGGCGCATGGTCAGGGTCGCCAGGTTGCGCTGGAGTTCGCCCACGCTGGCGCAGATGTGGTCGCCTTGGATGTAGGCCGACAGATAGAGTACCCACCGGTGGCCTTTGGACTGGGCGATGAATTGACCTCACTGAAAGAAGAGATAGAGGCCCTGGGACGCCAGGCCCTTATCGGTATAGCTGACGTGCGCTGTGCAACCGATGTGGATAAGGTGGTAACAGAGGCGATACAACGCTTTGGGCATATCGACATCCTCTTCAACAATGCTGGCATCTGTGCCTACGCTGAGGTTGACACCATAGCCGATGAGGCGCTGGATGCCATGATCGACATCAACCTGAAGGGCCCGATGATCGTCACACGCAGCGTAGTGCCGCATATGAAGGCAGCCGGCAGTGGTGTGATAATCAATAACTCAAGCGTCATGGGACTACGCGGTGGCAAGCGGCTCTCGCATTATGTGGCATCCAAGTGGGGTCTGACCGGGTTGACCAAGGCCTGGGCCATAGAGCTGGCGCCGTTTGGCATCAGGGTTGTGAGCATCCACCCCACAGGCGTTAACACACCCATGAACGACTCGCTCGCAGCCATGGAGAATGCCACCCCGTTGGAGATCGCCGAGCGTAGCGCCGGCAACCTGCTACCCGTGCCTTGGGTGGAGACAGAGGATGTGGCTGCTTTGGTGCTCTGGTTGGCCTCTGACAAGGCGCGCTATGTCACCGGCTCGCAGTCTGTGCTGGACGCCGGTCTTCTCAGCGTCTGATCCAAGAGGAGAGAACGGGGACGCTAGTCATCATCAAACGAGTCTAAGGGATCCAGTTCCTCGCTGGGTAAAAGGCCGCTGCTGCGGAAGTGATGGAGGGACTTCTTGTATTCGTACATCATGGCGTCCGCATGGGAGAAGACCTCGTTATAGGACTCCTGCGTAGAGGTCATGACCGCGAATCCCCAGGATATGCTCGGCGTGCCGAATACCTCATGATGGATCTGCGAGAAGAGCTCATTTGTCTTCCTGACGAACTCGATTGCCACCTCGGCGTTCCCCCTGGGGACAAGCAGCACAAACTCATCACCGCCGACACGTGCGGCAAAGGCATTCCTGGGCAGGGACTTCTTGATGACATCGGTCACGGTGACGAGCAGCTGGTCACCCAACAGATGGCCGTGGATGTCATTGGTCTGCTTCAGATTGTTGACGTCACCCACCAGTATCAGCAACGGCATGTTCTCTTCTCGGGCGATCAACGACACGCGATGGAGGTAGGAGTTACGGTTGTGCATGCCGGTGAGTTGGTCGTACCGGGCGATTTGCTCGAAATAGCGCAGCATGGTGTAGACAGGGGTGATGTCAGAGATCTCGACAATAGAACCAAAACTCCGTTTGTTGTTCCTTGCCTCGTGGGTGTAGAGCAGGAAGTGCGTTTCCTTATCGTCCTTTTTAGCGATGATGATGTTCTCATTGTGCGGCGAGATACGACAGATCTTCATCAGCAGCAACCGCTCGATATAGTCCTCAAAGGGCTCGCGGAACAGCGGCTGCGGCAGGGGATATACAACGCCCCAGTCCGTCTTGTTCCAGTCGAGGATCTTCTGGTTGTGGTTGAGTACGAGAATAGCGGTGGACATCCCGCCCATGACGAATTCCCGCGAGGTAACGATGACGTCGGACGCAGGCATGATATGCATGGCGCTGTAGAGTGGGTAAAGGAGGAGGAAGAGAGCGAAGGGTGAGACCAGGGGCAGGATTATATCCAGGGAATCGTTCTGCGGGAGGGCCAGGGCGGCTTGATTGCCCAGTATGGCGTCGAACAACAGGAGCAGTACGACCGCCGAGATCCCCAAGAGCATGAACCTGGTGGAGCGCCGCATGCGTTTTGGCATCTGGTAGAACACGTCGAAGCAGAGCAGATAGGAGCGAATGAGGACAACAGCCGCGTAGACATAGAAGATAAGGCTGTACCACTGTGTCTCGCTGATCAGAGGGAGTGGGCCGAGCGTGAGGGGGAAGAACAGCTCGCGCAGGAGGAGGAAGAGGAGGAGCAGCGGTACCAGGAAGAAGATCACGACGGGCAGGGGGCGCAGTTCCTTGTAGGAGACCTGCTGTTTGATATGCAGACAGAGCAGCGCCGGGATGGGGATGATGCCAACATAGCGCAGGGTGGCGAAGTAGTTGGTGATCTGAGGGTCCTCAAGGAACACGGTCAGCGCCGAGCAGAGTGACCAGATGAGAACCGAGACGCAAAGAAACATGAAGGGAAGGCTTTGCCAGCGGAGCTTTCTTTTATTGCGCAGGGCGAAGAAGAAGAACAGCAGGCAGAGAAGACAGATAAGGGAGAATGCGACTTTGCTCAGCAGCTCGTAGTTGTAGACCAGGTCTTGAAATCGATTGTCTGCCTGCACCGCTTGACTTGTTGTTTCCATAGCGCCCTCGCCTCAGGTCATCCCCCCATAAAGCAACCGATACAGGATCGGGTGCCCCTGCGCCTAAAATTTGGTAGATATGAAAGCAATATTATTGTTACTCCCAAGGACGGATTATACGCTAATTGTTATCTGTCGTGGTGCCTTTTCATGAAAACTGCTAACAGTATCACCGAAAAAAGCGAGAGTATCGCGCCGAAGATGAAGGGAGTGGTGGAGCCGAAGCCGTCCCAGAGGAGGCCGGCTATGACGCTGGCGGGGAGCAGGGCGACGCCGGCAACGGTGGACTGCAGACCGAGCATGGTGCCCTTGAGATCAGGCGGGGAGATCTCGGCGACAAAGGCGCGCTCCACACCGGTGATCATGGCGGTGTAAGCGCCGTAGACTATGAAGGCCACAACCATCAACTGGGGGCTGGTGATAAAGGCGAAACCCAGGTAGCAAAGCGAGAAGGCCAGATAGCCGGGGATAAGGAGGCGCTTACGGCCGATGCGGTCAGAGAGCGCACCGAAGGGTAGGGAGAGGACTCCGGCTGCCAGGTGATAGATGAAGAAGAGAAGGATGACGTTGACGGCATCGAAGCCGGCGTCCTGGGCCTTGAGGAGGATGAAGGTGTTGGAGGAGTTGCCCAGTGTGAAGAGGAAGACCACCACCAGGTAGAGCCAGAGCTGGCGGTCCACCTTGTGGATGTTCTTCCAGAAGAACTCCGGGGTCTTTGCGGGGCGGGGTGTCTTCTTCTCCTTGACAAAGAGGAACATGGCAAGCCCTAGGGCAGCGGGAATGAGGGAGAGCAGGAAGACTTTCTTAAAGTCGAATCCAGACGGTGCGCCCAGCATGCTGCGCATGAGGAAGTAGGTGAGCAGTACACCCAGGGCCGCGCCGAGCATGTCGAGCGCCTTATGCAGGCCAAAGGCCTTGCCCATGGCGTTTTTATCGGCGCTTTCACTGACCAGTACATCGCGGGGCGCCACGCGGATGCCTTTGCCTACGCGGTCGAACACGCGGGCGCAGAGCACACCCACCCAGGAGCCGGCCAGGACTAAGATGAGCTTGTAGAAGATGCCAGGGGCATACCCCAGAAAGGCGAGGAGCTTCTTCTTCTGGAAGCGGTCGGTGAGGTAGCCGCTGAAGACCTTAAGCAGGCTGGCGACGCTTTCTGCGATGCCTTCGATGACGCCTACCAGCGCCGGGGTGACGCCGAGCGTTGTGGTGAGGTAGAGCGGGATGAGCGGGTAGACCATGTCAGCGCTGATGTCCGAGAAGAAGCTGACCAGGCCAAGGAAGAAGACATTGCGCATGCCGCCCTTTTTTGTTGTGGGGAGCGGTGCGGCTGAGGGCTGGGCGGCTGAGGGCTGGGCGGCTGAGGGCTGGGCGCTTTCTGTGTCTGTTGCGCTTTCTGTGTCTGGGTCCTGTCGTTTCTTCTCGTCCATTGGTTCTTTTGTTTGCCTCTCAAGGAAGGGCTAGCGGTACAGGAGCCTATCCATTATAAGCAGGTTCTCCACCGGCGTCTGCGCTGGAACCTCACAACCGGCAGCGACAAGGACCGTAGGATCATCCAGCGAAGTGCATCTGCAGACTTCCTGCTCAACCAGGGCCGGGCTGCCTTGCAACAACACGGATACCGGATCGACATTTCCACACACGCTGGTCTTGGTGCCCGCGAAGGTCTGGGCTGCTGCCTTGAAATCCACCATCCAGTCTATATCCAGGATGTCGGGCGCGACCGTCACCAGCAATGGCAATAGCGCCGTGATATTGCCACAGATATGCAGTTTGACCTTGGCGCCGTGGTCTTGGATGTAGCGCACGAGCGCCTTGTCATAGGAGAGGGCATACCGGGCGTAGAGGTTTGGGCCTATCTGCGATGCCACGGCATTCCCAACACCTATTACGTCAGCTCCCGCCTTGATCTGCTCAAGGGCGAAACGACACTGCTGGGCGAGGATGATATCCATCAGCTCGAAAAGCCCCTCTTCTTCATCCATGAGGTCGTACATCAGCGCCTCGGCGCCACGGAGGTCCGCTGTCTCGGCCAGCACTCCCTCAACCCAGCCGATCACGGGATAATCTGCAAGCACGCTTTGCCGCAGCAGCTCAATGCCCTTGATCCGGTCGAGCGTACGGGGGTTGTCCAGTGGGTCCGTCACCCGCACCCGCTCCAGGTTGAGCCCACCAGATAGCAGGGGAGGGTCGCTGTAAGGGACGCCGTCTTTAGGGAAGATGAGCTTTGCCCCAAACGCCGCCGCCTCACGCATAGGGTCCGAGATCACAGAGACCGTGTCAAAGCCAAAGCGTTCAGCGCAGATCAGGTTCCCCTCAACCAGTATGCGGAAATCCTGGACGTATGCGCTGTACGTCGCCCCAGCGACCTTTGCCACCAACCCCATGGCGATATTCATGTTGGGGATCTTGTCGACGGGTTTCCCCTGCAGCCTTGCGTCAAGCCGCTCACTTGCGTTCATGAGACTAACCTCTCGGATGTGAGAAGGGGGACGGGACGGACATGACAAAGGGCATGACAAAGGGGACGGGCATGACAAAGGGGACGGTCCCTTTTGTCATGCCCTTTGTCATGTCCGTCCCGTTTGTCACATCCGTCCCCATCTGGCCTACACCGCTGCGATGTGCGCGTCTTTGGGGATGGTGAGATAGGCGTTCAGCTCCTGGTGTGCCAATTGGTTCCCAAAAAACCGCACCGCGCCCGTTGCATAGGGCATCTTGGTGATCTCCATCTGCCCGGTCAATATGCGGCGGTAGGTCTCGGCCGTCAGATAGAGCAAAACGTCATAGCGCTCAGGCTCGCCCGGCGCTACCGCACACTGCCCCTTGGCGATGCTGACGGTCCAAACGCCGTCATTATCACCGCTGTCATGGATCTCATACACCACGGTAAGGCACCGGTTCCCCGCCTTCTCCGCATTGAAGTACTGCGGTATCCGCTCCAGGTATGCCTGCACGCTGTAGTCCTCATCAACGTGCACCTCCTTTTGCTTCTGCTTGAGCATCCGGTCTATGAGGAACTGCTTCAGCATGCTCCCACCTCCTCCACCGCCTTTGAGATAGCGCGCAGGTTCTCCATGCTTGTCCCGTGGGGGATGGAATCGCCTGAGCCTAGCAGGACCCCCAGCTGGCCCCGGGTATTCTCAATGATCTCGCAGGCCTTGTCATAACACACGCGTGGATCTGACGATAAGAACACGTCGCAGCCTATGCCACCCTTCACTGCCAGGTCAGGTGACCACAATGCAGCCTCCCATAGCTCGGTGTCGCCGGCTGGTGGCGGCGCGATGTCCACCACCGCGTCGAACCTGCCAGGCGCGATGAGTGGGGCCAGGCAGCTGAGCTTGCCGCACATATGCACCACGTGCAGCTTCCCATAGGCATGCAGGATGTCTGCGTAGTCATCAAGTTGGGAAGCGCAGTACTTCTCGTAGATAGCAGGGGACATGGTTGTCCAGCTGGTGTTCTCCGAGTTCACAAAGACCTCGGCCTTGCTGCGCTTTGCCGTCTCCTTGATCTGGAGCAGACGCTGCTGGTGCATCAGGTCCATCACCTCGTTGAAGAGCACAGGCTCATCCGCGAGCAGATAGTAGGTGTTCTCCACTCCTGCTAGAAACTCGACAAAGGTCTGGAAGGGGGTCAGGCCGATGCCCACGTCGGTGATGACGCCGTCCTGGCCGACAAAGTCCGCCTCCCAGTCATAGTGGTCGGATATATCTGCGGTGTAAAGGAAGCTGTTCTCCAGCACAGAGCGATATATCCGCAGGTCCTGCGGTGTTGTGATCATATAATCCACCGGTATGGTCATGGACCCAAAGCAGCCGCTTGCCTCTCGCTGGGTTATGGCGCCTTCCGGCGTCTTATAGCCGGTGACCAGGTCGCCCTCCGCAAAGTATTTGATGGCTTCGACCCCGCTTTTGGGCTTTGGCATCCAGATGCCCACCCGGTCGATCAGCGCCTGTGTCCAGATATCGCAGCCAACAGTGCGCATGGCCTCGGCCACGCGGTGCGGCGCGTGCTTGGGGAAGCCTGCGATGGTGTAGGGCACCAGCAGCGGCGCCCAGGGAATCCTGTCCACGGGCTGGCGTCTGAGCGCGGCAAGTATGCGCTCCTTTCCGGTCATCTCCTGCTTCATGGTGGCGAACCGGCCTCCTTCCTATATCTGGCTTGCACGTCTGGGCTGGGGGGGGCGGCGGACGTCAGTACTGTCTCGACATCAGCGCTGCTGCTTCCTCGCGCGTAAGCTCGCCCTTGTTCA
Organism: Coriobacteriia bacterium; assembly: GCA_009783245.1. GTDB lineage: Bacteria > Actinomycetota > Coriobacteriia > Coriobacteriales > UBA8131 > WRHL01. The sequence goes on from WRHL01000021.1 coordinate 21,854, forward strand.
CCTGTATCATCACAGCCACGTCCTTCTGGCGCAGCTTGTAACCAAAGGCGAGCAGCAGTATGGCAAAGACGCCGGTAGCAAGCGGGACCAGGGTGTAGAGCACCCAGATCGATGATATGGTGGCGGCGCTCTGCACAACGCCTTCACCTGCCACAAAGCCTAAGATGCCCAGCAGGAACATGCAGACTGAGCCCGACAGGGCGCCGGTCATCTTTGCCGTAAAGGTCTGGATCGCAAAGGTAACGCCCTGGGCCCTCTTCCCGGTCTTATAGTTGCCGTACTCGGCGCAGTCGGCGGTGAACATGGCAACCAGCACCACGCTCATGGCGCCAAAGAAGGCGCGCACGGCAATCAAGGCGAGCAGCGCCGGCAGGGAGCTGTATCCCACAAAATACATCACCACGCCAAATAGCATGCTACCAGCCATGCAGCTAATGGCGATGAACACCTTGTCTGTTCTGTTTATCAGCCCTTTTGCCACAAACACCGCCAGGATCATCGGCACAGCCGCCGTCAGCCCGATAATGGACAGGTAGGAGGGGTCACCCAGGCAATGGATGGCAACGTAGACCTGCACCGGGGAGGCAGTGTTGGAAAGCGCCACCAGCAATAGCGCGCCGTGGTAGACAAAGAGGTATTTATTATGGACCAGATACGAGAAGAGCGTCTTTAAGCTGGGGCTCTTCTCGCTCTTATCGTGGAAACGCTCTTTGGCTTTGAAACTCAGGGGCATCATGACGATAAAGGCGAGGACCCCAAGTATGATGATGGTTATAGGCCAGCCGATCACCGGGTAGAGCAGGGGGATGCTGATAGTGGCGAGCAGCCCGCCTAAGAAGGCGGTGAGCTTGGAGTTGATGTACAGGTTGTTGCGTTCTTTCACCTTGGTGGTCATTGCGGTTGGCAGGGCGTAGATGGGGACGTCGCAGATGGTGTAGCTCATGCTCCAGAGCACGTAGGTCACTGCTGCCAGCGCTATCTTGGTTGACAGGGCAAGGCCGGCAGGGATGCAGAATATCAGGATGGTTGTGACCGGGATGAGGAAGGTTGCGATGCGTATCCAGGGAACGTATTTGCCTCTTTTGAGTTTCGCCTTGTCGACGATGACCCCAAAGATGGGGTCGTTGATGGCATCCCAGGCCCGTGTGACTATGAGTATCACCCCTACAACCGCTGCGGCGATGCCGATGTCGGTGAAGAAGAGCTGGATGAACTCGACGATGATGATGTAGAAGATCAGCTGTCCAAAGTAGAACAGTACGTAGGTGAACCTTTCGCCCGATGTAGCCTCGTAGTCAGTGTTCTTAGGTTCTTTCCCTGGCTTAGCCATGGTTTCCCTCCCTTGCTACTTGGTGCTTTTTGCTGGTTATTGTTGTTTGACTGCCCAGTGCAATGGCTTGCCAGCGCCGCCCTCACCAAAGAAGGCTATCCCATTCTCAAGCTGCTCATAAGGGGTTGTTTCTTCATTCACTAGTAGAGAGAACCCTTCCCCAGGCTTGAAGAAGCTGAGTGTAATCTTCCAGGTTCCCTGGATGGCGGGGCAATAGCGCCCCTCAAAGCCCTGCGCGGTGCGCTTCAGGGCGACAAGCGGGCTTTCGAAGGCGTACTCCTCCTCGGGGATGCCCAGGTTGTAGACCAGGCCCTCGCTGGTGAAGCTGCTGGCAAAGAGGCTTGCCGCGTTGTAGAGCGTCCAGGCGTGGGGATGCAGGTTGTAGACGGGGAAATCCGTCCAACTCAGGTTCAGCTTGCGTTTCTCGGGGTCTTCCACAAAGAAGGTCCTCCCGGGATGCTCGGAAAGCACCGAGTTGTAGGTGTCAGGCCCGCTCCAGATCCCCTCCCAGCTCTCCGGGTATGCCTCGGCGTGGTATGCCAGGGTGTTCTTGCGCCACTCGGTATAGGCAGCTGCGGGGTCTATCCCATTCAGCGCCAGGATCAGCGTGCCGGTGATGGATGGCCAGATACCGCCGTTGGTCGCCATCCCGGCAGGGGCCTTCATGTCGCGCTTGGGGCAGCTGTCCACCAGCATGGCGCCAATGGGCGACGGATCCTGACATTTCGCCTTGATCTCATCGACGAGTATCCTGGTCTTCTCTGTGTCAGCTGCGCCGCACATAAGCGCCCAAGGCTGCGGCTCAAGCCAGAGGCTCTCCTCATCGACCCAACCGATCACGCTGCCAAGATAGGCGCGTTTGAACCACTTCCCGTTCCACTGCCTTGCCACGGCTTCCCGCTGCCCTTCTGCGAACTGGCTGACGGGGGCGCTGTCATCTCCCGTTATGTCAAGCACCTCCGCGTACTTCTCCAACACCGCGGCGGCCATGGCGCCCACCAGCACACTCTCACCCTCCTGGTAGATCCGCTCCATCTCCTTGGGGTCCGCGTTGCCGACCACCACATTGTCATTCCAGTCGCCCCCCAGTATGCGGGGCAGCCCGTTCGCACCGGTGCCGGTGTTCTCAAGGAAATGACGATAAGAGCGTTTCACCAGCTCAAAGATGCTGTCTTCTGGCTGTTTTATCCCTTTGTACGGATAGGGTGTGACACGCTCCTCCAATAGGGAGAGGTCCTTGGTCGCAAGTATGTATTCGCAGAGGGTCCAGATGAGCCAGAGCTCAAGGTCGCCTGAGAGGAAGGGCGATGTCATGATGGCGCCGTGGCCGCACATCCCATAGGGCACCGTGCCGTCAGGGAGTATGGATTTAGCCGTGTATCTGATGATCTCGCGGACCAGGGCGGGATCCGTGAAGATGAACGGCATGACGTGCTGGAGCGGGTCACGTGACGCTCCCTGGAAGCCCATGATGTATTGGTAGACATGGCCCTGCGAGAGGATATGCTCACCAAACGCGCTGTCATAGGTCGCAGCCGCCCTCAGGGATTGGTTGTGCCAGAGCAGCTCACGGTCTATCCACTCCTGACCGGGTATGCGCAGTGAGATGCGGTTGCCCTTCCATTTCTCACAGGAGGCTTTGAAGTGCCCGTCAAAGTCGTCGCCGTATTTCTCCAGCAACTCGGAAAGCTCAAAGCCGGCAGGGATATAGCCAAAGACATAGGTCAGCGTGACCTTCCCGTTTGCCGGTACGGTCACGGGCGATACGGCGATCATCGCCGCATGGGAGGATTTCATCTTCTTTGTGGGTGCGCCGGACAGACCCTGAGGGTTGGTTGCACCGCCGCTGGCAAAGAAGGCCGTCTCGTCGGTGATGAAGCCTTCCACGGGAGCGCCTACCGCGCTGAGGAAGGTCTCAGGCGGGTCGACATCCTCATAGTCGTCGAGCTCGCCCAGGTAGAGCGAGTAGTTGTGGGCTGTCTCTGCCAGGGGCCTGAAGCGCTTCTGCGCCACCTTCCAGACCTGTTTGTCAACAAAGCCCCACTTGCCAAAGCGCATCCTGTTGCGCAGGGTGTTCCCTTCAACTGAGTAGTTCCGCTCATATTGTTCTGCGAGCTTGCGCCGCTTTTCCTGGGCGGAGTTGTTGATATAGGCATCAAGCTCAGTCTCTTTACCTGCCAGCGACAGCAGCAGCGCCCTGAAGGACATGAGGAAGGGTTTGGAACCCCAGTACTCGTGCCACTTGAGCTGCATCTCCTGGTCAGAGGTGTTCTCTATGGTCACTTGGGACAAAACCACCGGGTCGTCCCCATAAGGGACAAATATGAGCTGGTCTACCTTCAGATCGCCGCTCTTTACCGTCTTACGCATATAGCCCGTGCCATACAGCCGCTCAAAGGAGTCTGCCTGGGCGTTATAGTAGGTTGTCAGCAGCTGCTTGCCCGCGCTGTCCGCCAGCCAGCCTATGCCCCCGCCAAAGCAGCGCTTCTCAGGATCGACATCCCCTAAGAACTTGGGAGCGCCCTCGTCCTGGCGCACCTGCACGGTGCCATAGTTAGACGCGATGCAGGTCACCCGGTCATTGCCAAACTGGAAGCTGTGATCGTCCTCCTTGCGCCAAACCGCGTTTGTCGGCGAGAGGGCCTTTGCGTCGACAAGCTGATCGCAGGTGTAGCGGTATGCCGGAAGCCCCTGATCATCGGTGACCCATTCCCCAAAATAGCCGGACCCGTATGCTTTCATAGCCCACCTCTTTCTTGTACTGTTCGATGCCGTCCTTCTCGTTATCAGAATGAGAAGGGGCATCGCGCCTGCCGTGCAAAGCGGATGTATCCTGGTAGGTTGTACGTTCTAGCCATCCAGCGCCTCTATCATGGCGAGGAAGTTCTCAACGGGCACGTCTGCCTGTGCGTTGTGGACGGTGTTGAAGATAAAGCCGCCGTTCCTGCCAAGGATGCGCACCTGCTCCTTTACCTGCTGGTAGACTTCCTGCGGTGTCCCATAGGGCAGCGTGCCCTGCGTGTCCACGCCGCCTCCCCAGAACACCAGGTCATCGCCGTATTTCTGTTTGAGCAGCTCGGAGTCCATGCCGGCCGCGGAGATCTGCACAGGGTTGATGATGTCGAAGCCCGCAGCGATGAGGTGGGGGAGGAGCGGCTCGATTGCGCCGCAGCAGTGCTTGAAGACCTTCCACTGTGTGTGCGCGTGGATCCAGCTGGTCATCTTCTGGTAGTAGGGGACGTAGAGTTCTTTGAAGAGGTCGGGGGAGAGCATCAGGCTGCGCTGGTTGCCAAAGTCGGCGCCGCACAGGGTGATGACGGCTATGCGCTCGCCAACGGCCTGGTGATACAGCTCGAGGTTCTTGAGGGCGATGTCGGTCTGCCGGTCGAACACCTCCTTGATGTAGTCCGGCCTGATGAGCGAGGACATGTACCAGTCTGCGATGTCGCGGACGCCCTTGGGGTTTGGCATCATGGGCCCGGGCACAAATGCGATGTCGCCCAGGCCGGTGCCCCCGGGGCCTCCTCCAACTATGGCGTACTGGGTATTGTCGTAGACCTCCCGTATGCCCTGCTCGATTCTTTTGAGGGTGTCGTCGTCCAGGAGCGTGAATTCCTCCAGGTTATCTACGGGGTTCAGGGCTTCTTCATCTTCTATCGGCCCCACCCTGACGGTGCTGTCAAAATACAGGCCGCCTTGAGGCATGACACAGGAGGGCGGATAGCTGCGGTCGCCACAGGCATATTGGAACAGCTTTCCGTCTGGCTCAGGGGTTGTGTTGAAGGCCTCGGGCACCAGCACGGGTGTCCCATCAAAGAGGGTGAAGGGCTTCACCGGCGTGTTGTCAAAGCCAAAGAGGTTGCCAAGCGGCCACGCCGTTATGGCATCCACGCCCAGATAGCGGCGCAGGTCCTCATCGACTTCCCCGAGCATCTGGTAGGGGCAGAAGATCTTGATGGGCTTCTCAGGAAGCCCAAGGGCCTGGCGTAGCCTGAACACCAAGCTGGCGGCGATTCCGGTGATGGCGGTTGAGCCGAAGTCCCGCGGGGTGCGATCCGGCGTCCTGTGTTCCAGGGCGGCCTGCACTCTTTCCCTCGAAGTCATAAGGCCCACCTGCAATCCCTCCCGTTTTGCCTGCTTCAGCCTTGCCGTCTTTCTGCTGCCGCCTGTTTAGGCAAGTATATCAGCCTCCAAGGGCAGAATGGGGACGGTGTGACAAAGGGGATGTGACAAAAGGGACCGTCCCCTTTGTCACACCGTCCCCTTTGTCACACCGTCCCCTTTGTCACACCGTCCCCTTTGTCACATCCCCTTTGTCACACCGTCCCCTTTGTCACACCGTCCCCATTCTGTTCTAACCTTTGGTGAA
>WRHL01000022.1 GCA_009783245.1 Coriobacteriia bacterium
CATGAGGCACGGCGCATCGACAACCAGCTCCGCGGCCGTTCTGGTCGTCAGGGAGACCCTGGCTACACGCAGTTCTACCTCAGTCTTGAGGACGACCTCATGCGCCTGTTCGGCGGGGAACGGATGGGCCGCATTGCCTCCATCATGGAGCGTACGGACATGTCAGAGGATACCCCCATAGATTCGGGCATGGTGAGCAAGGCTATAGAAGGTGCGCAGCGGCAGGTAGAGTCGATACACTTCGATTCCCGCAAGCATGTGCTTGAATATGACGATGTCATGAACCGCCAGCGTGCAGCCATCTACGCGGAACGCAACGCCATATTGGATGGTAAGGACATCCATCAGCGTGTCCTGGATATCATGCAGGACACAGTGGAGAAGGCGGTTTCTGAGTTCTGCGGCACCGTCAGTGATGACTGGGATAAGGAGGGTCTCCAACTTTGGATTAACGAACTCACCGGGGTTGACACCCTTGCTGTGGCAGAGCTCGATCATGGGGATGACTCCGCGCAGCTCGCTGAGCTGCTCTTTGACTATCTTGAGGCCATATTCGCAGAGAAGGAGAAGACCCTGGGTGAAGCGGATATCCGCAGGTTGGAAGCCCAGGTCATGCTGCGGATCATGGATACCCGCTGGATGAATCATCTGCAGGAGATGGACTACCTCAAGGCGGGGATCGGGCTGAGGGCCTTTGGTCAACGCGACCCGCTGACCGAGTATAAGAACGAAGCGCATCTGGCCTTTGGTGAGCTTCGTGACTCCATGTTCGAGGACTATCTGAGGACCATCCTGCGTATGAAGATAGTCATCGAGGAGCAGGAGACAACCCAGCTGAATTCCGCTAAGTATTCCGGGCCCTCTGAAGACATCCCCTCACTGGCGGCAGATGCGAAATCGCAGGCAGCCCAGATGGGCGCCGCTGCAGCACGCACCCAGGCGCAGGGCGCACAACGTCCCGCTCCCACAAAGACCGCAACCATCGTCAAGGACAAGGATGATCCTTACGCAAACGTTGGAAGAAACGACCCCTGTCCCTGTGGTTCAGGAAAGAAGTACAAGAAATGTCACGGAGTCGAATAACCCCCTGATGCCACTCTGGAAGCCCGATGCAGCCGCAGGCGAAATCCATCGGGACCTGCAAGGTACATCAGAAAGGTATGGGATACACTGACAGACATGGAAGACCTCTCAACGCGCATAGAACAATCAGCTGAACGCCTTAAAGAGGCGGAAGGCTTTCTACACCTTGAGGATAAGCGATCGACTCTTAGAGAGCTTGAGCAGGAATTCTCAGCCCCAGGATTCTGGGATGACCAACAAAGAGCTACAAAAATCTCAAAACAGGCCTCTGATATCCGCCTGGACCTGGATTCCTTCCAGGCGGCAGCAGTTCTGCTTGAAGATGCGTGCGCAGCCGACGAGCTTGCTCGGCTTGAAGACGACGAGGCGCTGTACACTGAGGCGCTCGACTGTCTTGCTGAGCTGGAGAGGCGTCTCAAGGAAATGGAACTGGCTTCCTGGTTCACGGGCGAGCTGGACAGTGGTGACGCTATCGTGTCCGTCAATCCTGGACAGGGTGGCCTTGAGGCCCAGGACTGGGCAGAGATGCTCTTCAAGATGTATACCCGTTACGCGCAGAGGCGCGGCTGGAAAGTCGAGGTACTTGATGCGCCAGCAGGGGAGGTCATCGGCATAGAACACGCCACTTTTATCGTCAACGGGAAGAATGCCTATGGGATGCTGGCCGCCGAGCAGGGCGTACACCGTCTGGTTCGTATCTCACCCACAGACGACAAGAAGCGGCGTCATACCACCTTTGCCGGTGTGGAGGTGCTGCCGCTGCTGCCAGATGACATCGAGATAGCCATCAACCCGGCCGACCTGCGCGTGGATGTCTACCGTTCCAGCGGCCCTGGCGGCCAGAGCGTGAACACCACAGACTCTGCGGTGAGGATAACCCACATCCCCACCAATACGGTGGTGACCTGCCAGAACGAGAAATCCCAGCTGCAGAACAAGGAAGCAGCCATGAAGATACTGCGCGCAAGGCTGTATGAGATGGAGAAGGCCCGACGCGACGCTGAACTGGAGGAGATACGCGGGCCCAAGCACGAGGCTTCCTGGGGTAACCAGATCCGCAACTACGTGCTGTACCCCTACCAAATGGTAAAGGACGTTCGCACCTCAGTGGAGACCGGTAATGTCGACGCTGTGCTCGACGGTGACCTGGATCAATTCATCGTGGCCTTCCTTCGCATGAAGGCCGCTCAGGGTTGGTAGGAGAAGAACATGGTCTTATCGGATAGCAGGAACGTATCTAAGGGAGGGGTTTGAGGCATGTCTTACGATGAGAAGGAACTGGCCGGTATCGCGAATCATATGCGTAGGGACATCGTCAAGATGATCACGCTAGCGGGCAGCGGACACCCCGGAGGCTCCCTGTCCGCCGTGGAGCTGGTTGCAACACTGTTCTTTGGCGATGTGCTGCGGTATCGCCCCGATCAACCGGATTGGCCCCTACGCGACCGTTTCATCCTCTCCAAAGGGCACGCTGCTCCGGTGCTTTATACTGCCCTTGCGAACGCTGGTTACTTCAACATCAGCGAACTGTCGACCTTGCGTAAGTTCGGATCGCGTCTACAGGGGCATCCGGACCGCGAGAGGCTGCCGGGTATTGAAGTCTCAACTGGCTCGCTGGGGCAGGGGCTCTCTATTGCCTGCGGTCTTGCCTACGGGCTGCGTGCGAGTAACCAGCACGAGCAGAAGGTCTATGTCCTGTTGGGAGACGGTGAGCTGCAGGAGGGCCAGGTTTGGGAAGCTGCCCTGTTCGCTGCGCATCAGCGCCTGGGAAACCTTAAAGCCATCATCGACTACAACAACCTGCAGATAGACGGTAGGTTGGAGGCGGTGATGGGGTTGGGTGATATCGCCGGGAAATTCACAGCGTTCGGATTCAAGGTCATCGAGATAGACGGCCACGACCTACCCGCCATCAAACAGGCCTATGTCGATGCGGCTGCCTGCCAGGATGGCCCTGTTGCTATCATCGCCCACACCGTGAAGGGAAAGGGCGTGAGCTTCATGGAGGATCAGGTGGGTTGGCATGGCAAGGCGCCAAGCGACGCACAATGTGACGAGGCGCTTTCTGAGCTGAAGGGCAGCAGCGACGGGAAGGAGCCTACTGATGGCTGATAAGAAGGCGACTCGCGCTGCCTACGGGGAGACCCTGCTTGAGCTTCTTGCAGAGGGTGTTGACGTTTATGCTGTGGATGCCGACCTCTCCGCATCCACCACAAGCATACGGCTGGCCGAGGCAGACCCCAAGCGGCATATCAATGTAGGTATCGCCGAGCAGAACATGATAGGCGTGGCAGCTGGCCTCTCCCTGACCGGAAAGACGGTTTTCACCGGCTCCTTTGCGGTGTTTGGCACCGGACGTGTGTATGACCAGATCCGCAATACCGTCTGCTACTCAAACCTAAACGTGAAGATAGCGCCCACCCATGCCGGCATCAGCGTTGGCCCCGACGGCGGCAGTCACCAGATGGTAGAGGACATCGCGCTCATGAGCGCGCTTCCCCGTATGCGGGTGCTCGTTCCAGCCGACTACCTTTCGGCCAAGGCGGCGATCCGTATCGCTGCTATGACACCAGGGCCCTTCTATATCCGCATGGGACGTGCCAATGTGCCCCTGCTCTATGAGAGCGAGAAGGGCTTTGAGCTGGGTAAGGCACGGGTGCTGAGATCCGGCTGCGATGTTTCCATCATAGCTTGCGGGGTGGAGGTGACGCTTGCGCTTCAGGCAGCGGATATGCTAGCTGAAGCAGGCATACAGGCTGAGGTGATCGACGCTTTCAGCATCAAACCCCTGGACGAGAAGACCCTGCTCGCATCAGTCCAAAAGACCGGCGCTGTTGTCACAGCCGAGGAGCATTCGGTCATCGGCGGCCTCGGCTCTGCTGTGGCCAGTCTATTGGCCAAAAACCCCGGTATCCTAGCCAAACCCCTGTGCCAGATAGGGGTACAGGACCGCTTTGGGATATCAGGTGAGTTCGACGAGCTTTTCAAGGAGTATGGCCTTGACGCACAGTCGATTTACGACACTGTGGTACAATTGTCCTAGCTTTGTGCTGGTACCAGACCGGATGGGACACGTGTTCTGGTGGTGGGGTAGTGGTAACAAAGCACCACTACTCCCGCATGAAACGCAGAAAAAATGAACGGAGTGGATACGTGGACGAAAACGAACTGATCCAACAGGCGCCTGGTGCGCCTCCTATCGTGATACCGATGACCGAATCAGCGCCGCAGCCTGTTATCATACAGCAGGAGACACCTAAGCGGGCTGAGAAAAGCGGCCCCCTGCCGATAACAAACCGCCCCACACAGGGCGGGATCCCCGTTATCCTCTTTGAGGGGGTTTCCAAGGTATATTCCGCACAGCCGAACAAACCCGCATTAAGCAATATCAACTTGGGGATAAACGCAGGTGAGTTCATATTCTTGGTCGGGCATTCCGGCAGTGGGAAATCGACCTTCATCCGCCTTATCAACCGTGAGATCGTAGCGAGCAGAGGCAGACTTCTGGTCGCAGGTGAAGACGTGATCAGGATGCGCAACTGGCGTGTGCCCTATCTGCGTCGCAATATAGGATGCGTCTATCAGGACTTCAAGCTGCTTCCCAATAAGACGGCCTTCGATAACGTGGCATTCGCCCTCCAGGTGATCGGTAAGTCAAAGCACATCATCCGAACACAGGTTCCCGAGGTACTGCGACTGGTAGGACTTGAGGACAAGATCCACAGTTATCCGGACCAGCTCTCCGGCGGTGAGCAGCAGCGTGTCTCCATCGCCCGCGCCATCGTGAACCGCCCACCGCTTTTGATCTGCGATGAGCCTACGGGAAACCTGGATCCGCAGACCTCTCTGGGGATCATGAGGCTTCTGGACCGCATCAACCGTACGGGAACCACCATTCTGGTCGCAACACACGACCGCGAGATGGTGGATTCCCTCAGGAAGCGAGTTGTCGAATTAGAGAACGGCTATCTTGTCCGCGACCAGGATAAGGGGGTGTACGGGATCGATGCGTAGTCTAGCTTATTTCATCAAAGAGGCCTTCAGTAACTCGAGGAAGAACTTCTCGACCACCTTTGGAGGAATCATAACCATCTTCCTCTCCCTGCTGGTCATAGGTGTCTTCATGGTTGCATCCCTCATCATCGATCAGATGATAAAGTCCGTAGAGAGCCAGGTCTCCATCTCCATATACCTCCATGACGATGTAACCGACATGGATCTTGAGTCATTCAAGGGTTTCTTGTCTAACATGCCTGAGGTAAGTACTGTCGTCTATATAAGCAAAGAACAGTCGCTTGAACGCTTCAAAGAACAGGCGACAACAGATATCGCCGATCAGCTCGACGGTAATCCTCTGCCAGCACTTTTAGAGGTATCTCTGAGAGAACCTGATAAGGTCCAGTCCGTTGTGGATCAAATCATGGCAAATGACCTCTTCCTCTCGGTGATCGACCGTCCGGACGCTCCGCAGGATTCGATCAAATATGGTAAGGATATCATCGAGAAACTCTTCAGCATCACAAGCACTATCCGCATTGTCTGCATTGCCCTGGTGATCCTGTTGGTCTTTGTCGCACTGATCTTCATAAACAACACCATACGCCTCGCCATACTCGCGCGTCGCAAGGAGATCGCCATCATGAAGCTGGTAGGCGCTTCCAACGGATTCATCCGAGGCCCCTTCCTTATGGAAGGGTTCCTGCAGGCGGTCATCGGAGCCGGGTTGTCGATAGGGACTATCTCTATGCTCTGCAACTACCTCATCAAGAACGTCCAGACAATACTCCCTTGGCTTCCCATCAACATGGGACAGCTGAGTCTCTGGATGATCTATCTGGTATTACTGGGCGCTGGGGTGGTCATAGGCCTCTTTGGCTCGCTCTGGGCGATGCGACGTTATCTCAAGGTGTAGGAAGTGGCTTCAGACGAGGAGGACAAAACTGCAACAGGAACGCGAAGGAAAGCGCGTACCCTGTTCCTACTCTTGATTGTTGCAGTCCTTTTCTTCCTACTCGGAAACCTCGCTTCACATTACTTTGCGCTGGACATCGCGCAACGGTTGAGGATACCGGATCCTTCTACCAGATACGCTCAATCTCCAGAAGAAGAAGTCAGCACCCGTCAACTTGCGCTACGCCTGGAAGAGGTCTCCCAATACCTTGATGGTGACTCCCTGTATCGCTATACCCAAGGCGATCTTGATGAAGCGACCGCAGAGGCGATACGAGCCCTGTTAAGGACAAGCGAGGATCCCTACGCATACTATTTCACTCCTGAGGAGTATGGTGAGTATCGACGAAGCTCCGAAGGTAGATATGCGGGAATCGGCGTTCTATTAGGCGTTCGCGCGGATGAGGTTATCGTAATGGACGTCTATGAGGGTTCACCAGCCTATGATGCAGGGGTGAAGCCCGGGGATGTCCTACTTGCCATAGACGATGACAGACATGCATGGGATATCAACGAGGCCACCGAGACCATACATCGACCAGCAGGTGAAAGTGTCCGTATATTGTGGAGACAGGGCGGTGTTGAGCGTCTGACCACGCTGGTGCTGCGTGACGTCAACATCCCTACCATAGTCTCACACCTGATCCAGATAGAAGATCAAAGCGTCGGATACCTCCATCTGAGACGTTTCAGCTCCGTGAGTGCAACTGAGATGGCTGAGGTCATACGTCAGCTTGAGGAGCGTGGAGCGACCTCCCTCATCCTTGATTTACGGGGAAACCCCGGTGGCTTCCTTGACCAGGCTGTCGAGGTCACCTCACTCTTTGTACCGCAGGGCGTGGTTGTACAGATAGAGGACCGCAAGGGAATAAACAAACGTACTGTGAATGGGAGAGTAGTCACCAACCTGCCACTGGTGGTGCTCATCGATCACGGCTCTGCCTCAGCTTCAGAGCTTGTTACTGCAGCGCTGCAAGACCATGGACGCGCAACCGTCATAGGCGAGGTAAGCTATGGCAAGGGCACCGTGCAGGATATCTCCAGGCTCAGCTGGGGAGGGGCGATCAAGTACACAATCGCTCACTATATGAGCCCAGAAGGCACAACGCTGGACAATGTAGGTGTGACCCCAGATATCCTGGTGCCGTATGAAAACGGGTTCGAAGAACAGGATTATCAGGATAAACCAACAGGCAGTGCGTTTGTGTACCGCAAGGGCGCTGATTCCCAACTTGACGCAGCCTTGCAGTTCCTTCTCACGGGTGCAACGAAGGGATAGTCACCGTGGCGCGGCGCAATCGAAAGGGGAAACGAGCGCAGCGCCAATCAAGCGTCGGCGTGATCAGGGTCTCAAGAAGAGGATTCGCCTTTGTCGATACACCTGAGGGAGAACTCTTCATCCACAGAAGCCACTTACGGGGCGCTATGGACGGCGACCTTGTAGAGGTGGTCCGTAGCAGGTCCCTGGAGTCCAAAATGCGTCAGCAGGATGAAGGATCACAGGTGAGGAGTGGAAGATATTCCCAGACACATGAGAACCCCCTGCTTATAGGTGTAGTCCGTTCTGTCATGGAACGGGCGCACGAGACCATAGTGGGAACACTCCACTACCAGGATGGCCTCGCCATCGTCCACCCACACAATGAGCACATACCATACGACATCTTCTTAGACCCACGCGCCCCTCAGGGAAGACATGCCAAGGAAGGGGCGATTGTTTCCGTACGTATGACCACCTATCCAGGGCGCCTTGAAGCAGCATCGGGCTACATAGAGGAAGTCATAGGGGAAGAGGGAGAGCAGGGCCTTGGGATCGAGGTCATCATCCGCGAGCATGGATTGGAAACGGTCTTCTCGGCAGCAGCGCTTGAAGAGGGAGCGACACTCGCTTCAAGGGGATTCACCGAGAAGGAAGAGTCCCTTTTGCGCCGTGACCTGCGAGGGCGCTTTATATTCACCATCGACCCCTCAGATGCCAAGGACTTCGACGATGCGATCTCTGTTGACTTCATTGAAGGACAACTGCGGTTGGGAGTGCACATCGCTGACGTCAGCGCCTATGTTGCCTGGGACGGCGCGATCGACTTAGATGCGCGAAGACGGGCAACAAGCGTTTACCTTCCTGACCGCGTCATCCCTATGCTGCCACCTTTGCTTTGTGATGAGCTCTGCTCTCTTAAGGCAGGGGAGGACAAGTTCGCCTTCACCATTGATATGCTCATAGACTCCAACGGCGCTCCTCTTGCAACGGAATTCTATCCTTCGCGGATTCGCTCTTCAGTCCGTCTCTCCTACGATGAGGTGGCGGAGATACTGGATGACTTGGACAAAGGAGTTAGCTCCGACCATGAAAGCCTTCTGCATAGGAAGATCCAGGCTCTGAGGAGGCTTGCAAAGAAACTCCAACGACGTCGCCTGCAACGAGGCGCCATCGAGTTCGCCAGTGTCGAGCCCAAGCTTACCCTTGACCAGGAAGGGCGGGTAGTAGGGGTTCGGCTCCGCACCAAAACAGAGGCCACCTCGATTATCGAAGAGGCGATGATCCTTGCGAATGAGCAGGTTGCAGGTTATATGTTGGCACATGATGCTCCTGCGATATATCGCGTTCACGATGAGCCTCTCGCAAACACCTTGTCCGAGATACTTCCTGTGCTGCAGGAGTTCGGTCATGCCTTACAGGGGATCCCTCAGAGCTCGCGTGAGATACAGGAGATACTCGCGTCAAGCGAGGGAAGCCCCGAGCATCATCTGCTCAGCAGCCTCCTTTTGCGCGCTATGAAGCGCGCGCGCTATGCCACAACCTATACCACGCACTTTGGGCTGGCATCAAGGCACTACACGCACTTCACGTCGCCTATCAGGCGGTATCCCGACCTCATGGTGCATCGCCTCCTCAAGTACAGGCTCGCAGATATGGCGCCTCCCACAGGTCTGCTCAAGCAGCTCGACTGGATATGCGACCACGCTTCTGAAATGGAACGCGAGGCTGAACAGGCAAGCTTCGAGGCAACTGCCCTCAAACTCTGCGAGTTCCTCAAACCGCGGGTGGGGGAGACCTTCTCAGGGATCATCACGTCCCTCAGCGCCAGTGGCTTCACGGTGCGGGAGGATGAGACAACGGCAGAAGGGTATGTTGAGCGAGAGAGCCTGCCAGAAGGCTTCCTCCATGACCGCCAAAGCCAGCGCTACCATGACCCGGAAAGTGGAGGGGAATACCGCCTGAGGCAACCGGTACGCGTCATCCTTAAAGCGGTTGACGTAAGCCGCGTAAGATTGCAGTTTGTGATAGCCTGAATACAACAGAACTGAAAGGAAGGATATGAACAAGAAAGACCTGGAATTCCTCAAGGACCTCACGGAGGCGCCCTCGCCCAGCGGCTATGAGGCGCCCGCTGCAGAGCTTATGCGCACCCGTCTGAAGCCTGCTGCTGACAGCATCCAGACCAATGTCTTGGGCAGCGTCCACGCACTTCTCGCGGGAAAGGGCGCGGGTCACTCCGTCATGGTTGCCGGCCATATAGACGAGATAGGCATGATGGTCAAATATATAGACGACGACGGCTATATCAGCTTCGACAGCATCGGCGGCATCGATGCGGCCATACTCCCCGGCATGCGTGTGGACGTCCATGCGACGGGCGGCAACAAGAAGACGCTGCTCCGCGGTGTCATGGGGCGCAAGCCCATACACCTTATCGACCCGGATGAGCGCAAGACGGTCACCAAGATGGACAAGCTCTTCATAGACGTAGGCCTGCCAGCCAAACAGGCTAAAGAGGCGATCCGCATAGGCGATCCCATCGTCTACGGCGTAGGATTCGAGTGCTATGGCGACGGATTTGCCGTTGCTCGCTCCTTTGACGATAAGATCGGGGTCTGGATAGCTGCACGCGTCCTCGAGGAGCTTAAGAAGGCTGGCGGTGCACAGGGTGACTATATCGCCGCTGGGACCGTCCAAGAGGAAGTGGGCCTGCGCGGCGGCATCACCAGCGCCTACGGCGTTGACCCCTTCATCGGCATAAGCGTGGAGGTAGGTCACGCAACCGACTACCCCTCCATTGCAAAGACCAGCTACGGCGAGGCGAAATGCGGAGCGGGTCCCATCATCGCACGCGGCCCCAATATCAACCCCGTCCTCTTCGAGCGCCTGGTAGCTGCAGCTGAGAAGGCGAAGATCGCTTATCAGATAGGGGCTGAGCCCCGGGCGACAGGAACCGACGCGAACCCAATCCAAGTGTCCCGCGGTGGTAAGGTGGCTGGCCTGATCTCCATCCCGCTGCGTTATATGCATACCCCCACAGAGGTGTTGAAGCTGAGTGACCTGGAAGATGCGGTAAAGTTGCTTACCCGCTTTATCCTGGATTTGGATGATACGATTGACTTCACCCCAAAATAAGACCATTGCCAAGAACCGTAAGGCCCTGCATGACTACTTCATCGAGGAGACCTTTGAGGCGGGCATAGAGCTGACCGGTACCGAGGTACGCTCCCTGAGGGAAGGTGGTGGGCAGCTGACGGATGCCTATGTGCTTGTGCGCAACGGCGAACTCTGGCTGTTGGGGCTGCATATAAAGCCCTACAGCCACGGAAACCGTGCGAACGCTGACCCTGACCGCAGGCGCAGGCTGCTCATGCATAAACGGCAGATCCGCTACCTGGGAGAACAGGTGCAACAGGCTGGACTGGCCCTGGTGCCACTCTCCCTGTACTTCTCCCCAAACAGCCTGGTAAAGGTGGAGTTGGCCCTTGCTCGCGGCAAGAAGAACTACGATAAGCGCCACTCCCTTGCTGCCCGTGACAGCAGGCGCGAGGTCGATCGTGCGCTTAAGGAGCGAAGGCAGGCAGAGTAGGGAAGCCATGGAGATACTGCACCTCGACCCACTACAGCCAGAGCCTGCACTCATCCGACAGGCTGTAGAGTTCGCCCTGAGCGGCAGGGTCTTCCTTATGCCAACCGATACGGTCTACGGCATATCAGTTGCCGTCCTTCCTGACGCAACCCCTGCCGACATCTATGTGGTGAAGCAGCGTGACCTGGGTAAGGCAATACCGCTTCTTGTCAGAAGCGCGCAAGACCTGGACACCTACGGAAAATCCGTTCCAGACTATGCCTATAGACTGGCCCAGTCTTACTGGCCGGGCGCACTTGCGCTTATCGTAAAAGCCTCTGACAGGGTCCCCAAGGCCTTCAAGGCCCACGACGGAACTGTCGCGCTCCGTGCACCAGGCAATACGGTGGCGCTTTCCCTGCTCAAGGAGCTTAACGCACCGATAGCCTCTTCCAGTGCGAACAAGCAGGGGGGAGAGCCGGCGCTGACACTTGACGACCTTGACGAGTCCCTCATTCCTCGTATCGCTTTGGCGCTTGACGGGGGGCGTTGCTCTGTGGGGGTCGCTTCGACCATTGTCTCCTGCCTGGAAAAGGAACCGAGGATAGTGAGGGCGGGCGCCCTGCTGGATGGGATCGAGCTTCTGTTACACTGAGGAGAGATCAATAAAGAGAAAGGGATGAGGATGACAAAGACCCCCGTAGCCATAGCAAGCGACCATGCTGGCTTCGACCAGAAGAAGAAGCTGGTAGGATGGATGCTTTTGCAGGGGATAGACGTGCATGACCTGGGCCCTTACAACGATGAGCGCGTCGACTATCCCGACTATGGCGCCCTGGTAGCCGAGGAGGTGAGTCAGGGTAAGGCCATAAGCGGTGTGTTGGTCTGCGGGACCGGTATCGGTATGGCAATCACTGCTAACAAGTTCTCGGGTATTCGCGCTGCCAATATCACCACCCCGCAGTTCGCAGAACTCGCCCGCGAGCACAATGACGCCAATATCGCCACGCTATCCGGACGCTTTGTCGATCTCGAGACCAACAAGAAGATACTGGCGGCATTCTTCTCCACGCCCTTTGGGGAGGGAAGGCACGCCGATCGCGTCAACAAGATCAAAGCTCTGGAAACCCCTGTCGACAATCATTGAGTGAACAATATAATGCACATCAGGAGCATGTATCCGACACCAGGAGCACCGAGAAGGAAAGGCCAGCTATGACATTCGATTTCCTGCGAGCCAACGATCCAGAGATAGCACGGATCATCGACGATGAGCTGCAACGCGAGCGCACCCAGATAGAGCTCATCGCTTCAGAGAACTTCACCTCTCCTGCAGTGCTTGCGGCTGTGGGAAGCGTACTCACCAATAAATATGCCGAAGGTTATCCAGGCAAGCGCTATTATGGCGGTTGCCATGTGGTGGACGAGGGGGAGTCATTGGCCATCGAGCGCGCGAAGACGCTCTTCAGCTGCGGCTTTGCCAATGTCCAGCCCCATAGCGGTGCCAGCGCGAACCTGGCTGCCTATCTGGCCCTGCTGCAACCGGGCGACCGGGTGCTGGGTATGAGTCTTGCGCATGGCGGGCATCTCACCCATGGATCGCCCGTCAATTTCAGCGGTATCCTCTATGAGATGTTCGATTATGGGCTCGACCCCATTACCGAGCGCATCGACATGGACGAGGTCGAGCGTAGGGCAAAAGAGTGCCGTCCCAAGATGATCATCGCCGGCGCCAGCGCTTACCCGCGCACTATCGACTTCCAGCGTTTCTCCCAGATAGCCCAAGAGGTCGATGCCTACCTCATGGTTGACATGGCACATATAGCAGGACTGGTAGCAACAGGTCTCCATCCCTCGCCGGTACCCTATGCACATGTGGTCACCTCAACCTCGCATAAGACGCTACGCGGTCCGCGTGGAGGCTTCACGCTTACAAATGATGAAGAGATCGCCAAAAAGATAGACAAGGCGGTGTTCCCGGGAACGCAGGGCGGGCCACTCCAGCATGTCATAGCCGGTAAAGCTGTCGCCTTTGGTGAGGCGCTCAGACCTGAGTTCAAGACCTACATACAGCAGGTCCTGGTGAATATGCAGGCGATGGGGGAGGCCATGGTCGCAGGTGGCCTGCGCCTGGTTTCAGGTGGAACGGACAATCATCTGACCTTGGTTGATCTCACTGCTGCAGAGGTGACTGGCAAGGAGGCTGAGAACATACTGGACTCCATCGGTATCACGGTGAACAAGAATGCGATCCCCAATGAGACACGCTCTCCCTTTGTCACCAGCGGTATCCGCGTAGGAAGCGCAGCCATGACCACACGTGGGTTCAATGAGGAAGAGGCTCGCAGGATAGGCTCATTAATAGCCCGCGTGATATTCGAGCATGCCGATGAGGCAGCGCTACAAAGCGTCAAAACGGAGGTGTCCGAGTTACTTGCGAAGCACCCCCTCTATCCGGAATTTTCGGCTTAACCGGGAAGGAGATACCATGTCAGAGACGAATGTCGCAATCCCAGATTATTCGAAGAATGTAACCGTCATCGATCATCCGATGGTCCAGCATAAGCTGACCCTCCTGCGCGACACCACCACCGGATCAAAGCTGTTCCGGGATCTCATCAAGGAGCTGGCCATCTTCTTGGGCTATGAGGCGACCAGGCATTTCCAACTGGAGCAGGTCACAGTCAAAACCCCTATCTGTGAGACTACTGCATACGCCCTAAAGGGCCGCAAGGTTGCCATCGTGCCCATACTCAGGGCAGGCCTTGGCATGGTCAGCGGTATGTTGGAGTTGATTCCCGTAGCACGTGTCGGTCATGTGGGCTTGTATCGAGACCCTGACACCCATCTTCCAGTTGAGTATTACTGCAAGCTACCGGATGACATAATGACCCGCGATGTACTTATCGTCGATCCCATGCTGGCAACCGGTGGGTCGGCCTCTGCGGCAATCGAGCTTCTTCGTGAGAAAGGTGTTCCCTCGGATCGGATACGTCTGTTGGTCATCATCGCTGCTCCTGAGGGCATCCAGGCAGTAGTCGATGCCGACCCGCAGGTCAATATATACACCTGCGCCATCGACGAGTGCCTGAATGAACACGCCTACATAGTCCCCGGCCTCGGTGACGCGGGTGACCGCATCTTCGGCACCAAATAGCGAATACGTCAATGCGAGGTGCCTCCAAAGGAGGCGACGCGGCAACAAGGGACACCGTTGTACGGTTTTGGGCAGGACGACTGAAGTATGACTAAAAGAATTAATAATCCTAGTAGATAAAAAGGAGCACGTATGGACTCGCGACCAACCTGGGATCAATACTTCATGGAGATAGCGCATCAAGTCGCCCGGCGAACAACCTGCCGCAGAAGGGCCGTAGGGGCTGTGGTCGTCAAGGACAGGCGCATCCTCGCAACCGGCTACAACGGGGTCCCACAAGGAATCGAGCATTGCCTTGATAGGGGTTGCCTGCGAGAGCAGCTGGGTATCCCCAGTGGGGAGAAACATGAGCTTTGCCGTGGCCTCCATGCCGAGCAGAACGCGATCATCCAGGCTGCCAAACACGGGATCAGCATTGAGGGCGCCCAGGTGTACTGCACCACGCAACCCTGCATCATCTGCGCCAAGATGCTTATAAATGCAGGCGTCAAAGAGATAGTATTCGAGCAGTCATATCCTGACGAGCTGACCCAGAGCATGCTTGAGGAATCGGGCGTTCAAACACGTCGCTACAGTGCACCCTGAGTAGCGAAATGGACCTAAAACCTGACACTCGCGCTTTTACTCGGGAACTCCATGGAATTTAGCTTCGAGCCCACCCAAAACCTGCTTCTCTTCTGGTATCATTCACACGGTTTGGAATGACGACGGGCAGGAGGAAAACGCGACTTGGAGATTCTGGCAGCAGCGCTTGGCGGCTTGGCTGGAATTATCGGGTGCGTCCCCTACGTTCTCTTGAGCAGGGCTGTCCGTAATGACAGCAAAGGGGCAGGCGCTGTAAACCTGGCGCTAATGTTGATGATACCTGTCATATCGTTCATTCTCATACTTATCGCGATGATCCTCTGTTGGTATCTGGCGCCTCAGTACCTCCTGGTCTTCGCGGTGACCTGCGTTATCGTATTCCTGCTATCTACAGGAGCCTATGTATTGGCGCAGGCAAGGAAGATGAGGTCTTGAAGAAGGGAAGTACGTGAATCCTTTTGAAGAGCTACAGCATGAGGTAGGGGTATTACTGCAAACAGTGGCGAGCGGCTCACTCTACGGCCAGATTACCACCTACACCCCCTACATCGTCTTGATTATCCTTCTTGTTTTCGTCGTGGTATTCTCTGCCAAATCCCAGTTGTCACTGGTTCCTAAGAACCGCTTTGTCGGTGTGGTCGAGTTCTTCGTCGAATTCTCCCAGAAAGAGGTTGGGACCAGTGTCTTGGGCAATGCTGCAAAGCAGCACATGCCGTTCTTCCTTACCCTCTTCATCTTCATATTGCTCTCGAACCTTGTAGGACTCATCCCTGGGTCAAAGGCTGCGACTGGCACCATGGGGACAACCTTGACCCTTGCTTTGATCTCCTTTGTCTATTTCACCTACCATGGCGTCAAGACTAAGGGCGGCTTCCATTACCTCGCAGCTCTGGCGCCAAAGGGCATCAAGCCCGCCCCGCTCTCGTGGTTCATATGGCTTCTGGAGTTCATCTCCATGCTCTTGCGCCTCGCAACGCTGTCCGTCCGTCTCTTTGCCAATATGTTCGCTGGACATCTTCTCCTCGGCGTGCTGGCAATACTGACAGCGCTCTTCATCCAACCGCTGATAACCACCTTGAGCCTTGCGGCGCTGCCCTTCTCGATAATCGGCATCCTCTGGTTGCTGTTGCTCACCGTCCTTTACGCACTGGAAGTCTTCGTCGCCTGTGTCCAGGCATACGTATTCACGCTGCTCTCGAGTATCTACGTTTTGCTTGCCACATCGGAGCACTGAGTTTGGGGATAAGCGGGAATCCGCTTATTAGATAGAAGAGTACTGTTGAGGTAGAAAGCCACAACAGGAAAGCACTGTCAAGGATAAGCCTTGACTTGAAGTAAGGAGGAATCGTGGTTATTTCAGGTATTGGTATCGCTGCTATCGGATTTGGCTTGGCGGCAATCGGTGGTGGTGTCGGTGTCGGTCTCACCGCCTTTGGCGCTACGACTGCCATCGCTCGTCAACCTGAGATGTACAGCAGGATCTTCACCGTGTTCATCATGGGAGCTGCAATGGCGGAGGCACTTGGCCTGCTTGGATTCGTCCTCGCATTTGTTGCAATGGCATGATTCCCTACGTTGGTTGCAAGTAGATTGCGGCTGACTGGAGGTGTATACGTGAGAACTACCTTGAAGAGACTGTTGACTGCAGCAACATTAGCGATGATATCGCTGCTTGCCTTACCTGTCCTTGCCTTCGCCAGTGAAGCGGAGGAGGGCGGTGGAAGCGCTATGGGTGTTGGCCTGCTCTTCCCCTCGCTGGGAGAGTGGATCCCCATGCTCATCGGGTTCATCGTGCTCTGGGTCATACTGGCGAAGTTCGGCTGGCCCGCATTCATCGGTATGATCGACAAGCGGACCGCTACCATAAAGGATTCATTGGAGCGCGCTGAAGCCGCACGAATCGAGAGTGAGCACATTCTCGAGGAGAACAAGCTGCAACTCGATGAGGCAAAGAAACAGGCGACACAGATCATCGCGGATGCAAAAGTAACCGGCGATACATTACGGGCTGAGATCATGACCCAGGCCCAGGAAGATGCTCGCTTGTTGATCGAGAGAGCGAACTCCGCCATAGAGACTGAGAAGAAGGCCGCTATCGCACAGCTTCAGAGCAGTGTTGCGGACCTCTCTGTCTCGATTGCAGGGCGTCTGATCGGCTCGGATCTTAATGAAAGCGATCATCGCAGGCTCATTGAGCACTACCTTGCGGAGGCGGGGAACCTCAATGCCAATTGATCGCGCGCTCATACGCAAGAAGTCGACTGTCTACGCGCAGACCCTACTTGAGGCCCTGCCAGATGATGCTGCGAGATTCGCTGCTTCAGGTGAGTTGGAGCAGGTGCTTACAACTACTAGAGGGCATCTGGAGCTTCGGAACACACTGACTGACCACACACTGACTCCTGAATCGCGAGCAGCGATCCTCAGAGAAGTCTTCACGGGCTTCCGTGAAGAGTTGTTAGTTGTGCTGTCCGTGGTGGTAGAGCGTGATGACCTGGGAATCCTTGGCAGGATAAATGAGCGCTACCTTGAGCTTTTAGAGGAAACCTTAAACGCGGTCATCTTGGATGTGACAACCGTGGTCGAGCTGGACGATGGTCTGCGTGAGAGCATCAAGAAGAGGTTTTCATCACAGTTTGGGAAGACCGTGTTACTGCGAGAGCATATAGACGCCTCCTTGCTGGGGGGCATAGTTATCAGCACGCATGGGAGTAGGATCGATGCGAGCGTGCAGACGCAGTTGGCTAGTGCAAGAAAAGCTCTAGTCCAGAAATGGTAGTGAAGTAGAGAGAAAGAAGAGATAAATGACAGAGATATCCGCTACGTCGATAGATGAGATCCTGCGAAAGCAGCTCGATTCTATAAAGACCAGTGTCGAGTCTCGTGAGGTAGGTACGGTCATCCAGATCGGTGACGGTATCGCTCGCATCGACGGGCTCAAGGGCGCCATGTCCGGTGAGTTGCTCGAATTCATCGGAGAGGATGGGAAAACGGTCTTCGGCCTTGCCCAGAACCTCGAAGAAGATGAGGTCGGCGCCGTTTTGATGGGCGATGTCACTTCCATCAAGGAAAACGATCAGGTGCGCACAACCGGCCGCATCGTCGAGGTCCCCTCGGGGAAGGATTTCCTTGGCCGCGTTGTCAACCCGCTTGGGGAGCCCATCGACGGCAAGGGTCCCATCCAGGCAGAGGGCTATCGACCGGTGGAATTCAGGGCTCCGGGCGTCATCGAGCGTCAGGGAGTCAATGAGCCGGTGCAGACCGGCATCATCGCCATCGACTCGATGATTCCCATCGGCCGTGGCCAGCGCGAGCTCATCATCGGCGACCGCCAGACCGGTAAGACAGCTATCGCTGTTGACACCATCATCAACCAAAAGGGGAAGAACCTCATCTGTATCTATGTCGCCATAGGGCAGAAGGCGTCTACGGTGGCAACGGTCGTTGAGACGCTCGAGCGTTTCGGAGCCATGGAGTACACCATCGTCGTCTCAGCGACTGCCTCAGATTCCGCTCCTTTGCAATATATTGCGCCCATGGCTGGCGTTGCCATCGGTGAATACTTCATCTATAACGGCGAGGACGGGAAACCTGCCTCGGCAGAGAATCCCGGCCGTCATGTGCTCTGTATCTATGATGACCTCTCAAAGCAGGCGGTATCCTACCGTCAGATGTCGTTGACCCTGCGCCGCCCGCCTGGCCGCGAAGCCTATCCTGGAGATGTGTTCTATCTGCACTCCCGTCTTCTCGAGCGTGCGGTGAAGCTCTCCGAGAAGAACGGCTCCGGCTCTTTGACCGCCCTGCCTATAATAGAGACACAGGCTGGAGACGTCTCCGCCTATATCCCCACAAACGTGATCTCCATTACCGACGGTCAGATATTCCTGCAGTCCGACCTGTTCTTCCAGGGACAGCGTCCGGCTGTCAACGTAGGTATCTCGGTGTCGCGCGTGGGATCGAGCGCCCAGATCAAGGCCATGAAACAGGTCGCAGGCTCCCTGCGCCTCGATCTTGCCGCTTATCGCGAGCTCCAGGCCTTTGCTCAGTTCGGCTCAGACCTCGACAAGGCGACACAGGACCAGCTGAGCCGCGGCGCCCGTATGACCGAACTTCTCAAGCAAGGCCGCTATGTGCCCATGCCGGTCGAGGAGCAGGTCATGGCCATATTCGCGGGCAACAAGGGCTTCCTGGACGACCTGCCTGTAGAGGTCATCACGCGATTCAGAGAAGAGCTCCTGCGTTTCCTCCGTTCCACCCGCCCAGAGATCGGAACCGCTATCCTCGCTGAGATGAAGCTTTCCGATGAGACCGCGGAGCTGCTCAAAGAGGCGATCGTCACCTTCAAGGGTCAATTCACGGTCGAAGGGTAGGTCGATAGATGCCATCCCTGCGCGACATTAAGAGAAGGATAAACTCGGTCCAATCGACCAAGCAGATCACGCGTACAATGGAGATGGTTGCCACCGCAAAGATCAGGAGGGCAACGGACCGTATCATTGCCGCAACCCCCTATGCTGTTGCGATGGTGGAGGTACTGCGCAGCGTTGCCACACTTTCCAGCGGTAATGAGAACCCGCTCTTATCAACGGTGAATGACTCCAACAGGGTAGCTGTCATTGTTGTTGTTTCTGACCGAGGGCTTGCCGGTGGTTTCAACAGCAACGTCCTACGCGCCGCCGACAAGTACATCACCAAGATGAGGACTGCTGGAATCGAGTGTGACATCATAACCTGTGGCAAGAAAGCTTTGGGTTACTTCAATTACCGCAAGCTGCCCATAGCCCTTTCTTTCAAGGACCTCAGTGCAGACCCTACCATCGATCAGGCGCGCGAGATAGCCAGCTATGTCATTGATAGCTATGTGAACAACAAGATCGATCAGGTCGTCATCCTGTATAACCACGCAAAGAACGTTGCCGACCAGGTGCTGACCACCGAGCAGATCCTTCCCATAGACACCATTAAGGTCCATGAGGTGGGTGAAGGTGAGGAAGAGGCCGTCTATCTGGATGAGAGCGCCAAGGCTGCTGCTGCTGGAGCCAGCGAGAAGATGAAGCAGGCACGCCGCGCCGCGCAGGATGTCTCCTCGGCAGACGAGATGCATGGCTACGTGGAATACGAGCCCTCAATGGACGCGGTGCTCAATGAGCTTTTACCCGCTTACGTGCAGACACGCATCTATCATGCGCTGTTGGACTCAGCTGCTGGCGAACAGGGTGCGCGTCGTAAGGCAATGAAATCCGCAACCGACAATGCTTCAGAGATACTTACCACCCTGACAAGGGTCTTCAATCGTGCACGTCAAGGCGCCATCACCACCGAGATCACAGAGATCGTCGGCGGTGCGGCAGCATTGGAGGATTAGAAATGACAACCAAGGAAAAGGACACTGCTATGAACGTTGGACAAATCGTCCGTGTGGTGGGGCCGGTCGTGGATGTTGAATTCCCTGCTGAATCCATTCCATCGATCTATAACGCCCTCACCGTCAAGGCTGAATCGCCCATTGGCCCGATAGACATCGTGCTTGAGGTCGAGACGCACCTTCCGGGCAATATCGTGCGCACGGTAGCTATGTCCTCCACAGATGGCCTGCAGCGTGGCATTGAGGCTGTTGACACCGGCACACCCATCATGGTGCCGGTAGGCGACGAGACCCTCGGCCGCATCTGGAATGTGACCGGTGACCTGGTGGACGGCGGCGAGATGCCGGACATCAAGCTGCGTTATCCCATCCACCGTCCGGCTCCTCCTTTTGAAGAACTCACCACCTCCACCGAGATATTCGAGACCGGCATCAAGGTAGTCGACCTGCTCGAGCCCTATATCAAGGGCGGCAAGACGGGCCTCTTCGGCGGCGCCGGTGTTGGCAAGACCGTCATCATCATGGAGCTCATCAACAACCTTGCGCAGGAGCATGGCGGCACATCCGTCTTCTCAGGCGTGGGCGAGCGCACCCGTGAGGGCACCGACCTCTATAACGAGATGAGCGAGTCGGGTGTCATCAAGAAGACCTGCCTGGTCTACGGGCAGATGAATGAGCCTCCCGGAGCCCGTCTGCGCGTTGGCCTGGCTGGCCTGACCGCTGCGGAGTATTTCCGTGACCAGGGGCAGGACGTCCTCCTTTTCATCGACAACATCTTCCGCTTCACGCAGGCAGGCTCAGAAGTCTCCGCCTTGCTCGGCCGTATGCCTTCTGCCGTGGGTTACCAACCCACCCTCTCCACAGAGATGGGAGACCTGCAGGAGCGCATCACCTCCACCACCACCGGTTCCATCACCTCAGTGCAGGCTATCTATGTACCCGCAGACGACCTGACCGACCCGGCGCCAGCTACAGCCTTCATCCATCTGGATGCCACCACCGTCCTCTCGCGTTCTATTGCTGAGCTTGGCATCTACCCGGCAGTCGATCCGCTCGCATCGACCTCACGTGCGCTTTCCGCAGAGGTCCTGGGTGATGAGCATTATCGTGTTGCCGTCACTGTACAGGAAGTCCTGCAAAGCTATTCCGACCTGCAGGATATCATCGCCATCCTTGGTATGGACGAGCTCTCAGAAGAGCAGAAGCTCACCGTTACCCGCGCCCGCAAGATACAGCAGTTCCTGGGCCAACCCTTCCATGTAGCTGAGGTCTTCACCGGCAACCCCGGAAAATACGTCAAGCTGGAAGATACCATCCGCAGCTTTGCAGCCATCATAGACGGTCATTGCGACGACATCCCCGAGCAGGCCTTCCGCTACAAAGGGGCCATCGAGGAGGTCTACGAGGCTGCAGAGAAGTTGAAGAGCGCCTGATATGAGCACCTTCAGCTGCGAGATAGTGACACCTGAGAAATCCCTGTTCTCTGACCAGGTCTACTTTGTCTCCGTACCCGCATCAGAGGGTGAGATAGGCATACTGGCACGCCGTGCCCCAGTTATGAGCACCCTCAAACTTGGTGTGGTACGCGTGAAAAGAGAAGAGCAGGGCGAGTCCTTGGCCTTTGCGGTAGCAGGTGGCTATGTGGAGGCTGATGGAAGACAGGTGGTAGTCCTGGCTGACCGCGCTGAGGCCGTAGGAAAGCTAGACCTCGAGCAGGTCCAGCTTGCAAAAGCAGAGAACGAGAAAAAATTCGCGGCTCTCTCCGAGGGGGATTCACGATCCGTATTCTTCCGCGATGAGATAGCCTGGTATACGCTGTTGGAGAACCAACTCACCAACGCCCTCTAGAAAGTAAAGCTTTGTCAGAAGAACTGATCATCGTACAGGGTGGTTACCCTATCAAGGGTGAAGTCATAGTTGCGGGAGCGAAGAATTCCGTACTCAAGCTTATGGCTGCTACCCTGTTGGCGCCTGGGTCCTCAACCATCATGAATGTGCCCATCATCTCCGATGTCACCTTGATGGGCGAGGTCCTCACAAATCTGGGAGCACAGGTTGTCTTCGGCAAGCATCAGGTAACCATAGACACCGCAACGGTGGATTCGGTCCACACCCCCTATGAGCTCGTCGCACAGATGCGCGCCTCAATAGCGGTACTCGGGCCTCTAGTCGCACGCTTTGGGAGGGC
Organism: Coriobacteriia bacterium; assembly: GCA_009783245.1. Classification (GTDB taxonomy): domain Bacteria; phylum Actinomycetota; class Coriobacteriia; order Coriobacteriales; family UBA8131; genus WRHL01. The sequence goes on from WRHL01000022.1 coordinate 22,158, forward strand.
ACATGTGGCAATGCCGGGAGGATGTCAGATAGGCTCAAGGAAGCTTGACATGCATATCTCCGGGCTTGAGGCCTTAGGGGTGGTATTCGAGACAGAGCATGGCTTCATAGAGGCTTCCATCCCAAACGGGCTTTCAGGAGCTCCAGTCATCCTGGATTTTCCCAGCGTAGGCGCTACGGAAAACCTCATGATGGCCGCAACCAGGGCACAAGGAAAGACCACTATCGATAACGCTGCAAGGGAGCCGGAGATAGTGGATCTTGCTGATTTCCTTATAGAGATGGGAGCTCAGATATCCGGAGCGGGAACACCTACCATCGAGATCGAGGGAACCAGTGAGTTAAGGCCCGTCAAGGGCTTCTCCACCGTAGGCGACCGTATCGAGGCAGGCACCTTTTTGGTCGCTGGCATGCTGGGCAAGGGACCACTCACGGTTCGTGGCGTGCAACCTCAGCATCTTGAGATGGCCCTCTCAAAGCTGAAGGCCATGGGTGCTGAACTCTCAGTCTCAGATGAAGGGATAACCATCAGTCATGATGGCATCATACAACCGGTCGACATCCAGACACTCCCTCATCCCGGGTTCCCCACAGACCTGCAGGCACAGTTCATGGTGTTAGATGTGCTTGCAGATGGCCGCAGTGTTGTCACTGAGAACGTCTTCGAAAACCGCTTCATGTTCGCAGATGAGATAGGACGCATGGGTGCTGAGATCCGCATAGAGGGACATCACGCCTTCATAAACGGGATCAAGCGCCTTTCAGGAGCCCCGGTGCGTTCACCAGACCTCAGGGGAGGCGCTGCCTTGGTATTGGCCGGCCTGGTTGCCGAAGGCCAGACTGACATCGCTGGCATAGAACACATCGACAGAGGCTATGAGGATTTTGTAGAAAAGCTCGCATCAGTAGGCGCCCACATCACTCGTAAAACTGCCTAAAGCTATCGGTATACGTTTCAAACAGATGCTGGATTCCTACAGCCTGATTGCAAAGCGACATTAGTGAGATGCGATAATCGCAGCGATATGCGATAATAGTACTTCAGTAAAAAAGAAATAGCCGATTGGCAGAGAATAGCCGATTATAACTTTACTAAATGAGCAATAGGGAGCTTCCCGTATGGCGGCATACGCGCGTTATTCGCGAAACAGGAGCAATACTACTCCAAGTCAGGTCAACCTCGTGTCGGCACGTTCACGCACGAATGTCGAGGTTAACAGGTTATCCCGCCGTAATTCCGCAGATGGATACGCGCGGTTGCGTAAAAGCCGTTCCCGCAGGAAGAGCATTCTCATAGGCGTTGCGGTTGTAGCGACATCGTTGCTTATCGCCGCCGTTGTAGCGGTTGGTATCTATACAATCGTCATTAATAATAAGCTCTCTACCTCCTTGTCTGGCGAATCCGTAAGTTTCACTGAAGGAGTCTATGAAAACCTCTTTGTACAGCCGCTGACAGAGGAGGAGCCCTTCTGGATCCTTTTGATGGGTACCGACGAGACCGAGTGGGAGCCAGGGTATTCCAGAACGGATACCCTCATCCTTGTGCGCGTGGACCCCATGGCAGGTAAAGCTGCAATGGTCTCGATCCCGCGTGACCTCTACGTGAACATACCAGACTATGGCATGGATAAGATCAATGCCGCCTATAGTTATGGCGAGCAGTTCGATGACGAGACAGGCGTCTCTCTTTGTATCAAGACCGTCTCAGAATTCGCTGGTGTTGACATCGCCTACTTCGCCCAGGTCAACTTCTGGGGTCTGATCGATATTGTGGATACCCTTGGAGGCGTCTGGGTGGATGTCCCGGTAGACATAGTAGGGGACGAGAACCTGGGAGGTGTTGAGATCTATCAAGGGCTGCAAAAACTGACAGGAAGAGAGTCCCTGGCTTTCTGTCGATCCCGCTATTTCTTTATCGGAGACTTCCAACGCCAGGCCAACCAGAGGACCTTCCTCCAGGCGCTGGTCAAGCAGATCCTCGCATCCGATCCTGCGACAATCGCTTCTGCCCTCTCGAGTATTGCTGACATAACCTATACCAACATGAGCATGGGGAAGATCATCAACGTCGCCCAGAACATGAAAGGCATGCAGGAAAGCGACATCCTCACCTATCACGTCCCTGTCTCAGACATGCCTACGATAAATGAAATATCCTATGTTGTAGCCGACTCATACTCGTGGTATCAGCTGATCAACGCCTTAGATTCCGGTACGTATCCTCCTCCACAGGAAGACGCATACGCGGGCCTCGTACCCGACTCCTATACATCCGATTTCAACCCCGCTCAAGATATGACAGGGGGACAGCTGACTGATATCAAAACCAGTGACTATGTTGTCGACGTACGCAACGGCTGTGGTGTCGATGGATGCGCAAGGAGCATCTCAGACATGCTCAGTATAGCTGGCTACCAGGATGGGGAAGTGGGCAACACAAACGCGTACGTCTACCCTAACTCGCTCATAATCTATAAAGACCCGAACCATAGGCAAGTAGCTGAGAATATCCGGCAGCGCATGGGATACGGCAGGGTCCTTGCTTCTAACGGCGGCTATGAATTCAACGGGGACATACTGGTTGTAGTCGGTGATGATTTCACCAAGTAGTTCATCGACCCCGTCTGATAGCCCATCAGGTCAAGTGTTGTAAAGCTGAATCCTAACCCTGAGAAAGCAGCGGATACGCGTTGCCGCAGCGCTGGATCAGAAAGGGCTGCCATACCAGCCTCATCAGTCTCTATGCGGGCTAGTTCTCCGTGCAAGCGGACGCGTACCGTGTGAAAACCCTCGTCGAGAAGGAATTGCTCTGCCCTGTCGATGCGCGTTAGCCTGTCTAGAGTGATTGATTCTCCAAAGGGAATACGCGAGGCGAGGCAGGCAAAGCCCTGTTTCTCTGCAGATGGAAGCCCCAGTTCCCTCGAGAGCGTACGTACATCCTCTTTAGTGAATCCAGCCGTTAACAAAGGGCTGATCACCTGTAGCTCAAGAAGAGCCTTCCTGCCTGGACGGTAATCGCTCTCATCGTCAACTATGGAGCCTTCAAGCAGGGTTGGGAAGCCGTTCTTATCTGAGAGGTCCCTCATGCGCAGGAACATGTCTCTCTTGCAGAGATAACAGCGATCAAGTGGATTTGATGTGAAGTCGGAAACGGAAAGGATGTCATGCTCCACGAGGAGGTGCTTGATTCCGTATGCTTCACAGAATGATTCTGCTTCATGTAGCTCACGTGCAGGAAAGAGGGGAGAGCGAGCTGTGATTGCAACGCAGGCATCCCCCAGTTCACTGTGGGCGAGGTAGAGGAGAAGGGAAGAGTCTACACCTCCGCTGAAGGCTACCGCAACCTTGGGAAACTGTTTTATACAGCTCAGGAATACTTCTTGTTTATCTTGGAGTGAACGCAAGGAATGGTTACCTTTCTGCTATGTTTTTTTAGCCATTGTACTATTGTTCCAAGCCTTGAATTGGGGTAAAATTTACAGTCCGCGCCAAACGCGGCAGTGATCATCGATTTAATATCCAATTTCTCCGAGATTTTTATTGACATCGATGTCAGACGCAGCTAGTATATCTCGTTGCGTCTTGCGCACGAATTCTGTGAAAAGCGCGGGACTAATGGGAAATCGGACGAGGGTTTGTGTCCGCTTTCTTCATGAAAGAAGAGGTTTTGCACTTTGAAAACTGGATACTGTGATGGAAGACAGTAAAGCATTTTTGCTTTATGACCGTAACGGAGCTAATGGCTTTAGGCGCGGAAACAAGCGATCTGACAAGGGAGCGTATATGAATACGTGACCGCAGGCAGAGAACGCAGTTGACAAAGCATAAAGACATTAGAATGTTACGGAAGCCAAGTGAGAACCCGTCAATGCACATACCAATTAAAAGGTCCCTGTGTAATGACACAAAAAAACCAAGATTCAAACTTATGTTCGTAACAGCCAAACGGCTGTTTTTGAAACGGAGAGTTTGATCCTGGCTCAGGATGAACGCTGGCGGCGTGCTTAACACATGCAAGTCGAACGATTAAAGCCCCTTCGGGGGTGTATAGAGTGGCGAACGGGTGAGTAACACGTGAGCAACCTACCTTCTGTTCTGGGATAACCCAAGGAAACTCGGGCTAATACCGGATACTCCGTGCCTGCCGCATGGCAGAAATGGGAAAGCGCATACGACAGAAGATGGGCTCGCGGTCCATTAGCTTGTTGGTGGGGTAACGGCCTACCAAGGCGATGATGGATAGCCGGGTTGAGAGACCGACCGGCCACATTGGGACTGAGACACGGCCCAAACTCCTACGGGAGGCAGCAGTGGGGAATTTTGCGCAATGGGCGAAAGCCTGACGCAGCAACGCCGCGTGCGGGATGAAGGCCTTCGGGTTGTAAACCGCTTTCAGTAGGGAAGATTATGACGGTACCTACAGAAGAAGCTCCGGCTAACTACGTGCCAGCAGCCGCGGTAATACGTAGGGAGCAAGCGTTATCCGGATTCATTGGGCGTAAAGCGCGCGTAGGCGGCTTGTTAAGTCAGGTGTTAAATCTGAGGGCTCAACCCCCAGCCGCACCTGAAACTGGCAGGCTTGAGTTCGGTAGAGGAAAGTGGAATTCCCAGTGTAGCGGTGGAATGCGCAGATATTGGGAGGAACACCGGTAGCGAAGGCGGCTTTCTGGGCCGTAACTGACGCTGAGGCGCGAAAGCTAGGGGAGCAAACAGGATTAGATACCCTGGTAGTCCTAGCCGTAAACGATGGGCACTAGGTGTGGGGAGATCATTCTTTCCGCGCCGCAGCTAACGCATTAAGTGCCCCGCCTGGGGAGTACG
>WRHL01000023.1 GCA_009783245.1 Coriobacteriia bacterium
ACGCTCAGATAGGCATCCGGCAAAGAGACGTACTTACCCACCACGGCGATATCGACCTCACCCTGCAACTGCTGGCTTCTGTCGACATAGGCCTGCCACTCCTCAAGGTCGATGGTGGACGGCTCCAGCTGCAAGGCCTCAAGCACCTTGGTGTCGAAACCCTGCGCATACAGGTTCAACGGCACCTGGTAGATGCTCTGCGCGTCGATGCAATTGATCACCTTGTCCGTGCGCACGTCGCAGAACAGCGCGATCTTCTCGCGCACGTGGTCTGCCAGGTCATGGTCACAGCGGCAAACGATAAAATCAGGCTGCACGCCAATGGAACGCAGCTCCTTGACGGAATGCTGTGTGGGTTTGGTCTTCAGCTCATGGGCCGCGGGGATGTAAGGCACCAGCGTCACGTGGATGAACAGCACGTCGCCCAGGGGCTTGGACATCTTGAACTGCCGCGCGGCCTCAATGAAGGGCAGCGACTCGATGTCACCCACCGTGCCGCCTATCTCGGTGATGACTATGTCGGCGTTGCTCTGCTCAGCGATACGGGTCATGCGTTCCTTGATGGCGTTGGTCATATGCGGGATGACCTGCACGGTTCCCCCCGAGAAGTCACCCCGGCGCTCGCGCGCGATCAAGGACTGGTAGATCGATCCAGCGGTGAAGTTGGACTCGCGGCTGAGGTTCTCGTCAATGAAACGCTCGTAGTGGCCCAAGTCCAGGTCGCCCTCATGCCCGTCGTCGGTGACAAAGACCTCACCGTGCTGGAAGGGGCTCATATTGCCCGGATCCACGTTGAGGTACGGGTCGGCCTTCTGCATGGTCACCTTGTAACCACGCGCCTTGAGCAGATGCCCCAATGAGGCGGCTGTGATCCCCTTGCCTAGCGAAGAAACCACGCCCCCTGTCACAAAGATATGCTTTGCCATGCTGTTCTCCTGTTTCCTTCCTTCTGTCACCCCGGTAAGTATTCCTTCTGTCACCCCGGTAAACACTCCTTCTGTCACCCCGGGCTTCTTTTTGTCACCCCGGACTTGCGTTTGTCACCCCGGGCTTGCGTTTGTCACCCCGGGCTTGCGTTTGTCACCCCGGACTTGCGTTTGTCACCCCGGGCTTGACCCGGGGCCTACCGTCGTTTGTACGGGTCAGTGACGGTTGTCGTCCACACAACTCACAATTCCACCGCCCTACTCCTTCTTCCGCCCTAGATTATCCAAAGCCGTGAGCGCCCTGTTACGCTCTATGATCCTGCTGAAGGAGACCCGCTCGCTGAGTAGGTTGACCAGGGCCAACCCCACCACCGAGACAACCAGGCCCCACACCGGCAGTGAGGTGGCAAAGAGGAAGCCGAGAAAGACGCCCATGGAATTAGCCCCAGCATCCCCGATCATGCCCTTCTCGGCAAGGTCGAAACGCCAGACGGCCAGCAGGGGGCCCAGCGCGGCAAGCAGCAGCGCCAGCAAACCCCACCAACCTAACACTTCCAGCAATCCAAAGGCGATTATGCAGAGAAAGGCGATTACCAGGCCAAGCAGGTACATCTTCCCCGCCCTGCCCGGGCGCAGGTCAAAGAGGTTCATCAGATTGGCGGCCAGGGCGATGACACAGGTGACAAGAGCGACGCGCAGGATCGAAGCAACGCCGTCATAGTAGAGCGAGATCGCCAAGAACAGGCTCAGCAGGCCAATCCCCAGGAACTTGAGCCCACCGGTGGTAAGGTGGCCGTGCAGTAGGGCGGTGAGATGGCCTTTGAAGCCCTTGATCTGATTGCTGCCGGCCCAGTCATCAAACAGGCCAAAGGCGCAGGAGCCTGCCACAACCGGGAAGAGCCGCTCAAGATATCTTATCCAGGGCGGGAGGTCGAAATGCAGGACCACTAAAAGCTGTGCGCCCACCCAGAAGCTGATCAGCCAGATGAACCAGACTATGCCCAGCCCGTTGTACACCAGGACACCGCGATAATTACTTGTTTTAGGTGCGGTTTTGTCGAGTGAGGGAACAAGCATGGCCATGATGACCACGGGGATTACCACGCAGAATATGAGAGCAACCAAAACGCCGATCACAAACGTTTCAACCTTTCGCCAGCGGAAAAACCACTGGAAAAACAGTCTAACACAACCACCTTTTTTATGTTGCACATGCCACCCCACACTGCCACCCCACACTGCCGCTCCACACTGCCGTTCAACACTGCCACCCCACACGCACATGACACCCCACACGCACGTGCACACACCTATCCGTCATTGCGAGGAGCGCCCTTGGGCGCGACGTGGCAACCTAGGGCCGCAGATGTGTGGTTTGGGCAAGATGGCTGAAGTATGCCTCGCCTGCCTCGTTATGTGCACAATTTCCCTTTACCCTGCTGAATGCCGTATCATGGTGTGATGTTGATTCTCAGGCGCGTAGGGCGTTCTATCTGGGTCTTTTTGCTGCCATTGTTGCTGGGCGTGGTCTTGGTGCAGGCAGCAGTGGTCGCACCTGCACCGGCATATGCGCTCACGCCTGTCACCCCCCAGGATGACTACGCCATCACAGCAACCAGGGCGCTGCCCCCCGATGCTGAGACACCCGTGGTCATACTCTACCTCCCCAATCTCACCTGGGATCGACTGCAGGAGCTCTACGCCAAACAGTCGGACATGACCGGCCTGCAATGGCTGGATGATGTGGCCTTCGCGAACCTCAGCGCCCCCATGGACTGGGGTGTCTCGCAACTGGCTGAAAGCAGCGATGCAGGGCTTTATTACTGCTCAGAGAACGCAGAGTTCCCCCTTGTCCTCTACGCCATCCAGGGCTTCATCAACACCGAGCTGCCCAAGGATGCCACGCTGGTGATCGTCACGGCCCCGCTCTTCGACAGCAGGGCTCCGGCCGCCCCCTCAACAGAGCTGACCCCCGTCATCATCTACGGTGGCGGTTACGAGGGGCTCCTCACCTCTGACATCACGCGCCGGGACGGCCTCATCACCTCCGCAGACCTGGTGCTGCTGGCCCAGGGCAACAGCACCGCGCCCAACAGCCCCGCATCCGCAACCAACGGCCCCACATCCGCGCCCAACAGCCTCTACCTCAACGCCACCATGCGCAGTACCCAGGCAGACAGCAGCCCGCTTGAGCGCATCCAACGCCTCATCCACGAGAAAGCCACCACAGAAAGCGTGCTCGCTACCCGGGTGGCGGCCAACTTCGCCTTCCTCACCCTGGTCTTCATCGCCTTCGCCCTCTCCATTGTGCTCTTCTTCCTTGGCCGTCGCACCAAGCCCGGCTCGCGCGGCGCGCTCATCCCGGCAACGCGCATCCTCTGGCTCATTGTCCTGGCCTTCCCAATTGCGAGCTTCCTCATGTTCTCCTACCTGCCCGCACAGCCAACACCCGCCCATCTGGTCATCGCCATGGTTGTCTGGGTCACGGTCATCTCCCTGGTCGCCCTGCTCATCGGCCTCAAGACCAAGTGGGTGAACTCACTGATCGCGCTCTTCAGCCTGACCATCCTGGTCATCATCTCCGGACAGCTCTTTGGCGGCCCCATCAATTCGGCGGGCTATTTCACCTATGACATCACTGAGGGCTCACGCTACTACGGTTTAGGTAACGAGCAGGGCGCCATGCTCTTCGGCTCGTGGATCGCCCTTTCCGGTCTGTTGATAAATCGCTTTCCCACCGCCAGCTTCATCCCTTTGTTCAAGAAGTGGCTCTACCCGCTGGGTTCGCTGTTCTTGCTCTTCATCGCCACCAGCCCCTGGTTCGGCGCCAGCTTCGGGCCGCTGGTCTGGGGCTTCCTTGGCTGTTTTGTCAGCTGGTGGCTCTTCAACGGACGACGCCTGCACTGGTGGTTGGCCGTGCTGCTCTGCGCCGGGGCGGTCGGGTTGGCGCTTGGTACGCTCTATCTTGATGTCGCCCTCAATCCGGCCTCGCATATGAGTCAGGTCGCCCCCCTGATGGACCAGGGGCCATGGGCCATCATCTCCCGTCTTGCAGGGGATGTCTGGTACTACTCCTTCTCCCTCATGCGAGACAACGTGCCCCTGGTGCTGATCATCTTCCTGATCTTCCTCTTCATCCTCCTGGTGGTGCTGCGCGTCCTCCAACCCGGAGGCTATCGGGAGTTCTGGCAGCGCAACCAGGCCTTCCGCTCGACCTACTCCGTCTTCTGTGTGCTTGCACTCATCACCTTGCTTATTGAGGACTCCGGCGCCTTCACCCCTGCGGTCCTGCTCATCTTCCCTGTTGCCTGCCTGGTCTGGTTGGTCTGTGACCTGCACAGCTGGCACCTCCGCATCCTCGCCGGCGACGGCCCCGCCCTCTCGCTCCGCGAACTCCAACAACAGGCCCTCTCGTCACTACGGGGCTCCTCGCATGCGACCGCTGCAGACCTCCCGTCATTGCGAGCGGAGCCGCCAGAGGCGGAGCGTGGCAACCTAGGGCAGACGGGTGCAGAGTTGGGCGCGACGGCTGAAGAAAACCTCCCGTCATTGCGAGCGGAGCCGCCAGAGGCGGCGGAGCGTGGCAACCTAGGGCAGACGGGTGCAGAGTTGGGCGCGATGGCTGAAGCGCCCCCCACAGAACCCCCCGTCCCCACCACCTCAAACGGCGCCCCCACCGACGCCCAACCCTCAGTCGCGCGCTCCACTGCCACCATGTCGGTGGCAACCCTGCTCAGCCGCGTCACCGGCCTGGTGCGGTCGGTGGCTACGGCTATGGTCCTGGGAACCACACTCTTCGCCTCTGAGTACACCATAGCCAACAACCTGCCCAACATGATCTATGAGCTGGTAGGCGGAGGCATCCTCACCACCGCCTTCCTCCCCATCTACCTGGCACAACTCCAAAAACGCGGCAAAGAAGGCGCTGCCTCCTTCTCATCCAACATCCTCAGCATCAGCGGCATCGCCCTGGCGCTGGTCGCCCTGCTAGCCACCATCTTCGCACCCCAGGTCATCTTCACGCAAACCTTTGCCACCCCTGACCTCAACGTTGAGAACGCCATCTTCCTCTTCCGTTTCTTTGCCATCCAGATAGTCTTCTACGGCATCGGTGCCATCATCAACGGCCTGCTCAACGCCCATCGCAGATTCCTGTGGCCGGCGCTTGGCCCGGTGTTCAACAACCTTGTCCTCATAATCACGCTTTTTACCTACCCTCTCATTGTCAAGCTTGACCCTCAGGCGGCAAAAGTCTGGTTAGCTGTAGGCACCACCTTAGGTGTGGTAGCCATGTTCGCCGTCCAGCTGCCAGCCCTCATCAAGCTGAGGATCCCCCTGCGCTTCTACATCAACCTCAAGGACCCCGCCCTTGTCGACACACTCAAACTCGCCCTACCCGTTGTGGCCTTCATCATCATGAGTATCATCGGCGTCAGCGCCATGAACGCCTTTGGGCTGGCGGTAACCGATAGTGGCAGCTCTGTCTACTACTACGCCATGCTGTGGTTCCAGCTGCCCTATGGTGTGGTAGCCGTGGCCCTCTCCACTGCCCTGCTTACCGAGATGAGCAGGGCCTCGGCAGCTGAGGACTGGGACAGCTTCCGCAGCAATGTCCGCCTGGGCCTGCGCACCACGCTGTTTTTGATCATCCCGCTGGCTGCCATCTTCCTCACCCTGTCAACCCAGCTTGCCGGGCTGTACCACGCCGGTGCCTTTACTGCACAGGATGTCCAGACAGTAGCACGGGTGGTTGCTGTCTGGTGTACCGCCCTGCCCTTCTACGCGACCTACATGTTCATCTACCGCGTCTTCACCGCCAAGCGCGACCTCAAGCGCTTCATCATAATCGACGCCATGGGGCGCGTCCTTCTCGTCACCCTCTATGGCTTCTTCACCACCGGTTTTGGACTCTGGGAGGGTCTGGGCCTGGTGGGGGTGCCACTTGCGGACCTCTGCGTGTACACGCTGCTCTGCGCCATCATGCTCTTTGTGCTCCACAAGGAGCTTGGCAGCTTTGGCCTCACCGGCATTGTCAAGGACGGCGCTAAGACCCTTGTTGCCGCCGGCATCGCCATAGTGGTGCCGTTCACCATCCTCATGGGCAGCACGGTGCAGGGCCCGCTCATCTCGTTTGCCATGGTCGCCTTTTTTGGCATGTACGCGTTGATTGTCTTCTACCTGATGAGTCGCCTGCTGAAGATCCCGGAGATCAAGATGGTCGACAGTCTTCTCACCCGTGCCTTTGGTCTGTTACGGAGGAGGAAATGAACGTTTTCGCCCTGATACCCGCCTACAACGAGGCGGACCTGATAGGCCAGACGCTTGCGGCCGTGCAGTCGATTCCCAGCATCACCAAGGTGATAGTCATCGACGACGGCTCCACGGACGGCACGGACAAGATCGTCAAGCGCCAGGGCATCCGGCTCATTCGCAGCAACCAGAACCAGGGGAAGGGCGCTGCTCTTCAGGCAGGCGCCGAGGCGATCAGGAACTACGACTTTGACGCCGTCCTCCTTCTGGACGCGGACCTGGGGATCAGCGCCAGCGAGGCCGAGTACCTGTTGGGCCCGCTTGAGGATGACCTGGCCGACATGATCATCGGTGTACTGCCTAAGCCCGCTGAACCAGGAGGCTTTGGCGTGGTGCGTAACCTGGCCCGCAAGGCCATCCGCGACCTGGGCGGCGGCTACAGCGCCGAGGCGCCCCTCAGTGGACAACGTGCGTTGAACTGGAAGTGCTTCCAGGCTGTGCTCCCCTTCTCCGCAGGCTACGGCGTGGAGGTGGGCATGACCATCACGGCCCTCAAGAAGAACCTGCGCGTCTATGAGGTGATGGTGAACATGCACCACCGCGAGACAAGCCGCGACCTGCCCGGTTTCATCCACCGCGGCAGACAGTATCTTGACGTCCACCACACCATCCACCAGCTTACCAAGGAACCGTTCTTTGACACCAAGGACAGCAAGTGAAGGTCCCTTGGTCCAAGCGGATAATAGAAACGAGAAAGCGTTGTTGTTACCTGGTATAACGCGTGGTAGAGCCTGTGCAAGCGAGCAGATATGAGTGCGCGGCCTCAGCACTTTGTCCGCGGGGTCCTCTGCACGCTTCTTGGTGCAAGTCTCTGGGGCTTCAGCGGGGCTTGCTTCCAGCTACTTTTAGAGCGTTACCACATGCCGGTCCTCTTCATGACAAGCGTACGTATGCTCAGCGCAGGCCTGTTGTTCCTCGTCATTATCCTCATCCGCGAGCGCTCCGCGTTGATCGCCATCCTCAAAGACTGGAAGACCCTGGGTCAACTGGCGATCTATGGCATCTTTGGCCTCTTCCTGTGCCAGATAACCTATCTGATGACCATCAGCTACACCAACGCAGGCACTGCTACCATCCTGCAGTGCCTGGGTATAGTGCTGGTGATGATATACACCTGCACGGTGGGGCGGCGGCTCCCCCGCATCCATGAGACGATCGGCCTGGTGCTGGCCATCGGCGCAACGTTCATCCTTGCCACCCACGGCAACCCCCTGGCAATCGCGATGCCGCTTCTGGGGTTGTTATGGGGAATCGCAACAGGGGTCGCCTCGGCCTTCTATTCCATCTATCCAAAGAGGCTGCTCGAACGCCACAGCGCCCTCATCATAACCGGCCTCAGCATGCTCATCGGCGGCATCTTCATCACCGTGGTTGTGCGCCCGTGGACCATCCCGGTCACCTTTGAACTAGGCAGCGCGACAGCGCTCATCACCACCATCCTGGTTGGGTCCTTTGGGGCCTTCTACCTCTACATCCAGGGCATAGCCGACATAGGGCCGATGCGCGCCAGCCTGCTGGGCTCCGCCGAACCGGTCTCAGCCACCTTCTTTAGCTGGGTATGGCTGGGTACACGGTTCCCGCTTATCGACCTGGTTGGATTTGTGATGATGATCGCCATGGTCTTCTTTGTCACGAGAAGGAACGGTTCAAGACAGAATGGGGACGGTTCTATTTTGGCCTTGAAAAGGCCAAAATAGAACCGTCCCCATTCTGTCTTGAACCGTTCCTTCTGTCCTTACGCCAACGTCCCCTTTATGCGCCGAACGGCTTCCAGCAGTTGGTCATCCGGGGTGGTCAGCGAGATGCGGATGTACCCCTCGCCGTCCGGGCCGTAACCGCTGCCCGGCGTCACTATGACGTGGGCCTCCATCAGCACCTTCTCGGTGAACTCCGCAGAGGTATAACCCGCAGGCACCTTGGCCCACACGTAGATGGTCGCCCGAGGCGCCTCGCACTCAATGCCAATGGCAGTCAGCGCGCCCAACACCAGGTCACGGCGCCGCTGGTACAGAGCGCACATGTCGGCGATGCATTGCTGGTCACCCTCAAGCGCTACGATGGCGGCATCCTGGATGGCAGTGAACTGCCCGGAGTCCAGGTTGTTCTTCACCGTGCCCAGAGCGCGTATGGCCTGGGCATTGCCGCAGGCAAAAGCGATGCGCCAGCCGGTCATGTTGTAAGCCTTGGACAGGCTGAACAGCTCGATGGCCACCTCCTTGGCGCCGGGGCGCTCCAGGATGGACGGCGCCACATAGCCGTCAAAGCCAATCTCAGAATAGGCATTGTCATGCACCAGCAACAGGTCGTGCTCACGGCAAAACGCAATCGCCGCGTCAAAGTACTCCGGGGTGGCAACCGCACCGGTGGGGTTGTTGGGATACCCCAAGAAGAGGAGCTTGGCCTTGGCCAGCACCTCAGCCGGGACGTCTTCAAGCTCAGCCAGCCAGTTTGTCTCGGCACGCATCTTTAAGAAGTGCGTATGCGCATGCATCAGCGTGGCCCCGCCGGAATACACCGGGTAACCGATACTCGGCGCCAGCACATACTCGCCCGGGTTCACAAAGGCCGTGTGGATATGGGCAACGCCCTCTTTACTCCCGATAAGTGCGAGCACCTCGGTCTTTGGGTCCAACCCAGCTACCCCAAAACGCCGCTCCATCCACGCGGCGCAGGCCGTGCGATAGGCCAGGGAGCCGGCGTAGTCCGGATACTGGTGGTTCTTTGGGTTGCGGATAGCCGCAGCCATAGCGTCCACAATGTGGGTGGGCGTGGGGATGTCTGGGTCGCCTATGCCCAAAGAGATGACCTCGATGCCCTGGGAGCGTAACGTATCGCGCTTGGCGTCGATCTGGGCGAACAGGTAGGGTGGCAGGTGGTCTAAGTTGGTTGCGGTTCTCACAGTGTGATGGTCCCTTCATAGACGGTTACGGCTGGGCCGGTCATTCTAACGTGGTTGTTGGCAAGCCACTCGATGAGCAGGTCGCCGCCGGGCAGGTGTACCAGGGCCTTGCGGGTGGCAATGCGCCCGGTGACCACAGCGGCAACCACCGTAGCGCAGGTGCCGGTGCCGCAGGCCAGGGTCTCCCCCACACCGCGCTCACAGACGCGCAGGCGTATCTCTGCCGGCTCAGCCTCGCTGCCTTGCTGCAGCACCTGAGCGAACTCGATGTTCGCCTGCTTGGGGAAGGCCTCATGTTGTACCAGCAGCGGCCCAACGTCGCGGATATCCAACCCCGTGACCGTATCATCGGCTCCCCCAAAGAAGGTCACCGCATGGGGGTTACCCATATTCACGCAGGTGAAGGCCAGCTCACCCAAAGGCGTGTCCAGCATGGCATCAACCACTGCTGGCTCCTCAGCTTCCTCACCGTCCACCAAGGCAGCACGCACAACCACAGAGGTAGCCGCAAGCGTGGTGGGGATATCCTCAGGCGCAAAGGCCGGCTCGCCCATGTCAACGCTGGCCTCAAGCAGCAGACCCTCATCATCCATGGTGAAGCTGATGGAGCGTTTGCCAGCCAGCGTATCGGCAATAAAGCTGCCCTTGCCACAACTCTCGCAGGTCTCGACAAAACCCTTATCTACCAGGTACTTCGCAAAGCAGCGCACGCCATTGCCGCACATCTCGGCCAGAGAGCCGTCGTTGTTGATGTAGTGCATGTAGGCAACGCAGTCAGCATGCTCAGATGGCCGCACCAAAATAACGCCGTCCGCCCCAATGCCAAGGTTGCGGTCACATAATAACTGCACCTGCTTGGTGGACAGCTCTATCTCCTGGGACAGGTCGTCGATAAAGACAAAGTCATTGCCTGTTCCGTGCATCTTGGTAAAGAACAATTCCATACTACAAAAGCCCTTCTTCTTTTGACTCTATTTTAGCAGGTCGACTGTTTTTGCAAGCAACGCCTGCGCGAACTCCTCGCCCGAAAGCCTGCCGACAAGCGCCTGGCGGTGTAGGTCGGTCGCCTCTATCCATGCGATGCGTTCGTCGCGCTTGAACCAGGTACGCTGGCGCTTGGCGTAACGCCGCGTGCTCTGCTTGATCTCGGCCACTGCGTCCTCCAAGGTGCGCTCGCCAGCCAATACCGGCACCAGCTCTTTGTAGCCTATGGCCTGCTGGGCAGTCAGTGCGTCAGCAAAACCCGCTTCCAGCAACCCGCGCACCTCATCCAGCAATCCAGCGGCTATCATGCGGTCAACCCGGCGCTCGATCACCTCATACAGCACCTCATGCTCAACGGTAATACCCACAAATTGCGCAGGATACACGGCCTCAAAGCGGTCGAAGCCCTCATGTTGTTTCGCGTAGCTGGTACCCTGCTCCAGCAGCTCAAAGGCCCGGATCACCCGCCGCACGTTATGCGGATGGATCAGGGCCGCACTCTCCGCGTCAAGCAAGGCGAGCTCTGCATGGAAGGCTTCCGCTCCCAGTTCCTCAGCCCGGGCGAGCAGCTGCTCCCGGGATGTTTGGGGTGTGACAAAGGGGACGAGGCGCTTGGGTGTGACAAAGGGGACGGACTTGACAAAGGGGACGGGTGTGACAAAGGGACCGTCCCCTTTGTCAAGTCCGTCCCCTTTGTCACACCCGTCCTCTTCTCGTCCTTCATCCAGATGAAAGTCATCCAGAGCTACGCGCACATACAGTCCGGTGCCGCCACAGAGCACCGGCACCACGCCATCCGCAAGCAAGCGCTCGATAGCCGCCCGTGCCTCACGCTGATACAGCGCTGCGGTAAAGGGGAAACCCGGTTCAACCAGATCCACACAGTGATGGGGAACACGGCGCTCAGCAACGGGTGTCTTCGCGGTTCCTATATCCATGCTCTTATACACCTGCATGGAATCTGCCCCAACCACCTCGCCACCCAGCTTGACTGCAAGCGCCTCAGCCAGCGCCGACTTACCGGTGCCGGTCGCCCCTACAACAGCGATGACCTGATTTCCATGTGGCATGTCAGTCCGCCAGTAGGCGCCCGCGCAGATACCAGGTGCGGGCCTCTTCCACAACTACCTCACGGATCCGCCCGGCATAATCCTCCACAACGGCGCCCGAGGGCAGCTCCACGTGCACGGTCTGATTCTTGGGACTACGCCCGGACAAAACCAAGGAATCGCGCTTAGACGCACCTTCAAATAATACCGGCAGCACCGCTCCCAGCTCCTTTTGGTTCTGCGTATAGGCGCTGTCCTGCACAAGGGCAACCAGGGCGTCAAAACGCTCCTGGATCACCTCGCGTGGCGTGGGGTCATCAAGCAAAGCCGCGGGCGTTCCCTCACGTCGCGAGTAGATAAAGGTGAAGGCCTGCGAATAGCCCACTGTGCGCACCAGGTCCATTGTCGCCTCAAAGTCAGCCTCTGTCTCACCCGGGAAGCCCACTATCAGGTCGGTCGAGAAAGCCACGTCCTTGCCCAATCCACCAGTCCCACCACACGCAGAGCGCACTGCTTCAACCAGCCCCACGTACTTCTCAGCGGTATAACCGCGGTTCATGGCAGCCAGCACCACATCAGAGCCAGACTGTGCAGGCAGATGCAGTTGCGGCATCACCGCAGGTGTCTCAGCAAAGGCAGCGATGGTCTCGGGGCTCAGGTCCTTGGGGTGGCTCGTGGCAAAGCGCAGGCGCTCCACGCCAACCGCACCCACCGCCCGCAGCATCTCGGCAAAGCGCAGCGACCCATACAGGTCGCGCCCATAGGAGTTCACATTCTGCCCCAGCAGGGTTATCTCCACAACGCCCTCGGCAACCAGGCGCCTGGCCTCCTCCACAACCTCTTCAAACGGCCGGCTCTTCTCGCGGCCCCGCACGTAAGGCACCACGCAATAGGAACAGAAGTTGTTGCAGCCGGTCATGATGGGCACCCAGGCGTGCCAGTTGTGCTCGCGGTGGCTGGGTAAATCGGTGGCCGCCTCCACAGAGGCAGGCCGCTCAAGGGCCCCCACGTCATCCAACACCTCAACCTGCGCCGTTCCCTGCTCCAAGGCATCAAAAACAAGCGCGGGCAGGCGGGCGATGTTGTGGGTGCCAAAGACCACGTCGATATGCGGGAGCTGCTCAACCAGCTTTGCCCCGTCGCGCTGCCCAATGCAGCCACCCACCGCGATGATAGGCGCTCGCTCCAAACACTTCAGCGAGGCGACCTGGCCCAGCAGGCGCACATCCGCGGCCTCACGCACGCAGCAGGTCATGAAGACCACAATATCGGCAGACTCGACCTTATCGTCATACTGGGCGCCCAGGGCCTCAAGCATGCCAGCAACGCGCTCGGAGTCATGCTTGTTCATCTGGCACCCAAAGGTACGCAGATGGTAATGCAGGCCTTGAAAGCTGTCTGTCCTTAACACGTTTGGGGGTTTATGATTCCGAGAAGTTCGCGCCATACGCGGTCCAGGCATGCCTGGTATCCTCGCTGTGATCCAGTTTCTTGGTTCCCCGCAGATAGCGGGGCTCCACGGTGAAGCGGATAGCCGTGCGATTCTCGCCATTGATGGAGATGTCGGCAAAGGAGGGCGCGCAGACTATCTCAATACCAACAGGACTCAGAAAGCCGCGGGCGATGGCGATGGCCTTGACCGCCTGGTTGACTGCGCCGGCTCCCACACTCTGGATCTCAACAGGAACGCCATCTTTTATCATGCCGGCAATGGCGCCAGCGACCGAAGAGGGGGATGATTTAGAGGATACTTTTAGGAACTCCATTGACCGGTCTGCTTTCTCTGCTGCGTTAGTGCTCTGACTTCTGCTTTGTTTCTACTGCGTTTGTTGCGCATCTGGCCCTGTGGTTATAATGTTTTTTCTTACATTCCTGCCCGGCTACTCGTTTTTGAGCTGGGCTGCATAGTATCTCATACAGACAACGATGATGGCAATAGAAAATGTCGTAAGTGTTGAGCAGTTTCCTCTTGCAGTATTGTCCCCATTTCAGGCCATAAAGGCAGCCATTATGTCTTGTTGGTCCGCCTGCTACTCTCTACCAGTTGCCTCAATACCAGGTTCAGCTCTTTCTGGCGTTTCTTAAGGGTCTTTTTCAACCTCTGTTGCTCGTCGTGTCGTTCCCTGACGTTCACCATCAAAGACAGGGTGTCGGTCCCATCTCCTACTGTCTTTGAGATCAGCGGTTTGGTGATGAGCGCAACGCCTCCATACTTCTCCGCAACCAGGCCCATCCACTGATCATAAAGGACTATCTGCTTGGGAAAAGGCAGGAAGAACTGTTGCAGGGCCAAGCGGAAGGCAATGCAGCTACCCACATAGGAATCCCTGATCTGCTGCTCGGAGAGGTCACCTTGGGCTCCAAAGATGGCAAATAGCGAGGGATAGCTTCGGTTGTTCTGCCTGGGCATATACAGCGTGGCATCATGTAGGACCAGCGCCACCCCACTGGTTGAGAACGTGCTCAATACGGTCGAGACCTTGTCGGGCATCCAATAATCCCCTGGTTCCGCCAAAAAGACAGTCGTCCCCCTGCAGGAGCGGATAGCCAGCTCATAACACGCATTGCGGCTGCGCAACAAACTGGTATAGACGGTCACCAGGGGAACCTGCCTGGCGATCTCCTCTGCAATCTCAAAGGTCATATCACTGGGAGCGCCCACCCTGGGCGGCCCTACCACAATGATTATCTCGTCCTTTGTGTTGAGTTGGGGGATTATCGAGGCAACCAGGTCGATCAGTTTGTCGGCCTTCTCCAAGGCTACTATGGCAATCGAAACCATCTCATGGCGATTTTTAGATAGCAAGGAACCCCTCCATTGGCCAGCCGGAATGCTATTGCCGCATGCTCTTATGTTGAATGTGGAAGCCCTGATACTGAGTTTACTATACAATAGACGCCTATTTCTTTTACTTGGCTCAATAATTGCACTTTATTTAGAGGCAACAGGAGCCAGGAAGACCTTTGAAAGGCCTGCATTTGAGTTCGCTTTGGTATCTTCTAGTCTTCGCCCTCGCTGTGGTAGTTACCATGGTAGTTACACCGTTTGTCATCAAGCTGGCGAATCGTTTCAGCATCATCGACTACCCAGACGGTAGGAGGATCAACGAGAAACCCACCCCTAGACCGGGTGGCATCGCCTTATTCCTAGGTATTCTGGTTCCCCTACTTGTCTTCATGGTTTTCAATGTGTCGGGAGATTCCGGCGTTCGCTACAGCCTCACAAGCAATATCAACTATCTTGGCGTTATCCTTTCGGCAACCGTGGTGTTCGCCATTGGGCTTATAGACGACATCCGCACCATCCGTGTACGATACAAGCTGATTGGCCAGATCGTCGCTGCCATCATCGCCTGTTTCTCTGGCGTCTTGCTCAGTCAGATCGACAATCCGTTCAGTAGCAGCTTCATCAACCTGGGGCTCTTCGCCTATCCCATCACCATCTTCTACCTGGTGGCCTTTGCCAATATCATCAACCTTATCGACGGCCTTGATGGTTTGGCCGCCGGTGTCACAGCCATCTCCTCAGTCACCTTGTTCATTGTCTCCCTGGGCAAAGGCGGCATCGACGCAGCCTTGGTCAACATGGCGATTATCGGCGCCTGTCTCGCCTTTCTCAGGTATAACTGGAACCCAGCACGCATCTTCATGGGCGACTCCGGCGCTCTTCTGCTTGGCTTTCTACTGGGACTTGTCTCACTTTTTGGTGTTGTCCGTACTCCTGCGCTCATTACGCTTGCAGTACCACTGGTCATCGCTGGCATCCCCATACTGGACACCTTCGCGGCTATTATCCGTCGCCTGCGACAGCGTAGGTCCATCGTAGACGCAGATACAGACCACATACACCACCGTTTGCTCGCGATTGGCTATGACCAAAAGACCACGGTCTACATCATCTACGTGCTCTGCGGTCTGCTGTCGGTCTGCGCATTATTGCTCACCCGTTATATCAACTGGGCGCGCTGGGTGATCCTGGGTGTGGTTCTCATTACCATTGCCTTGCTCATCTGGCGTTTGAAGTTAACCCATCCCATCCTCAAGCACCACTACAACAAACGGGCAAAAACCCCTGACGATAAGGATGAGGTTTAAAAGGGAAGAAAGAGTATCCCTGAATCATTTATGCTGGGTTATTCGACGTTAGCCTTTTTTTACTCCAAGTTTTCTTAGTACCTTGCCAACCGAACGACGAGCATTCTTATAGACTTTTGTTTTTGGTTTGCCCTTTGGTTGCTTTATTTGCGGCTTACTCTTTGGCTGCTCTGCTTTTGGCTTACTTTTTGCTTGCCCCTTTTTCATTTCTGCTCGTTTTATGCGCTTCTTCTCATATTTTGCCAGTTCCTGGTGCATCTTTTTACTCAATGGCTGCCACTCTTTCAATGCTTTCTTCATCAATTGGTTCTGCCAGAGTATCTTCTCTTCCTCTGTATATGTGGTAATAACAGGCGGGTTTTCTAAGTTTTTTACCTCTTCTACAAAGTCTCTCATTTGTTTCGCAAGCTTTTCCCTTGTTTCTATATACACTTCTTTATTAGGCTTAGGATTCAAGAGATCGTAATCAAACTTCCCACTAATAAAATTCTTCACTCTCACAAAATGCAACCAATCAATATAAGGTTCGAGCCTATCAGTTCTTGATTTATCGGGAAATACGCATAACACAGGTACGCCCATAGCCAGACAGGGCAAACTCACATGCAGTCGCCTTGTCACAACACATTTTGCATTCTGATAGGCCGTCAGCAATTCCTCAACTTCTTTCTTCCTAAACTCCCAATCACTTGCTTCAGCTTCAGTTCTAGCAGTTGGCCTGAAGTGTGTCATCACTCGAATATCTACTCCGCTGTCCTTCAGGTCTTCCTGGATTTTCTTTTCCACTTCAGGGGCAACATCGACTAAGCATATGTATTCATTCTTAGGCTTGATCCTTCTTTGTTCGGGTAAAGTCAGTGTTACACAGCCCGAAAAATATGCCGGTATTCCATATCGTTCAAAAGCTTCCATGGTTTTAATATCTCTTGCACCTACGGGACCATATTGTTTGAAATACTCTCCACCTACTCCACTAAGCCACTCATCTCTAATAGGTGATCGTCCTGGGTGCCCCCCATATACTTGTAGCCTTTCAAGATTGACGTGAATTGCTGTCAGCAGAGGATAAATACAATTGGGTGGTGGGAAGTTCCACTTGCGCCCTGACCACCATGCGCCCAGTATCACAGCCACTCTCTCGTCGTCCTTTGATTTAAAACTATCGATTTCTTCACGATCAACAAGATAGTCCACTCTTGGTAGAAAATGCGCTTCTGCGTACGACTGCACATCATCACCTAAGTTTCTACAATACTTATTAACTAGCAATCCATATTTCATGTTGTCTTCCTTCTACCAGTTCCATCGTTTCGAAAAGACAGCATCATTCACATAGTCTGAGAATCTCGTCAACTATTCTTTTTGCTGCTGTACCATTTTCATAGGACCCACGTTCAAGCAAGAACCTCTCACAGTCCTCTTTATATTTTACCTCGTTAAAAGTAGCGATAACTTGCGCTAAACCATCATTATCCTCCGCGATGGGGAAAGGGGTAGTTTCGAGTGGATAATACATGCCTCGCTCATTGTTATACTCCTCTAAATCGCGAGCATAAATGAAAGCGGGCTTCTGAGTTAAGACAAAATCGCAAATCCAACTGGAATAATCTGTTATTCCTACATCAGCAATTAATAGCAAATCTTGTATGTCTGAATACTTCGTAACGTTAATAACACTCTGTTCTTCTGTGTCTGAGCTTTGGTCTACTTTCGCTTTCCTGTTGTGGAAATGGTGACGTGCCAACACCAACCATTTTCCGCCAAAGCGCGACGATAGGCTTTCACAAAGCAAATCGAAGTCGATATCAAAACAGTCAATTGTTTCATTGTCTCTGAATGTCGGAGCATAGAGCGCAAGTCTTGTCTCGTAATCAAAACCGTAGCGTTCACTGATCTCCTTCTTTAGAGTTTCTGCTAGTTCCTGATCATAATTCACTAGATGGTCATTTCGGGCATGCCCATACGGTAGTATTCTAGTCTTGTGCCAATACGTCTCCCTGAAAACCGCATCTTCGAAAACGCTGTTTGAGATGCAGTAGTCGGTTATTCTTCCTACTTTCTTTGCTATTCTTACCCATCTCTTGTTAGGCACGTTACCGGCGCCAATCCGCTTCAAGCCCATTGAGCCATGCCAAGTTTGAAAATATACCTGTTTTCTTTTCTTTGGAAACCATGACCACATAAAACAAAGTGCGTTATCTACCCAAATCTTTGATGAAGCCTGCTCACGATAAAATGCTGCAGAGTTCCTAATGACAAGCCTTGCATTTTCTGGGAACTTACTATAGTCACCGTCTTTCTTTACAGCCCAAACGATTGAGTGGTCAGTATTCCTCCTAACAAGCTCTTCACAAATGTATTTTGGGTTACAAAAGTAGTTGTTAGAGTAAGTCATAAACATTATTTTCTTAGGATCAACTTTTATTCCATAGGAAAAGATATATCGCGAAGGAAACACCAATAGAAACCCTAGCACTTTCAGTATTTTGTTCCATACACGTTTTGGAAAGTCTCCCACAAGCAAACTGTCTACAAGCTTTCCGAGTAGCGATCTTTTGGGTTTGTAAGGCTTGTTCATTTAATTCCTCTCCACATTACTTAAGGTATACTTTAGTAGCTACCGCTAGAAGTTCGATTCATAGAAAGCAATTGCTTCGCTAATAGGACCATCAAATACCTTTTTCCCCTGATCAAGTACAATGCCACGAGTGCAGAATTCTCTTGCTATTTCAGATGCATGGGTGACAAAGAGAACAGTCACGTTCTCATCGGTTATTATTTCCCTCATTCTCCTAACACATTTCTTTTTAAAACGCCTATCGCCAACTGACAAAGTCTCGTCGACGATTAGGATTTCCGGATTAATGGACACAGCAAAAGCAAATCCTAAGCGGGCTTTCATCCCTTTTGAATAGGTACGCATTGGCTGATCAATGTACAAACCTAAATCTGCAAACTTGATTATTGTTGGCTCAAGATCTTTTATTTGAGCTCGCGTTAGTCCGAGCGCTTGCCCACGTAGACTTATGTTTTCTCTTCCAGTCAACCTTCCGTCAAAACCGGCTTTTAAATCAAGCAAAGCACTAACTCGTCCTTTGATGTGCACTGTACCTGAAGTGGGATGGCTAACTCCTGCAATGATTTTTAGGGCTGTTGATTTTCCAGCACCATTTTGACCTAGGAAGGCTACAGCTTCACCTCTTCTAATTATAAAAGAAAGCTCATCATTAGCGTTGACTACTCCAACTGTCGTGCCTTTTCTTCTTATTCCAATCAAGCTCAAAAAACGACTTCGCTCATTCTTATAAAGGCGATAGACCTTGGATACTTGGCTGAATTCGATTATTGCATCGCTATCAGCTTCTTCAACTGAAATGTTTTGGGTTCTTGTTTCTGAACTCTTTTTTAGATTTCCATTGTGCTGTTGACGATTAAAGAGCATCGGAAACCTCCTTATGGAGGCGCTTGTACACCACTAGCATGATAACTAGCGTCAACACAAAAACAAAAAGAAAGACTAACAAGGCACTTGGATTCTCCCATACCCAGCTCTTTGTATACAGAGCATCTCTATATGCTGTTGCAAAGAAGGTAACGGGATTAAAAAGAAGAAGAGTGTGTATCCAATCGATGTTTACCTGATAAATATCAAAAATAATCCCTGATAGCCAGAATAGTGGAGTAACAATAGACTTCAACAAATTTGAAAAATCTTTGCTAAGTGCGCTTAATTGAGAGGTAAGAACAGAGAATATATTAAAGAAGATGAACATGACTACGATAATAAAGGGAATCTGCAGTAAATAGAGATCTAGGGGCATCCCAAAAGAGAAATATACTATTAACACGATCACCATTAACCCTAAATGGACTATCAGTGCTGAGAGACTGTTAATAGTAGAGATTCCACTTAGGGGGAACCTTACTTTAACAACTAGATAAGAGAAACGATGGTAGACATTTGATCCAATATTCAGTATTTCTCGCATAAAGAACCAGGGGATTATTCCTGAAAGCAGCCAAAGAAAATAAGGAGGATAGGAATTCGTTCCACCTGCCTTCAAACCTATGTCAAGAGCAAACCAAAACACCAGCATATAAATACCAGGCTTAATAAACAACCATGCCCAATTCAGTATTGCACCACGCGTCTTCTTTATCAGTTCAAATACGGCAAGATGACCTATTTGTTTTCGCCATTTCCAGTTATCCTTCAGTATGGTTGCCAGTGTTTTCAACACCTTGTCGAATCCCTTTCTCTCTAATTAATTAGAAGATACATGCAATTGAAATAATAAATTGTATCGCACTAATGATTATTATATTCTTTGCGTTTCGACTAATCGTTGATAATACGCATTATATCTTTCGCAAGCTTTCCTGCGTTGCTGTCTTTACAATAAGCAACATATTTAGTCAAGAAAGCCCTTTGCTCTTTCTGTAAGCTCTCGTCATGTGAAAGAGCTTGCGCCAAGCCTTTCGTGTCTTTGTGAATTTCACCAGGTATTTCTTTTTGATAATCAATGAACAACCCTCGTGCCTGCTCGTATTCATCCAGGTCAAATGCAAAGAAATAGGTTGGCTTCTCCATGATCATGAACTCATAGATGAGCGAAGAGTAGTCAGATACACAAGCATCTGCAATCATCCCTACATCTACAGTCGAGAATACTTGGTCAAAGAGCACATGACTCTCACACTTGTGTGCCAGGGATCCATCCTGTAAGGGATGGAGCTTGACTAATAATATGTAATTGCCATCCTGTCCATTAAGCGCTTGTATCGCATCAGCAAGTTGCTGGATTCTTGCATTCAGTTCGGCATTGTCTTTCCTGGAAGTAGGAGCATAAAGGACTACTTTCCTGCCCTTGAGATAGGGATAGGTTTCATAGATCCTTGCGCTTGTCTCTGCTCTTATGGCCTCATCGATAAGTCGATCGACTCTGGGTAGGGCTCCTATAATCACTTCCTGCAGAGTCTTTTCGTTTCCTGAGGAATCAGCATTTGCATAGCCAAAGACCTCGAGCATGGCTTCCTTGCATTCTGGCGAACTCGCCAGGATATGTGTATAGCCCCTATGCATATGAAGCAACGAAGCAAGCTCTCTATCACGTCCTTCTACGGAACCTAAGGCAGCATAGCCGGCTTTCTTCATAAGGCCCATAGCGTGCCACATCTGCAATACTTTCAGGTTGTGCTTGTGTTTAAGAATACTGATTGGAATACAATAGGAATCGAGTATCACCAGCTTCGAAGTAGCGATGTGATGCATCTGGGATATCATCGACGGTAAATAGCCCAATGTGGCGCCCACCCCTTCTGTGAGGATTCTGCATTTAGTTACAAACTCATAGTCTGGTAGGTTGCTTTTCAGCTCCCCTTCCAACAAGGTTATATCCAAAGTAGGCTCATTGCTTTGTCTGCTGATGAACGTGATCTTATTCCTCGTAGGTAGCAACTTCATAAAGAAGTAGATAATACGTGCCAGCAAACAGAATATTTTTATACTGAACTCAAGCATGCTCACCAAAAGGATAGAATGGTGCGTTTTATCCCCTCTTCCAAGGAGATGTGTGGCTTCCAACCCAGGGATTCTATTCTTCCTGTATCGAGTTGGATGAGCGGTAACGGGTTATAGCCTCCTTTGAAGGCGCCCTCTGTTTCGTTTGAGAATGTCACTTTTAAACCTAACTCGGGAAAACTGTCGACTGCCATTTGGGCTACTTCTCTTACCATGTATGGCTCTGTCTCATTTGCTAGATTGAAAACCCTGTATTCGCATTCAGTAAGCGTAGCTCGCAGAATCCCATCGATACAATCGGTGATGTAGCAGAAGCTTCGCCGTGCATGACCGTCACTGTTGAGTACTATATCCTCTTTTCGGGCGACTGCTCCAATGAAGTCAGCCATGACACGGCCATCATTCTCTATCTCCATCCCAGGTCCGTAGGTATGTGCTATCCGTAGGATGGTGTGAGGAACTCCAAACTGCTTTTCATAAGCAACCAGAAGGGCTTCGGCCATCCTCTTGCTTTCGGGATATGAATTACGTGGATGCAGGGTGTCAAGCGCCCCAACATCGGTTTCCTTAATGTAGGTAATATCATCAGGTAGTTTTCCATAGATCTCTCTGGTAGAGGCAAAAGCAATGTTCTTGGCTCGCATTCTACGGGCAATGTCAAGAAGCCTCATTGTCCCCAGGGTATTCGCTCTGATGATTCCTGTCGGATCCTCAGTGATGAAGCGAGCGCTTGCTGATCCAGCAAAATGAAAGATGTAGTCGATTCCCTTTTCCTCATCGATCAGAACCGAATCAATTGGGTCGCAGATATCCTGATGGATGAAATGGAAGTAATCCTGATCAGCCCATTCTCCGAAAATCACCTGAGCTTTCTTCAGGTTCCTAACCAATACATAAAGTGTGATATTGAAGTCTTCAAATCGATTCAGATGACAGATCAACCAAACGATGTATTTCCCCAGTAAGGAATTCCCTCCTGCAACAAGAATCGCAGTGTTCTTCAGTTTCGATACGTCAAGATTCGGACGCCTGACAAGCTCCTCGATATCCTGAGCAATGATGTGTTCCATCGCACATACTCCTTACCTGCGCCATGAAGCAGCATTCTCTCTCAGTAATAAACGAGAGAAAAATGACTAAGTATCAAGTAAGGATAACCCAAAGAGACCCTCGTTTTCACGATATTTCATAAGTCCTCTGAGAATGAAGACGTCTTCAGGCCTCGTGATCTTAATATTTCCGATATTACCGCGTACCAGATTGACCCCTTTTCCTAACATATCGAAAAGAGTACATGCATCGACAATATCCTCATAGTTAGGATTGATCTTCCGTATCTCATCATGTGCAGCGATGATGTCATCGATGAAGAATACTTGAGGAGCTTGAACGGAGTGTGTGTGGCGACGTATTGGCACGCTGTTCACTTTTGCCCCATCTTCACTTACTACTATGGTCTCCTGGCAGGGGGTATAGGTGATTGCATTGCCCTTCTCTGCTGCAGTCTCAATGAGTTTGGTGATGAGCTTCTCAGTAATGAAGGGACGGACGCCGTCATGGATCAGTACTATGGTGTCCTCGGTACTATTCGAGCGTGCTTCGAGTAAAGCATTGTAGATAGAGTGTTGTGCAGTAAGCCCGCCAGGGATAACAGCTTTGATTTTCTCTACCTTGAAATCTGCAAGAAGTACAGTCGCGTGGTCGATCCACTCTTCTTTACATGCGATGTAGATCTCATCGATTAGGTCATGGTTGCTGAAGTACTCAAGTGTCCAGATGAGTATGGGCTTGTCGTTTACTTCGATGAACTGTTTGGGTAGCACGGTCTCACCCATTCGGCTTCCCACACCACCAGCAAATATTATTGCCACATTTTTAGTCACAGGTACTCCTCTTCATGCTACTTACATAAACCATCTGCCAAAGAAATCTCGTACATGTAACCTCTGTTGTTTTGCCTATCATTACAAGAGCGAATCATACCTAATGATTCCTACTAGATTAACGTGAGTGCTTAGAAATACATCCATATTATCTAGTGTTCTCAAGATAATAGTACTAATAATGAACAGTACTCCTGAATGCGATTGTACATCTTCGCTAGAATTTCTGCCATCTTTGAGTGTTTGTGACAATGAAAACTATGCTGATGAAGTATTTCGGATTCTTAGTAACTATTTACAGTAAATAGAGTACAAGTAATGCCGCTCTCCGTAGCACCCATAGCACCGCTCTTCAATTCTCTTTAGTGCTTATAGTAGAATAGTCCGGGTTTTTATTTCAGGCGAAGAAGAATGATAAATAATGCAGGAATTGACATTTTCACATCTTTCTAATAATGACGGTAGTTACAAAAACACGTGGGAAGAAGACTTTCGCTATACAAAGAGCATGAAAATCCGTGGGCTAAAAATGTTAAAAATAGCGAGTAAGGTTTGTAAATGGAAAAGCATTGTTGATGTTGGCTGTGGAAATCAACAGCTAAAACCACTTGTCTTTCGATTAAACCCAGAAGCAGAGTATATCGGGATAGATCGCCTTAATCATTGTAGCGATACTATAATAGCCGACTTTAATAAGGGAGAGTATCCTAAAGTAACTGCAGATTTAGCTATTCTTAGTGGTGTTGTTGAGTATATTTATCCAGAGATGATTGATAGATTCTTTAGTTGGGTTTGTGATACTTCCCCAATAATTGTTCTTTCATACTGGCCAATTGATTTTGGGCAAAAAGAAATAATGAAAGCAGCAAAGAGAAGAAGGCGGCCTGATTCATGGGTGAATCACTTCACAATTAGTGAGGTCATTACAATCTTCAGTAGAAGAGGGTTCTTTCCTGAAATGATTCATAGGTACCAAAAATCTTCCCAATACATAATGCTGTTTGGGAGAATTATTGAATGATATTGCTTTCTCTACCTACATCCATTAGTACAATGGCAAGAGAATCAAAGAGAGAATGAACTGGATGAGGCCCCACTGGAATACCGGAAAAGCCTTGGACTGGCAGCTTTGGCGGCCCAGAAAAAGTGTCAGCATGCCCAAGGGGTCAGTTTTCAACCGTTGTCGACAATAATGCTTTTCTCTTAATCAAATAATCTAATGTGCTTGGTGGTACAAGTTTTTCAATAGAATCGAAGTCATTTTTCACAAGCAGATTTCGTACGCGAGAAGCACTGATTGGCTCACCGTTTTCCTCAATGCGTGGAATAACCTCAAACTCAATCCCAAAGCTCGGTAAAATATCCTCCATGGCCTGGTTGTATTGCAGAGTTACCTTATCAAGAGGCTCTTCACCTGCAAAGCGTATCTTTATGCCAAGAGCAGGAGCTATATGTTTTCCAAAGAGCTCAATATCGTTGGAGGGGTTTATTATTGCTTCTTGTAAGTCATCTTTTTCAAAATACTCTGGGAACGTTAGAGTTGAAATAATGAAATTTCCGCTCGGAAGTACTTCAACATTATCAAGGTGCTTTACTCCGGCCTTGATTAATTCAAAACGATCTACAAAAGAGAAAATACTCCTATCTTCCTCTACAGCAAATATAAAGAGTCTATCTACTTTCCTTGCACAGGTTTCTACTAGATACTGGTGTCCTCTTGTAAAGGGATTGCAGTTCATAACAATTGCACCATTTTTGTTGGTCTTTTCGATATCTAAGGAATTTAGCCTTTCAATGTACTGACGAAATTCTGAGCTTTGAACAATGGCATCTATGGCATATTCTTCGAGGGTAGGTATTTCTAGTTGTAGTCGGTTCCATGAGCTGAATAAGGAAACCGGGGCTGATTTCTTCTCTTCTTCTTTCCCTTTGTCTATTCTATAAGCCTCTTGCTCAGCAAGAACCCTAAAGACTATCTGTGCCATTTTCTGAGTCCCTCGATAATTAAAATGATTACGATCTCTGAAGACTTCACCGTTACTATGTGGTCTCTCGAAATCGGGCTGTGTATCATAGTAGAAAAGATGATTCTTCGACATTAGCCGACTAAACACACTTGTCAAAGCACCGTTTCTCCTTACAACGACCACTGTATCTCTGGAATCTATTTTTGTATCTGCTATCCTGTTTGCAAGAATACGTGTGTTCGCTGCCCCCATACTGTAATCAATTACTCTTACCCCACCTCCAGTTTTTTCTCTTTCTCTTTCATTAACAAGTCTTTGTAAGGTATTAGCAACAGTGAAACGATCCTCGATTGCAAAACCTAAAGTAGTAGAATCCCCAAAAAGGTGAATTACACGACTATTACAATCAGGCGCATCTGTGTTTAAACGCTTGAAGTTTGCAATGTTTGCTATATCGCTTTGTTTGTTAACATAGTGCCAATAATTCCTGTATGGCAGTGGCTGAAAAGTAGCTTTTAGAGTATTAAAGTATTCTTCAAAGCTATACTGCTCTTTAGCTTTATAGAAACGATAGAAGATTTCTGGTTGCTCGCGCTCTTTTAATCCGGACAGAATAAGCTGCTCGAATTCTGAAGGATTCTTGATTCTATCAACATATGCTGAACCCAACGTCAATACCTGCACGCCACGTTCTTTGAGCTCAACTAGCTTTCTTATTAAACACATATCGTTGATTTCTGTGCAGAACAGTGTATATATAATTCTATCTAGAGCAATTACAGGATAATTCTTTGAAAACTGTTTCTTTACTTTTCGGTAGTAGTGAGGTGTTGGCACGATTATTGCATCGATGTTTACATCGGAAGAAAGCTCCGAGGGTTTTATAGTTGTAATCCTATCAAGTGTCCGTTGGCTATCACTGATAATACATGAAAGCGTTATTTCCGTATCGCTATTAAGCTCCTGAATTAAAAGAGTATCAACAGCGTCTCTCAGGGAAAACTTCTTCTTACTTGAAGGAGGAGCTGAGTAAACAGCAATATTCTGATACCCAAAGAAACGTAAATACGAACCGATTGCGAATAGTCCTTTTTGATAAAGGAACATCCATCGGATAAGCATAGTATTGAGATTCTTTTCCTGCCTAAGCTTAAGAGTTAAACGCTCTTCCTTAAGCAATTCTGAATCCTCTCTT
>WRHL01000024.1 GCA_009783245.1 Coriobacteriia bacterium
GTCTACCTTGGAGGAAGCCTGCCACTTGTCCCCACGCTGGTAAAATGGGTAGCCGCTGCTTTGATCCTCATCCTCTTTGCCGTCACCAGCTTCTCAAAGACGCCAGAGCGCCGTCTCACTTTTTTGGCTTATGGCATATGGGTGCCTGCTGTTGCCGGAATCGCACTCTTCATCAAGACCATTCCCATAGACTTTGTCACCACTATCATCTTTCGTGAATTCATGGAGTTTTACTTCCAGATCCTCATCCTTTCCCTCTGGACGTATCTGGTCAGCCTTCTGCGCAGCGCAAACCTCTCTCCCGTGTACTTCTCAGCTATTGCCCAGATAACCTTCTCGCTGTTCCTGCTTTTTGGGTATGTAATCCAAACACTGGGGTACCCTTTGAACACCACGGTGCTTGGCGTCATAACGGCTTGCTTCCTCATCTATGCGATCATCACCGTTGGGCGCAACATCATCCTGTCCTCTAAAGGGCCAGAATCCGAGGTTGAGATTCCTCAGAGCCCCCTGAGCATCGAGGCTACCTGCAATGCCATCGGCTTGGAGTACCGGCTTTCACCCCGCGAGGTTGAAGTCCTCAAGGAACTCGCCCATGGACACGCCTCAAGCTATGTGGCAAAAGTGCTCTATATCTCCAATAACACCGCACGCTCCCATATGAAGAACATCTATAAGAAACTAGAGATAAGCTCACGAGAAGAACTGCTCAAACTGATCTGGAAAGGACAATAGTCAGCCAGGTTATAGTACTTTCTGCTGGTAGAGGCCATTGTCCTCAAAGCCCAGGGCCCGATAGTACTCACGTGTTCCCACAGAGCTGATTACGTTAAGCCTTGCGCACCCACGGTCCTTGGCAATACCACAGGCCGCCTCGATCAGTTGCCTGCCAAGGCCCAGGTGCTGGGCACCCTCAACCGTTTTGTGCAGTTCTGCGACCCTCCCATACACATGCACTTCTCGTATCATCGCCTCATGGGGGGCCACTGGCAGAGTCGACTGGTGCTGCAAAACAAAGTCCATCCGGGGCAGACTCAGCCGCAGGAAACCCGCGATGCCATTCTCAGGTGTCACCCATTGCAAGAAGTACTCCTGCGTGACGCTGGTCTCATAGCTGAGGGTTTTCAGTACCAGCCTTTCCAGGGCGACCCCGCTGGTGCTGATCTCCCGGGAACGGATCTCCACAATGCTTTGGCCCGCCTCTTCAATCTGCGCCTCCACCATCTGCCTGATGTTGGCCTTCTTGTTCCCAGCCACAATGTCGCAGGCTGAGATATCGCGGATCATCCTTGATATCCGCACATACTCAGGGGTGTTCAGGGTGTCAGCCGTCAATACGTCAAGCAGCTCCTCCTCGCTGTAAGGCTGCCAGGCTCCCTGGGCGTAGCGCTCACAGAGCCTTGAGCCGGCAACCAGTACACAAGGGTACAGCTTCACCTCATCAGGCAGATAGAAGCCCTCTGTGACCAGGCGCAGGTAGTCCTGCTTGTCCTTTACGCAGGTGGAGCCATAGAGGTTCAGCATGACATGCACGTGTATCTTGAAACCAAAGACCCGCAGAAGCGCAAACGCCTCCTGGACCTGTTCGACACTGCCGCCTCTATCATTCAACCTGAGAATGGTGGGATCCAGGCTCTGGATGCCCATCTGGACCTTGGTGCAACCCAGGCGCCTGAGCAAGGTCAGGCTCTCGCAGGTGATAGCATCAGGGCGCGTCTCGACAACCAAGCCCACAACCCGATGCCGGGCGCCCTCATTGACCCTGTGCTGTTCATCCAGCTCCTCAAAGCCAGCCACCTGATCCTGGGCGATGCTTTGCCAGGGCCCACTGCGCCCATACAGCTGCTCCACCGCCGCATTGAAGCTGAGCCCACCGTTGTCCACCTCCTGCTGGAGGCGGGCAACGGATTTAGCCAATTCTTCGCTGCGGTTGCTGAGACCAATGTCCCGGTAGAACCGCCGCCGGGCGCGGATGCCCAGCTCAGCCTCCTTGAGGCCGCCCTCATTGAGGGCCCGGAAGAGCTCTGTAGCAAACCAGAGTTGATAGGCCTGGGGGTAATCGCTCCAGGTGCCTCCCAGGATGATCAGCTCGATCTTGTCCGTGGTGTGCCCCATCTGCGTCAGGGCCCGCAGTCTCGATGCCACCTGCAGATAAGGGTCGAAGTAGTTTCGCTCAGCCCGCTGACAGGCAGGCTCGTCGCTCAGGTAACTCTTTGGCATGCGCAGGTCATTAGGGCAGTACAGGCAGTCACTTGCGCAGCTCCATGGTTTTGTGATGACAGAGATGGTCGCCACTCCCGAGGCCGTACGTCGCGGCTTAACCTGCAAAAGCGTAAGCAACTGCTCCTCCAGCGTAGGGCTGATATCCCAAGCAGCCCATCGTTCGGGATCGCTCTCCCTGACCTTGAGATAGAACGGCAGCAGCTTCTTCTTCGCGTAATGCTTCTTGCTGTCTGCAATCGCACGGTTATGCCCCCGTATGATCTGCGCAAGGCGCGCGTCGCTCAGGGCGCCCCTCTCACGCAGTTCAGCAAGTATGTCCAGAAGCAGGCTTTCCATAGCAAGCCACATTCTATGCTATACAATGGCTTCGATGCACAATGGATTCCAAGACGGCAGAAATACTCAGTACGATAAACAGCGGTTTCTACTACGATAACCACGCGTCCTTCTCCGCAACACGGAAGACCGCCTGGCCTGGTTGGGAGCGCTGCCTCGCACTGCTGGAGGAGGAGCTACTGGCAGATACCCAGAGCCTTTCCGTCTTCGACCTGGCCTGCGGCAACCTCAGATTCAGGGACTTCCTGATCTCCGCCCTGCCCGGGTATACCCTCAACTATCATGCTGTTGACAACTGCGACCTTCTCGTACCGCAAACAGCTGCGGTAAGCTATCAGAACCTCGACATCCTGGATACGCTCCAGAAAAAACGCTCTCTTAAAAGCCTGATACAGGCGCCGCCCTGTGACCTCTGCGTCTGTTTTGGGTTCCTGCATCATGTGCCTCTGCAGGAATACCGCGAAGCGCTCCTCTCAACCCTGGTGGAGCTCGCCCGGCCGGGTGGGTGCGTGATCGTCAGTTTCTGGCAGTATCTGAGCAATGTGGCTCTGGCAGCCAAAGCACGCGACAGTCACCAGCGTGCCTTGGAGGAATTAGGACTCACTTGCCTGGAGGGGTTGGGTGACAACGATCTTCTCCTTGGCTGGGCTGATACGCCGGGCGCCTATCGCTACTGCCACAGCTTCTCAGATCCTGAGATCGACCATCTGCTTGCATCAATTGCTCGCAGGACAACGCTGCTCTCCCGCTTCACCTCTGATGGAAGGGGCAGCAACCTCAACACCTATGTGGTCTTCAGGACTTCCTAGGTTTGCTTGTCAGGTCAGATAGTCGTGTAGTTTCCTAAGCATCTCAGTGAGGTTGAGCGGCTTGCCAAGATGGCTGTCCATTCCCGCGTCAAGGCATTTGTCGATGTCTTCCTGGAACACGTTCGCTGTCAAGGCGATGATAGGGATGCTCTTTGCCTTGGGGATATCCAGGGACCTTATCAGGCGGGTCGCTTCAAAACCATCCATTTCTGGCATCTGGATATCCATGAGTATCGCATCATAGTCCTCGGGGGTTTCCTTGAACAGACGTACGGCCTCGGCCCCGTTACCTGCACAGGTTACCTGCAATAGTGTGGGCTCCAACAGGGCCAGGACTATCTCCTGGTTGATGGCAACATCCTCGGCAAGGAGTATATGGTAACCACTGAAGTCGATGTCCGAGGTTTCACCGACATCCTCCTGTTGCTCCCTGTTTGCGTAGAGGAAGCTGATGATAGCCTCATGGATGGCTGAAGGGAACAGGGGCTTGGGTAGGAAGTCGTCGATACCAACCTTTTCCGCCTCCTCCTTGAGGTCCTTGTAGCCTACGCTCGGGACCATTGCCAGAACGGCTTTCTTCTTGTCAGGGTCTATCTCCTTCAGTTGTAAAGCCAGTTGCAGGGCATTTGTGTCGGCCAACTTCCAATCCACAAAGTACAGGTCATAGCTGCCTTTCTGCTTGACCAGGTCGGAGGCCTCCCTGCCGTTCGCAGCGATATCGCATTGTGCCCCAAAGCCCCTGATGATGCTTTGTAGGTAGCTGAGTATACCGGTATCGTCGTCGATGGCGAGGGTGCGTAGCTTGTCCCACTTTGTGTCCTGTTTGGTAAGCGGATAACTCAGGGGGTCACCGCATTGCATACGCACAAGGAAGATGAACGTGGCTCCTTTACCCAACTCGGATTCAACCCAAATCCTGCCCCCCATCATCTCTACGATATTCTTTGATATCGAGAGGCCCAGCCCCGTGCCGCCAAACTTCCGTGAAGTACTCTTATCAGCCTGTTGGAAAGACTGGAACAGCTTCTGCTTCTGCTCTGGACTGATGCCTATACCAGAGTCACTCACCTCGATCCTGATAACACAGAAGCCATCTTCCTCCTCTTCCAGATTCGCGCTGAGACGTATAGAACCCTCTACTGGGGTGAATTTTGTGGCATTGCTCAAAAGGTTGGTAATCACCTGTGACAGTCTTTGATCGTCGCCGATCAATACAGGGGGCACGCTCTTGTCAATATAGACACTGAGATCCTGCTTCTTCTCATCCACGCGGAATGAGATCACGTTGATCACCCGCTGCAGCATCTTCTCAAAACTGAATTCCTCTTCTGATAGCTCGAACTTTCCGGCTTCGATCTTCGACATGTCAAGGATGTCGTTGATTATCCCGAGGAGGTGGATAGAGGCGTCCTCTATCTTCCCAAGGGCGTATTGTGTGCGTTCGAGGTCGTTCGATGACTTCGCGATGGCGGTCATGCCCATGATCGCGTTCATGGGCGTGCGGATCTCATGGCTCATATTAGCCAGGAAGTCACTCTTTGCATGGCTGGCAGCTCTCGCCTCTGCTTCGTGTTCTGCCATTTCCTCGATCTGTGTGATGTCCTGTACAACTTCGATATACCCTGCTGTCTCACCATTCAGGTCCTTGAGTATCTCCACATCGACCTTATGAGAGCGGCCCTTTTGCGAGAAATAGGTTTCTTTCAGACCCCGTTTAGCACAGGCGATACCGCAGTTCTCTGTATTGCAGATGTGTGCGTCCCAGTTGCTGCAGGGCTTACCCAGCATATCCTCGCTCTTGGTCCCCAGGAAATCCTCAACCGCCTTGTTGACAAAGGTCCAGTTCATATCCGCATCAGTCACCGTGATGGGAAGCGGGGTGGCATCAAGGATGGATTTGTACCAATGGGCGGTTTCCTCCAACTTCTCAGATTCGCTACTGATCTGGTCGAGCATGGTCTCACGCTCTTTCATAATCCCATCTAGCTTCCCGGTAAGCGTATTGAACCATCTCGCCAGATCCCCGATCTCGTCACTCTGTCTGCTGGGAATCTGCTCGCTGAGGTCAGCTCTGTCCTCAGCGATATCCTGGATCTTGGATATGATGGCAGTCAGGGGTCTGATAGCCAGTCTGCGCAGAAGCATTACCAGGGCAAAGGTAGGGAGAATGGCCATGGCAGCAAGCATGAGGGCCAGGATTATCGAAGCTGTGTCGGTGAGATTGGATATAGCTTCGGTATTCATGGCACAAACCACTACTCCGACCTGATTATTCTGGTAATCAAAGAGAGGGAAGGCTGCAAGCGTGACATACTTGTTGTTCTTGAATACGACACCGTGCTTTCCCTCAGCCAGGAACTCAGGGGTTATCAGCGACGCGACATGCTCATCCTTCGCTTCTATGACCTGGATGAAGTCGCCTATCGGTGGATAAGCTTCAGCATCCTGTAGTTCCACGGAGAACTCAAGTACCTCTTTATTCGCAAACAGGGAGATATCAAGCTTCCCCTCGTCAGCTGCGGCATCCAGTATCGGGCCAAAATCCTGAAGGACTTCAGCAGAGCCGATCAGTTCGCCCTCGGGGGTCTTTATGGGGATCACACCCCTGATCGCAAAGCCTCCACTGCCGGGCTCAAGGCCAAGAGCTGGTTCACCATAATTGAGGGTGTCAAGGACGGTTGGCCGATAGGAGCGGAGATCGTCTGAGATATCGACCCACTCCCCGTCGATCTTGGTGTTATAGTCGCGCCAAAGCCTGACCAGGCTATAGCCGTTTGGCAAATGGAAGTGCAGACGGAGCCTTTCGCCTGTCATCTCATAATACGTATCCAACATGGGAGCGAGTTCCTCGCGCAGCAGATTGCGCGCTTCCTGGGATTGTGGTGAATAGGGGTCATTTGTGTTACCGCTTAAAGCAATGGCATAGGCCTGTTGGACAATCGGCAACCCCACAAACAGCGAAGCCTCATCAACCGACTTCTGTGAACTGTTCTCTATCTCATCAGTGACGAACTGGATGCGATTATCGATCACGTCATTGACGTACTGTTCACGCATGTTTACAAAGGAGGAATCGATAACCAAATAGCTGATCAAGCCGAAGCAGATAACTATGATGACTTGTGGAATAGCGAGCTTCCACACCAATTTCATTGTATTATCCCCCCCTGATTAGTATTCATTATGAATACCTCCCCCAGTATAATATTTAAATGTCCGGGTTACAAGCACATTAAAAGTGCCAAATACTACAAAGTTCTATAGTAATTTATAATGGATAAACAAAATAACAATATACAAATGATGCAGAAGAATTGGCGCCAGAATAGCTTCTGCGCTCTCTGAGTCTGGAGTGGGCGGGTAAGCCGGATTCTGTCTCAGATGGCCATTTATCTGGGAGCAACGTCACCGCTGCCCTCAAGCAGGCAACCCGAACGCCGGTCGGGCCAACCGATTGCGTTCCTATTTGCCCTTGCTCCGGATGGGGTTTGCCAAGCCGCCGCGTTACCACGGCGCTGGTGCGCTCTTACCACACCGTTTCAGCTTTTCTCCTGCTTTCAAGGTATATACCTTGTGGGTGAAGTCACTGCCCTAAGGCGGACCTAAGGCGGACAGCAAGAGAGTTTTCTTTTCTGTGGCACTTTCCGTCGGGTCACCCCGCCCAGCCGTTAGCTGGCATCCTGCCCTGTGGAGTCCGGACTTTCCTCACGCCAGGCGCCAGGTTAGGCAGCTGACGCGCGGCCATCCGGCCCACTCCAGTGGGCGTAGTATAGCACGCGTTAACCAGGACAGTTATTGAAAGTAGTACAATCACTCTGCCAACCTCAGCGAGTGAAACGCTGAATAGGGTCTTATTCAGGGAATCACTCCAGGGAAAATGAAAACTGGTTTTGTATCGAATCAGGTGAAGCAAAACGTCGGTAGTACTTTGGAGCGTGATCCTTTGCTGTACCGAGAATTTGGAAACACTGGTATACGTGCATCTGTATTAGGATTCGGCTGTATGCGCTTACCCATGAAGCAGAAGAATAATACTGCAGTAGTAGACGATGAATTGGCAACGCCGCTTTTGAGAAGGGCAGTGGATTTAGGAATCAATTATTTCGATACTGCGTGGTTTTATGGTAACGGTGACAGCCAGCGAGCAGTAGGCGCCGCTTTGAACCCGGTGCGAGATAAGGTGTATATATCCACTAAACTCCCCCTGTTCCTTATCGAGAAATCACAGGATTTCGATGAGTACCTTAAGCGCTCTTTGGAACAGATGGATCTTGAGTATTTAGACTTCAATTACTTTCACTCTGTCAGTTATAGATTCTGGAAAGAGAAGATCCTGCCTTTGAAGTTGCTCGACAGGGCAGAAGAAGCAAAGTCCAAAGGTTTGATTCGACACCTCTCATTCTCCTTTCATGGAGAATCCGACCGAATGAAAGAATTGATCGATACTGGAGCCTTTTCCAGTATCCTCGGACAATACAATCTGGTTGATCGCCGAAACGAGGAACTATTCGCCTATGCGAAAGCTCAAGGTGTCGGTACGGCGGTTATGGGGCCCCTGATGGGGGGATGCCTCACCGACGGTGGCGAGATATTGCTCAAGCGAATCGGAACAGATCTCTACTCTGCAGCAGAAACAGGCTTACGCTTTGCGTGGAGCCTGCCGTCCGTGGACATCGTGCTCTCTGGCATGTCTACTCTGGAGCAATTAGAGGAGAATGTCAGCTACGCAAAACGTGCTGATTCCATTCCTCAAGAGGAGAGGCAGGCATTGCTTGATAAAGAGCAGGCGCTCAACGATCTCAATGATTTATATTGTACAAATTGCCAGTATTGCTATGTCTGCCCAGAGAGCATTCGACCTGCTCGGATTTTCCAGTTGTACCTTTGGCATCAGGTGTGGGGGCTAAGCGATTCTGCTCGGGACAAACTTGTCAACAGAGGTCCACTTGACAAGTGGACAGAACCGACTGCTTGCACGGAATGCGGCGCATGTGCAGCCCGCTGTCCTCAAAAGATCGATATTCCCAGCGAACTGAAACGTGTATGGCCAGTTTTGCGACAGTTACGGGATTCATGTTTGTATAATCGTGTCTGAACTGGTATAAATGGTCTAGAGGAAGGTCCCGCGTTGATAACCCTGTGAAAGGGGATGTTGCTGTCTTGGAGCCGAAAGTACAAGAAGTTGCGAACCGTATAAGGTCTTTGCGTGAAGATCTTGGTCTGTCTGTTGAGGATATGGCTGAGGCAACAGGGCGGGATGTGGACGAATACATTGCTCAGGAGAGCGGTGACAAGGAACTCAGCTTCACCTTCCTCTTCAAGGTGGCAAAGAAGTTCGGCATCGATGTGGTGGAGATACTCACCGGCGAGGCCCCGCACCTGACGGGTTATGAACTGACCCGTAGGGGAGAAGGGCTCTCCATCAAACGGCGCGCTGGTTTCGAATACCTGCATCAGGCCACCTTCTTCTCCAACAAACTCTGTGAGCCCTTTGTGGTAACAGCCCCCTATCTGGAAGACGAGCAGGAAAAGCCCATCCATCTTTCCAATCATGCAGGTCAGGAGCTCGATTACATCATCAGCGGAAGGCTCCGCTTTGCCTACGAGGACCACGTGGAGGAGCTGGGCCCAGGAGACACGCTCTTCTATGACTCCGGGCGTGGACACGGTATGGTCGCCATAGGTGGCGAGCCCTGCGTCTTTCTAGCCATTGTCCTCAAACCGCAGGAAACCTCGGTGGACAGCGGGACCATCGCTATTCCCTAGGCGCTTTTCCCCTGACGAGAAAAGCGCCGCAAGAATCCATCCCATCCAAGTGACCGACAGCTGCGGCAGATGTGCCCATGTGAAATAGAGGACCGGAAATGAGAGATATACATAAGCGCTATACCAGAGAGACCTACAGCGAGGAGGGGATACTTGAGACCTTCAGCCTGGAGTACCCCGAGGATTTCAGCTTCTCGTACGATGTGGTAGACGATATAGCCCAGGCTGAGCCAGACCGCCCCGCCATGGTCTGGTGCAACCCCGAGGGGGAGGAGCATATCTTCACCTTTGGCGATATGAAGCGCTACAGCGACAAGACGGCGAATTTCCTACTGGAGCAGGGCGTGCGCTATGGGGATCTGGTACTGGTCATCCTAAGGCGCCACTACCAGTTCTGGTTTGTCGCCCTGGCGTTGGATAAGTTAGGTGCGGTGATTGTACCCGCGACCTTCATGCTCAAGGAACATGACCTGGAATACCGCGTGAACAGCGCTGACATAAAGACCATCATCTGCACCAATGTGGGGGAGATCGCGCAGACCGTAGATAACGCGATGTCCCTTTGCCCCACACTGAAGACACGCATACTGGTGGAAGGCTGTGGCGGCGGTGTGACCTCAGAGGAGGATATCGAGGCGCTTCACCGCCTGGCGGTGGCGCCTTTAGCTTTGGGTGAGACCCTGGAGGGGCGGGGTTTTGACCCCTGCACTGCGCTTGGTAGTGTGCTCAGTGGGCCGTATGGCCTGCTGGCAACACGTGCCAATCGCGCTGGTTGGGTTGATTTCAATCTGGGGGTGCTGGAAGCCAGTGAGGATTTCAAGCCGGTGGAGAAGAAGGCCGCCGACCCCATGATTATGTATTTCAGCAGTGGTACCAGTGGCAACCCCAAGATGGTCCTACATGACAGCGGTTACGCACTGGCACATCTTGGCACGGCAAAGCACTGGCAGAACGTGAAGAGCGACGGGGGTATCCACTTCACAATAGCTGATACTGGCTGGGGCAAGGCGGTCTGGGGCAAGCTCTATGGCCAATGGCTCATGGAGGCCTGCGTCTTCACCTATGACTTCAACCGTTTCAGCGGCGATGAGATCTGCGAGTTGATACAGAAGTACCAGATATCAACACTATGCTGCCCACCAACGATGTTCAGGCTGATCATGCAAGGCAATGTCGATGATTACGACCTCAGTTCGCTTGAGTACAGCGTGACCGCAGGCGAGGCTTTGAACCCTGACCTCTTCGAGATGTGGCGGGAGCGGACCGGTTTACTATTGACCGAGGGATTCGGCCAGACCGAGACACCCGTGACGGTCTGCAACACCGTGAACATGGTTCCCAAACCCGGCTCCATGGGTAAACCGATTCCTTTGTATCACACCAGGATACTCGACGAAGAGGGCAGGGAATGCGCCGTGGGCCAGACTGGCGAGATCTGTATACGCTGCGGCCTTACGGGCGATGGCAGCGGTGCAGAGCGTCCTGTCGGCCTGATGATGGGGTATTACCGCAATCCCGCACGAACCGCTGAAGCTATCTATGGCGGCTGGTACCACACAGGCGACACGGCATGGCGTGATGAGGGTGGCTACTACTGGTATGTCGGCCGCAATGACGACATCATCAAGTCAAGCGGGTATCGCATAGGGCCCTTTGAGATAGAGAGCGTCATGTTGGAACACCCTGCAGTACGTGAGTGCGCTGTTACCGGCGTACCCGACCCCGTGCGAGGGAAAGCCGTCAAGGCAACCGTGGTCCTGGCGCCTGGTTATGAGGCCAGCGATGAGCTGACCAGGGAATTGCAAGCCTGGGTGAAGACCCAGACTGCCCCCTATAAATACCCAAGGATCATCGCCTATATCGATGCGCTGCCAAAGACCGTGAATGGGAAGGTCCGCCGCGCAGTCATCCGCGCAGAGGATGAGTCCGGCGCTGCTGCAGCTGGAGCCAGGCCGCCAGAGGAGTTCGGCGGGTAATACGATACCAGGGAATCCTTTGCTGACAGGTCACCGCCTGTGTGCTATAGTTATCCCAGCAGAAGTAAGCCAAGCCTAACATTACTGATGGAAAAGGAGCACGGTGACACTGGACGCTATAAGCATAGGAGAAGGTTGTCGGCTGGTCAGCTGTGACATCCCTTTGAGGACACGCAGCAAGCTGGAGACCATGGGATTAGTACCCGGGGAGTACATCAGGGTCATCCAAAGCAACGGCGCCGGCCTTATCATAGAAGTGAAACGCTCCCGTCTGGCAATCGCACATGACCTCGCGCGCTGCCTGATCGTATCCTGACCGTAGGATGCAGGAAGATAAGGCCAGGATGCGGATCGCACTTATCGGGAACCCCAACTCAGGGAAGACCACGCTGTTCAACGAGTTGACCGGCGCTAATCAGCATGTCGGCAATTGGCCGGGGGTAACGGTTGAGAAGAAGGAAGGCTCCATCCGCTCAGCGTACGGACAGGGTGAGATAGTAGACCTGCCTGGCATCTATTCGCTTTCCCCCTTCTCACTGGAAGAGATAGTCTCACGCGACTACCTCATCGATGAGAAACCCGATGTGGTCATCAATATTGTCGACGCTACCAATCTAGAGCGTAACCTCTACCTGACCATCCAGCTCATCGAGCTCAACGTCCCGCTGGTCATCGCATTGAACATGATGGACGAGATAGAGCGCGAGGGCTTCCACATAGACACTGAACGTCTCAGCCATGACCTGGGGGTACCGGTCATCCCCATTTCCGCTGCTCGCAAGACCCGCCTGGACGAGCTCATCAGCGCGCTTGCCGA
Source organism: Coriobacteriia bacterium (assembly GCA_009783245.1). Taxonomy (GTDB): domain Bacteria; phylum Actinomycetota; class Coriobacteriia; order Coriobacteriales; family UBA8131; genus WRHL01. Next base: position 11,928 of record WRHL01000024.1, read on the forward strand.
GGCGCGTCTTCCCAAGCGACATGAGCTGCCAAACCCGCATCTTGAGAGGCTGATAGCACTGACCGAGGCCCAACTGAACGAGCATCTGGTGCGCGAGCATCACCTGGGGGACACCACCGCAGAGGGTTTCCCTTTACATTGGACAGCTATCAAGGTGTTGGAAAGCGATGACCTGGTATTGCAGCACCTTACCCTTGATGAGGTGACGCAACAGAGGATAGACGCGCTGAAAGACGGTTTTGAGAAGGAGCATGGCCTGCTTTGCACAGCTTTTGCAGACGCGCGTTATCGGCTCATCCATCATGTCATCTACCATGGGGTCGCCATCTGGTCGGCCGATGGTACCCGGCATAAGCACCTGCACCATGCGCATAAGGATTTCCATCATCATCCGCACAGGGACATGCGTCGCCAATACAAAGGAGACAATGATGACCCCTCTGATGATGAGGAAGGGTGGCATCCAAACGAAGAGAGCCCGCTACTACAGGATCGACGTTTGGCGCTTTCTGATAGATTCGACCGCCTGTTGACACATCGTGTCTGGGCGATACCCATCTTCCTTGTTGTCATCTTCGCGGTTTTCCATTTGACCTTCTCGGAGAACCTCCTTGGGATCCCTGGGCTTCCTGGTCCTGGTGTCTTCCTCCAGACTTTGGTCGAGAACGCAATCGCTGCCTTCAGCAGGACGATCTCGGTGGTCTTCGAACCGGGTAGCTGGGCCGAGAGCCTGGTGATCGGCGGTGTCATCGGCGGCGTAGGCACGGTACTCATCTTCCTTCCCAAGATCCTGCTGCTGTTCCTCTTCCTGACCCTGCTCGAGGATTGTGGCTACATGGCTCGCGCTGCCTTCATCATGGATCGCCTGCTTAAGAGGTTCGGGCTTAGTGGGAAGAGCTTCCTACCTCTACTGATGGGTTTTGGCTGCACGGTTCCTGCCGCTATGGCCTGTCGCACCCTGGAAAACGAACAGGACCGGAAACTGACACTCATGCTTGTGCCCTTTATGTCCTGCGGCGCCCGCGCCCCCATATTCCTGGTGTTCGCAAGCGCATTCTTCCCACAGGTTGCTGATATCGTTGTCTTCTCGATGTATCTTCTGGGCATAGTGGTCGCAATCCTTTCAGGGATCCTCCTGCGTAAGCTGCTGTTCAAACAAGGGCTCACACCTTTCATCATAGAGTTGCCGCGCTATAGGGCTCCTCGCCTCCGTTCTGTCTCCCTGACGCTTTGGGACAAGCTCCGTGGTTATCTTGTACGGGCTGGTACCATCATCTTCGTCATGTGCGTCTTTGTCTGGTTCCTTTCCAGTTTTGGGATCACCAGTAGCGGTTTCAGCCTGGTCGACATCAACGAATCACTGTTGGTGGCTTTTGGTGGCTTCATCGCACCTATATTCACTCCGCTTGGTTTTGGCAGTTGGATTGCGGTTGTTGCGCTCCTGACTGGTTTCATTGCCAAGGAATCGGTGGTGGGAACCCTTGGGGTTTTGATCAGCACCAGTGAAGAGACTGCCGTAGGCGGTAGTGGACTCAGCTACGCCTTGTTAGCTACAGCTGGCTTCACGCCTTTATCAGCTTTGAGCTTCATGGTCTTCTGCCTGCTCTATATCCCCTGCGTGGCAGCGTTTGCTACGCTGAAAAAGGAATTCGGCTCCTGGAAGTGGGCCATAGGGCAGGCGGTCTTCTCGACAGCAGTAGCCTATCTTGTCGCCCTCTTGGTATTCCAGATCGGTAGTTTGGTGGTTTGATTTCAATGAAAGGCGCTGTTTGATGTTATTCCTGGTAGGTCAGATCATAGGGTTTATCGTCATTGGTATGGCGGTTGCTGTAGCTGTTGTCCTGGGTTGGCGGGGCATACACGGGAGATCCAGCAGTAATGCCTGTGGCTCATGCGGCTGCTCTGCCTGTGGGTGCAGCTCTTTTGCCAACTGTGGTTTATCGTCGGAAGGCCCCAGGGCCAGTCAAGGGGATGCTTATGGAGCAAACGCAGAACTATAGCAAGCTGACGTCAGCGAACGAGGACTACCTTGAGGCTATCTATGAGCTGGGGGGCTCGCGAAACCCCGTTCGCTCAGTGGATCTGGCTGCCAGGCTCGAGGTCTCCAAGGCGAGCGTGTCAGGTGCGTTGAAGAACCTCAAGCAGGCCGGCTTGGTAGAGCAGCCTTTCTATGGAGATATCACGTTGACGGAGAAGGGCGAAACGTACGCGGCTGCGATCCTTGAACGTCACCATGTGCTCTATCACTTCCTTCTGGATGTGTTAGGGGTAGAGCCCTCAACGGCAGCGGATGAGGCCTGTAAGATGGAACACGCGATCAGTGATGATACACTCAGTCGTCTGACCGCCCATCTCAAGGAGCAGTTGCCCAATTAGGCTGACGATAAAAACGCGAGAGACCCGGTGGAGGGTCCGGATCTCTCAAAAAGGAGGGTATGTGACGCTTTTCAGCGTCCTTCTGTGCAAACCGAGTCTTAAAGCACAGCAGCGATCAAGGAGAGGAGGAACTGAATCGCTGATGAGAGTATGCCAAAGAAACGGAAGCCTGTGCTGATACTCAGGTAAGAGATGGATAATGGTTGCCGCATCGTCAGAACCCTGATACCTTTGTCAGGGGCTTGAAAAAACTTGGTGACAGGAACGCGACAAAGTGCAGTGAGCAGGAGAACATGAGCGAGAGAAGCACAGATACCACAACGGATATCACACTGGCATTGACCCTTGCCTATAACGGGGCGGACTTCCATGGTTTCGCCCGGCAGCAAGGGTTGAATACCGTACAGGGCGATCTTGAGAAGGCGCTTGGAACCCTCTTCCGTCATGAGGTTGAGACCGTTGGCGCCGGGCGCACCGATGCGGGCGTACATGCGCATGGACAGGTAGTGTCTTTCAGGTTGCCGCCCGAGGACTATCAAGCCACCACTCTGGAAAAGCTTCGCAGCTCGCTGAATGCCCTTACCTCGGACAGCATGGTCATCAACGCCGTTGAGGAGAAACCAGATGGTTTCTCAGCGCGTTTCTCTGCTGTTGAGCGGGAGTACCGATACCGTTATGTCTTCAGTGCGGTCGAACCGCTGTTCCTGCGTCCTTACGTCTGGTGGGTCTCCCAGCCAATGATAGATGTCCAAGCGATGAAACAGGCAGCTGCCTATCTGGTAGGGGAACATGACTTCACCTCATTCTGCACAGCAGCATCATCCGTTGATAAGAACACCATCCGTACCATTCTGAGCGTCACCCTCTTTGGAGCCGATCATCTTGGTGAGGGCTGTCTGGTATTGCAGATACGAGGGAACGCATTCCTCCATTCGATGATACGGATAATAGCGGGCAGCTTGCTTGAGGTTGGCATGAGGAAGCGTGAACCAGAGTGGATTGCAGAAGTACTGGAAGCACGTGACAGAAAGGCTGCTGGGCAAACAGCGCCTGCGCAGGGTCTGACCCTGTGGCGGGTCAGGTACTGAAAGCCTATGCATAGGAAGAGGGGAGGCTGAAGTTGATAAAACAACAAGCGCGGCACCCTCTCTTGGTGTTCCTTATCGTATTGTTAACCATTCTCAGCTTATTAGGTGTCTCATTCAGGATAGTGCTCTTGCCTCAGGTTACTGCTATTCTTGCGGAGAATACGGTCAACAGCTCGCTTTCTGCGCTTACCCACGATGAATTGGTGGAGGTTGCCAAGAAGGGGAGGGCCTATGTGGCCGGGGATCCTGAAGCGCAGCTGCCTGCCGGCAACAACGAGCGGGTCTCTTTCACACCTGACGTGATGCAACATATGGAAGACGTGCGTCTGGTCATCAGGGCAGCAGCGTACATGACCCTGGCTTGGCTGGCGCTGCTGGTAGTACTCCTTGTCATTGCTGGGCGCAGGGGAGGCAAGAGGACGGTTTCCTCTGGACTCTTCATAGGTGGGGTTTCCACTGTTGTCTTAGCCTTGATACTTGTTGCTATCGGCATCATAAGCTTCGATGCCCTCTTCACTACCATTCATAAGCTGTTCTTTGCCGACGGCACCTGGACCTTTGCGGAGGATTCCCTGTTGATCTGCGCGTATCCTCTGCCTTTTTGGATTGGTATGGGGACTGTCTGGGGTGTTTCGCTTGTCCTGCTCAGCGCCCTTACCTCAGTGATTGGCCTCTTCTTGAAAAAACGCACTGGACGCAGCTCTCGCCGCTGAGCAATCTTTCCCCAAAAAGCGCTCGGCATTTTGCCAGCAGACCATCTCGCGTTCGGAATCGCTAAGGTCATTTAACATGAAGCGTTCAACCTCTTTCACTGGGCTCCACATGGGGTAATCCGAGCCAAAGAGGATACGTTCTGGGCCGTGGATGCGGATGAGTTCGGTGGTTCGCCTGGGACCGAGGTACACCGAAGCGCTCGACAGATCCATGAAACAGCTCTCATTCTCCAAATACTCAACTGCCAGGTCATAGAGGCCCCAGCCACCAAAGTGCGCAGCGTTCATGACCAACTTAGGGAAGGCATGGAGTATCTCTCTGATGCGGTGTGGATGCGAGTTGTCCCAGCGGTAGTCGCCACAGTGCAGGATTATGGGCAGGCGCCCCTCGATGATCCCATATAGACGCATAAGCCGCGGGTCGTCGGCATTGACGCCCTGCGAGTCTGGATGGAGCTTAAAGCCCCTGAGGCCCAAGGCAATGCAGCGTTCGACCTCGGCCTCCATGTCTTCAAAATCCTGATGCATGGTTGCAAAGCCGATCAGGCTGGGATGAAGCCCTGCCTGCTCGGCTACAAAATCATTGATGCTTTGGACGTTTGCGGGTTTCAGCGCGACAGAATGAACGATGGAGGCAGAGATGCCAGCACTCTGCTGCAGAGCGAGGAGGTCACTGACCGTTCCCTTTCCGCTCATTTCCACGTGATAGAAACTTCCGACATTCTCCACAGCTTTTGCTGCGATCTTCTCGGGATAGATATGGCAATGTGCGTCGATTATCCTCATAGTCTTCCGTTCATAGCATGAGATAGGATTAGCAGGTATCCTACGTGGATTATAAAGCTGTGTTATGGTACCATACCGCTTTGCGTGTGCGGGTGTGGCGGAATTGGCAGACGCGCATGGTTCAGGTCCATGTGAGCTTACGCTCGTGGGGGTTCAAGTCCCTTCACCCGCACCATTTACGGTAGCCAGCTGATAGCTGGCTGCCGTAAATGTTTTGTGAAGGGTCTTGAACCCCGTGAGGGTGAGGCCGTCGCAAAGGTGCCAGTGGCACCTTTGCAGGCCGTAAATACTCTGTTATATAGACATACATCTACAAAAAGAAAAGGAGTTAAGTATGGAGGCATACAAAGGTGTGACAATTATGGACTATGCATGTGCTGCTGGATGCATGGGCGCGGGTATGACTGAGGAGAAAGTGTGCGAGATACTGGGTGTTTCGGTTGAGGACTGGACAGACGCTCGGCAGTATTGGGTCGCTAACTCTGCTTCGTTTTTGGCAGAGAACCCCAAGATGGTATCTACGTTCACCGGGTGGTTCCAAAACCCGCAACAGGGAAAGTTCGCCGGATTTGAGAATACCACTCGTTCGCTGGAGGAGCTGCTCCGACATGTGCCGACCGTGTTTACCTATGAAGATATCATGGCGCAGACAGAAGGATACGCTGGCAATATCAGCGACCTTCTTGCAGGCTATGGACTTACTCTTGCGGAGTGGTCCAGGGTTTCTCAGCATTGGGGTGTAATAAAGCCCAAGGAAGTCAAGGAAATAAAAATCAAACTTACCAGGGAAAACTGCGGTGTCACCGAAGACAATCTTGAGCATTTTGATAAGATCGGCTCGGGAGTCTATGAGCTTAAAAAGATGCGGGGCTGGGATATTAATAAGACTGTCTTTGATCAGAATCAACGCACGGTTTCGGGTGTTAAGCAATCGAAAACACCCTTTAAAACCAAGATGACGGTATCATTTGATGAATTCTTGGAATTTTGCCGCGTTGCCCTTAGAAAGAAAAATCTCAATACGGGAAATGTGTATGACTATGGCTATCGACTGGATATGCGGTTTTTAGTCGATGGCGATTCGCAGGATCTGACGCTGTTAACTATGCCCGATGAACTGAGAATGGATCGGGTAACTACCGAGATCCGGTACATCATGGATGCTTTTTAGCCCGAGGAGACAAGGGGACGGTTCTCTTTTGGGTTTTTGCTTCTTCCCTTGATATAGCTAACGGAGAGAGTGCTCCGCTCTTGTAGTTATAATTCCCATATGGTAATATTCCCATATGGGAATTATTACTCTGGAGGGACAGTATGGACGCAAAGCTACTTGAGTACGTTGGCAATCCCCTTATGTGCAGGTTGCTTTTCGAGATAGACAGTCGAGGGCAGGCAACCACAAAAGAGCTCGCCTCAACGTACAGCGACATTCCCCAAACCTCACTCTATCGCTATCTGAGCCGCATGCTCAATGACGGCATCCTTGAGGTTGTCGAGGAGCGCAGGGTAAGGGGGATGGTTGAAAAGGTGTATGCCCTGAAGGTCTCGATAGAGATCGACGAGAAGGACCTGCTGTGTGACGATGCAGCTGAAAGGTACTATAAACTCTTCTCGCAGTTCTCTGTGGGCCTGTTGCGTGAGTTCCAGGAATACACAGAAAGAGGAGGCATCGATATCGCAAACGACGGATCAGGTTTTTGGCTGACTCCCTTGTACCTCAATGACAAAGAGCTCGATGAGCTCGCTGCCGACATTCAAGCCCTTATGAATAAGCGCGCAACCTGTTTACCAGCAGACGGAAGAAAACTGCGGAATGTTGCCGTTATCATCACTCCGCCAAAAGACACAAAAGCAGACAGCGCGGACTGTTCGCAATAAAGAGAGGCACGTGATTACATGGAAAGAACACGTGGGGCCTATACAGAGCGTTTGCTGGAGCTCAAAGATCGGCTTAAGCAAAACCAGGGCGCTATCCCGGTTGCCTATGACTATGCGGAGAAGCTATTCCAGTTGGGTCACTTCGCTGAGTCAAAGGAGCTTCTGACTCAGCTTTCAGATGGTGGAGTCAGCCACCCCGAAGCCCTCTTCCTTCTCGGTAGAATCGCGTACCTATTCGGTGATTATCCAGAAGCTGAAGCGCTGTACAAGACACTCGCTGACCAGTTCATAGAGTTCAAGGACAAGGCAGGCAGTGAGTTGAGCGCTGTGTATTATCAGATGAATCGCTATGAAGAGATACGGGAGCTGAACCTACCCGATGACCCTGATTCTGAGAATTCCACCTCAAAGATACATCACGTACTTGGAGACAGGGTGCCTTATCAGGTGCACTGGTCTGGAGCAGAGGAAGTGGCAACTGTTCCGTTCAAAGCCACTAACCCCCTTCCGCTCATTCAAATCGAGCTGCGAGGAAAACCCCATAACTTCATTATCGATACCGGAGCCTCAGACACCATTTTGGATCACGCGTTGGTTGAGGCACTGGGAATACAAGTGTATGGGCAGGGCAGTGGAATGTTTGCTGGAGGTACCTGTGCAGATGTCATGTACGGGCTCCTCGATTCCCTGACGTTGGGAAGCATCAGAATCGACACCCTGCCAGTAATGCTGCTTCCATCTTCGACTATCGCGGAGCTGTCTGGTGTGTATAAGAACCGCTACCCCATAAGCGGCCTCATAGGGATAGGCATCTTCAAACAGTTCTTGACAACCATGGACTATCCCGCAAAGTGCTTGGTGCTGCGCCCCAAAGGCGCTACGGTCTCTCAAGGTGACAGCGCCATTGAACTTCCGTTTGTATTGGCAGCAAGCCATATGATAATCAGCCGGGGGCTTATCAATGGAAAGGACATGAACATCTTCTTCGACTCTGGTTTAGCTGCAAGCCTTGCAATCCTTCTACCAAGTGATTCTGTGCGGCACGCCGAGATCCCTGTCCTCAAAACCATGAAGGTCGATGCCAGTGGAGGAGGAGGCGTCGCTAAGATAGACATTGATGTTTTCAGGGTTGCCAGCTTCAAGCTTGGCGATCTGCCAGAAGGAAAGCGTCTTCTTGGCGCGTCAGGGATCTTCCCTGAGCAACTGTACTTTGACGATAAGTGCGGCTTCTTCATCGATGCCCTCATAAGCCACCAGTACCTGAAGAGCTACACATGGACCATTGACTTCGACTCGATGAAGATGAGTTCTGCAAAGGGGAAAAAGCAATCCTGGCTCAGGCGCTTCGCATAAACTATGTGATGACGCCTACTTTTCCCAAATCAATACAGCGTTTCCTGCAGCACAATAGAAGGCTAGCTCATTTGATGCTACCTTGCTTAAATCAGCTTCTATATAGTAGACCTTTGTTGCACTGTTCATGAGTGTGAAGAAGTCGGCGGGAACCGGAGCATCGGGATCTTGAAAAGGCGGCTCAGGCGGTTCAAAGACAACAGTAGGAGGACCGATTGGGCCTGGGGAACTCAGTACAGGCTCAGCTGGCTCAACATATATGAATAGCACATATGGTCCTGCTGGATCAGAAACGTCAGCATCGATGAGAGATAAGTTCTGGGGGTAATCCGGCCTCGCGAAGAAGCGGGTCCAGGCAGTGTCAAGGTAGCTGACATAAAGAGCATCATCCTTCAGCACCAGCAATACAGAATTGTGCCTGCCTGTCTGAAGCATAAAATCAGCAGGGGAGTTAATCGGTTTTGTCATGTCCTGTTTCACCTTGGCGTATGGTGTCAGCGTTTCGTAAAAGAACACGCCATAGGTCAGAGCGGATACCATGACAAGGGCACAGAAGATGGAGACAACAACACTGACCACCGTTTTGCGCCGCAGTCTTCTTTTCAGGGACCTCAGGCTCTTCGCCAACGGTTGTTCTGTCTCCAGACCAGCCGTTGTGCCGACTCCTGGACCGATGCCCTCATGGATGTCCCTGAGCATCTTTTCACATTCTGAGCACGTATCCAGGTGCTCCTTCACCAACTCACGGGTCTCCTCACTAACCACGTCATCATGGTAGAGTGGGAGCAAATCCCTCACAATGTGGCAATTCATGACAATGCCTCCCTCAATTTGAGTTTGGAGCGGTGGTAGGTGACACGTGCCCAATTCTCGGTCTTACCAAACAGAACTGCGATGTCTGCAAAAGAAAGCTCACCAAATGTCCGCAGGGAGAACACTTCTTTGTAAGGTTCTTCGAGGTTGAACAGGTGGCGGTGGATCTCCAGCGCTGATTCCTTGTTCGACAGCTTTTCAGAAAGCTCCAAGTCCTCGCTTGGAATCTCAACCTCAGAGCCAACAAGCGCCTCCCTTTTCCTTTTCTTCAACAAAGAGAAATAGGTGTTCTTCGCGATCTGACAGAGCCAGACTTTCACGCTGCAATCACCTTTGAAGGAGCCGATGGAATCGATTGCCTTTATGAATGTCTCGCTTGTTATGTCTTCGGCGATTGTCTTGTTGCGGCAAAGAGAAAGGGCATAGCGATAGACATTCATGAAGTGTTGCGCATAGATATCCTCAATCTCGTCCAATGGCTCACCCCCTCTGGTGTATAAGACTTCTTCCAGCGTGGTTTGTTACAACATTTTTGTGGATACCATTAAAACAAGACAATTCAAGAAATGCTGTAACAAATCTCAAATAGGTGAGTCTTATAGGCAGGTGGCGCTGAGGCAACAACTGGTAGGGGAGCAACAAACATGAACCTCAGGCCAGTCTTGCCGCAAAACCGGAGTGTCAAGAAGGCAAGAACCCAAAGGAGAGCCCTCTCATGAGAACACAAAGGACAAGGACGCAATATGTCTTCCTTATCGTACTGATACTGGTAGTCACCTTTCCGTTTTCCGCCTGTACTGTCAAAGACATTGCTCCTGTTATGGTTGAGAAGGATATTCCCGCTGTTGCTGCCGGTGAAGACGTGATAATGAGCTTCTACGAGCAGTACAGGGAATACGCGGCATCCGTAGGGATCGCGATGATCGAAGGCGGCAATACCGAGCTGTATTATCTGGGCGATCTCAGTAAGGATTCTGATTATGTGTTCGACTGGGGCAGCTGTACCAAGGTGATTACCTGGGTGAGCGTGATGCAGTTGGTCGAACAAGGAAGGATCGACCTGGATGCAGATATCAGGACATATCTTCCAGAAGGCTTCCTCACACGCCTAAAATACGATGAGCCGATCACAATGCTGAATCTCATGAACCACAACGCAGGCTTTCAGGAGATGAACGGTGAGCTATTCGCTGAGGATAGCGCAAGTATCCCACCCTTGGGTGAGGTTCTCAAAGACAATCAACCCCCGCAGATCAGGAAGCCTGGTGAAGTGGTCTCCTATTCCAACTATGGAGTCGCGTTGGCGGGATACGTTGTCGAGTGCGTCAGCGGCCAGGATTATGGGGACTATGTGATAAGCCACATTTTCAACCCGCTTGGCATGGAGCGCACCGCTATCAAACCTGACCATTCCGACAACCAGTGGGTTGAGGATCAGTGGGTGAAAGAGAAGTGCTACTGGATACCGTGGAAAGGTGAATGGGTCGAGCTTGGCAGTGATGCCTCCACTCCAAACCCCTTGGTGTATGGGATATATGGCCCTGCTGGATCAGCTTGCGGGACTATAGAGGATTTCTCGAGGTTTGTGAAGGCATTGATCCCTGACGAGAATAACAAGTGTCCGTTGTTTGAGAAAGACAGCACGTTTGCACAGATGTATCAACCAACCTTGTATTATGCAGACGGCACGCCACGCAATGCCCATGGCATGTGGGCGGAGCAACTGGGTAACGGCCTGTTTGGACATGGAGGTAATTCAGCAGGGTTCTCATCACACTTCTTGATCGATCCCGTTGCCAAGAAAGCCCTTGTAGTCATGACCAATGCGGTTTCTGAGGTGACTTTCAACCATAAGCTCCCGCCTGTTGTCTTTGGCGATTACAATTGGGGCGACAGGGAGATCGCGGTCCATAAGGATATTTCGGGGAACTACAATGCTATGAGAGGTTACTTTCCCCATGGCTTTTTGAAGATCTCGCGCTTTCTGGACAACATACCTATAGAAAGAGCCGAACAGGATAATGTCTACTATCTTTTTGGCGATGAGAACCTTGCCCTCACACAGGTATCAGACAGGGTGTTTGTCATACACTTCGACGGCATGAGTACGTATTACTGTGTAACAGACAACGGGGTGCTGCAATCGGGGGCGGATGAGCTACATCCAAAAACCGTCGCAAGTCACTGGCTTGATTGGGGGCTGTACCAACTCTTCTTTATGGGATTCTTCTTAGCTGTTGCCGTGCTCTTAGTCAAGGCTGGTATCCTGATTGTACAGAAGATACGCAAGCAAGAGGTCTACAAGGCACCCAAAGAGAGATGCCATCTGTTCTCCTTGGGGTGTAGTGCTGCGATAGTCCTGTTGCTCATGATCTCCGTGAATCTGGTTATCAGCAATGCGACCATAGCGGTATTAGGCGTACTGGGAAGCTTGTGCGCGGTTGCTGCATTTGCCCTGGGAATCCTGCAGGTCAAGACTAAGGATGCCCGTCTACGCACAAAGGCTTTGAGGGTGCTGACTCTGGTTGTCTCCGCTGTTATGCTGACAAATGTACTGTAT
>WRHL01000025.1 GCA_009783245.1 Coriobacteriia bacterium
GGTCCCTTTTGTCAAGTTTTCTGTGAAAACATGACAAAAGGGACCGTCCCCTTTGTCACAACACCGTCCCCTTTGTCACAACACCGTCCCCTTTGTCACAACACCGTCCCCTTTGTCACACCGTCCCCCTGCTTCACCTGCCCCCCCGCTTCACCATGCTTCCATTGTCAGCCCCACCCCTTGCCTGGGTGTTTGCGCCTGTGCCTTAACCGGAAAGGCACAGGCTGACTGAAGGAATTTCTTCCAACCTGGACATTCTAGATTCTTGTGAAACGGGGGAATTGTAAAGAACGGCGATTCTCTGTTCTTTCCTGGTGCGTCCCTACTCCTCGGTGGCAAAGATGAGGAGGCGCTCCTCACTGCCCCCGGTGTTGGTGCAGGTGGAGAGGACAAGGACTCTGGCATCGGCAGGCGCTCCCAGGGTTTTTAGAAAGCTCCTCACCTCAACAAGGCCTCGCCCGGGCAGCGCGTAGGATTCATCATACATGTCAGTGTGCCGCACCAGGAAGATACGGTAGGTATGCGGCCTGCCGCTGACGTCGACAACGTTGACAACGGGGTGGTCGGCAAGATAGCCGTCCTCGCGATAGAGGTTGAGTCCGGCGAACATGGAGCCATCCATCATGTTGTGGCCGTACAAGATGGCGACCGGGGCGTTGAAACCACCAACGCAACGTGAGTCCATGAAGATGGCGCCAGAATAGTTCGACTCGCCGGAGAAAGTGTGATGGAGGTAGTACTCATCCTCGTCGCTCTGGGCAACGGGATAGTCGATCGCCGTCCCCGCTATCCATATCCACCCCACACACTCTGGGTTTATCGTCAAGAGCTCGATCAGCGGCTCATAGACCTCTTCAGGGGTGGCCGCGGGAGTGGAGATGGGCGCGGGTGCATGGGCCCTCAGATCCTTGTACTCGTTTTGCGCGGCAGAATAGCCCGCCTGCGTGGAGATGATGTTGTATGCGGCAATGGCGCCAATGACCAGGAAATAGACGAGCAGGACAACAAAGACCACCCGCCCCACACGTCTTTTCCGTCTCTCTACCATCGTCCTTTCCTCTTCTGCCAATTGCGGTACACCAGCATGGCGACTATGCCCGAGACTGAGAGTACCAGGACCACTACCCAGGCCGAGGTGTTGTTCTCGTCGCTGGTCTGGGGGCTGCCCTTCCCACCAGGCGTGGGGCCGGAGGGGCCGCTGGGGCCAGACGGGTTGCCGGGATTGTCGAGGTTGTCAGGCGTGCCAGGGTCACCGGGGTCATAGGTGTTATGGATATTGTAGCCGTTTATCGTCTTTTTGTAGTTTTCTATATCTATTTCATCGATGGTGTAGTCGATCTTGTCGCCGTTCTCATCGAATCTGCTGAAGGTGAAGGACCAGCTCCAGTCATCGCTGGCGCTGATGAGCTTCTGCAGCACAGGCTCACCGTTTGCCTTGACAACCACAACAATGGAGCTCGGATGATTCATGGGCTTGTTGTTCTTATGCTCCCAGGTCTTCTTGCCCTCGACCGTAAGCAGGGGGTTGTCTGTGCTTTGCTCGTCGTTGACCCTGTTGACGAACTCCGCATACTCCACGGTCACACCGTCCTTGACAAGCCTTTGTGAAGCGACCTCCAGGCTGCCGTCCACCTCCACTATCTCGACTATGAGGTTGAAGATCGACAGGTCATAGATGTAGTCGGTATTGCCCATGTTCAGCTCATAGATACTGTAGGTATAGGTTCCCGTGCTTGTGTAGAATATCGACCCAAAGTCATTCTCGCCCTCGCCGACTATCTCGATCACCTTCTCGGAGCCAAGGGCGTCCTCGGGCATGGGTGCACCGTCTATCGCTGCAAGCTTGAAGGCAAAGGTCGCTGGATCGCCAACCGGCTCTCCTTCGATGGTCTTCTTCACTATGACCAGCGGATCGACCGGCGTGGGCGGATGAGCGACATTCACGATGTCGAAGCCGTTATAGGTGGCATACCAGCGGTTCAGCGGCTCTTCCTCCACGGTGTAGGCGATCTCTTGCCCGTCCGCGTGGTACTTGGGCGCCTCAAAGCTGTAGTACCACTCCCCTTGTGCGTCAGGGATGACGGTGACGCTGTCTACCACAAGGTCCCCGTCTTTCAGGTTGACCACAATGGACTCAGGCAGCTCGAGCTCGAGCCCGTTGAGGTCCCAGCTCTTCTCGCCAACGATAAGCACGGTCATCTGGCCGATAAAGGCGTTGGTGAAAAGGGCGCTCATCTCATCGCCCTGCAGCGTGCCCGATCCACGCTCGACCCATATCAAGGCGTAACCCTCGGCGAAGTCATCGTCCTCCAAGACAACATACTCCTCGCCTCGCGGGAGGTCCTCTATGACGGTGGACTTCCCGTCTTGCAGGAAGAAGTCAGCGACCGCCACACCGTCGACCTCCACAATGAAATGGAAGGACCGTCCCACATCAGAAGCGGGGATCTCGCCCTCGACATGCTTGGAGACCCTAAGGCTGACCCTGTCACTTTGCGGGCCCTCTGCTGCCTGGTTGATGAAACGGATCTCGGCGGTATGGCCACTGGCGATGATGCCCTCGGCCGAGATGATGGCTGCTGTGTAACCCGCCGCCGGTTTTTCCGTGATGGTATAGCCAGCGCCTGCCGGGATGTCCTCGATCAGCAGGCCCTCGCCATGCCTGAGGTCGAACTCCAGCTCAGGGCCTAGCTCAGACACTTCACGTGGCTGGCCGTCCACCAATATGGTGACAGGCTCTGCGCTAAGGCCCTCAAAGCTGATTGTGAACGTGAAGCCTTGCTCCAGCTGCACCTGGGTCAGGGCGCCTTGGCCCTGCGCGCGCAGCTCCTTTTCTATCCACAGGCTGCCAGGCTCATCTGGCTCCTCGGGGTCCTCAGGGTCCTCAGGGTCCTCGGGATCTCCCGGGTCTCCTGGGTCTTCTGGTTCTTCTGGGTCTTCTTGGGGCACGTTGACAAAGGGAAGGGTCACAGAGCCGGAGATGACCTGACCCGTATAGAGCTGCGGAGCCGCGATATAGCTGTCAGCGGCGACGCCGTCCTCAAGCACAACATAGGTGGTACCTGGCGGCAAGTCCTCAATGACAGCCTGCTCGCCGTGCCTGAGGCTTACCCGCAACTGGCTGTCAGCCGCGCTGAGCTCATGGGGTGTGCCATTGACCAGGATGGGAGTCGGCGTTGCAGGCAGGTTCCCAAAGACGAGTGTGAAGTCGAATTCCTTATCGTTATCCACTTCTTCTGCTGGGGCGGCGATCCGCTTGGTGACGATAAGTGCGCCAAGCTGGGAGGTGGCGGCTGGCCTGGTGTTGACAAAGGTCGCGACCCGGCCGACAGCGGTGATGGTTCCCTGGTGGTTGTCGCTGTGCGTAAGGTAACCCTGCGGGTCCACCTCTGTCACCGTGTACTGCACCCCCACCGGGATGCTGTCGAATATGGCCTTCTGCCCATGCCTGAGCTCCAGGGTTTGGCCGCTTGTCAGGGCGAAGGTCTCCCCCGCGTCATCGATGCGGTATCCATAGGTTCCGTTATCCGAGAAGACCACGGTAAAGGTGAAGCTGGCGTCCAGCTGCTCAGGGGAAAGCGAGGAGCCATCGGCGTTCAGCACGGTCTTCGCGATGACCAGCGAGCCACTGAGGCGCTTGTTGTAGGCAATGACCTCAAGTTGCTTGGACTCCCCTGTTGTCTGCGCGTTGAGCTCGAAGTCATAGCGGGCGATCGCCTCGCCGCTTTCCGTGCTGTCATAGGTGTAGGCGTAGCTGGGGTTGGCCTCATAGAAATAATAGCTCCCCGCCTTCAGGTTGCCTACGGTGATGGTCCCGTCGGCCGCCGTGGTGTAGCAGGGGCCCACCTGGGTGCCGTCTGAGCGATAGAGGTAGAACTCCGCACCCTCGATGGTGATGCTGTCGGCGGGGTCTGTGTCCTTCTCGTACTTGATGAGCTTTACGCTGTAGGGGGCAGAGGCCACGTTGGAGAACTTGTTCACCTGGCTGGTCATGGCATGCCAGGCGAAGCTTCCCACCACGCCCACCACAAGCAGGGAAAGGAGCGTGATCAGGAGCGCGGTGCTCCTTGATACTATCCTGACCCGCCTGTTGATATGTAGGTATGACCTGCTCATTACTTGAGGACCCGTTTTCCCTTTCTCATGAAGACAGCGAACGATTCAGGACATATGCGTCTATGTGCTGAAGCCTTTGCTGTGGTGTAGTCCCGGCGCAGGCGCTGTGACCTGCGCCGGGTTCTTGCTTGTAGCTTGGAGCATGTAGCTTGTTGCTTGTTGCTTGTTGCTTGTTGCTTACGTCAAGCTACCTTGGCTTGGATAGGACTGTTATGAGGTCATGACCCAGAAGGCCGGACGTATGGAGTTGCCCGTGTTGCTGAAGTGGACCTGCCTGAAGCCGCCTGTTCCATCCTTGTCGGAGATCCAGACAGAATTGCCTTCAACCGAGCGGGTCCACCAGTTGGCTGAGGTCAGGGTAAGCGCAACACCGGATGCCTCGGTCTTGCTCAACGCAAAGATGGGATTGCCTTTCATGATATCCGTGGTCTCTAAGCCATAGACCAGATCGGTGGTGGGCACGGATATCTCACCGCTGATGTCGGCGAAGACCATCGCGGCATAGATGGTTTCCATATCCTTAACGGAATCGAAGAACTCCGTCAGCATGTGCAGGCGCACGTTGGAGCTTGCGTATGAGGAGGAGCTGTTACCAAAGGGGTAGGTCATGGTGATGCCATAGCTGTTCTTGGTTACGAGCAGGGCGTAGTTGTGCTCGCCGATGGTGGCCTCATCCACCTTGATGAACGTGTTGTCATCGATGGTGATCTCAGCGCCAGGCTGCATGTTCTCAATGCCGCTCAGGGGGCTTTCGGGGTTCACCTGGACCGTCAGCGTGGTGGTCTCTCCGCCGTAGCTGATGGTGATGGTGACGGTGCCCTCGGTGTCAAAGGCGGTGGTTGGGCTGTAGGAATAGCCGGAGACCAGCCTGCTGGAGCCATCATCATAGTTGGCTTGGATCTCAAGGCCAGCATCATCAAAGCTCTGGCCAACCGTGTAGACGGTCTTGTCGGGCGGGTTGATGATCTGGATGCCGGTGAGGGTCGCCTCAACAGGTTTCTGCGGGGCTATGCCGTTGACCAGGTCTTTTGCATCATTTGAAGCTTCTTCGGTCTGTGTTGTGCCGTCCTCGACAGAGGGCTGGCCAAGGCCGTCGCCATTGCCGGAGGGTACAAGCCACATGGGCAGGTCCTTCTCGTCAACAGCTTCCATGATGACGTTGATCGCATAGAAATAGTCGATGTCAGAGATTGCGGGCGCTGCATCGATCTTGCTCAGCAGGAGGCCAGTGACCTGTCCCTCTGAGAGCACCTGGGACCAGTAGGCCCAACCGTCGGCGTTGTCGATGACCCAGCCGATGAAGGCCTTCTTCTGGAGGTCGTTGTAGGTCTTGTACTCAGCCATGCTGATGATGGCAGCGTTTGGGGTGGTCTTGGTGCCGGGGGTGCTGCTGCTGTAGACGCTGGTATCACTGACGGTACCACTGCCGTACGCTGCTGGCATATACCGCTTCCAGCCGCCCATGGTCCAGCTGAAGTTGTCGTGGAAGAGCTCATTCTCATCGTTCTCTTCTCCGCAGTCATTGACTGCCACAACCGGCTTGTGCGTTGTCCAGTCATAGACATAGCTGGGGTTCCCAGCGCCAGGATCGACATTGCTTGTCAGGTCCATGAACTCCTGCAGCTTGATGCGGACATAGAGGTCCACCTCGCCGGTGTTCTCAACATAGACATGCTTGGTCGGCCCGCCGGCGAAGTCGTCGTGCAAGACAACGTCCTTCTCCCCTTCTTCACCGCTGGCGGTGTTGAAGAACTTGTTCACGGCCTCCGCATTACCAAAGTACGCGAAGGTGCCTGTGAGCAGGAGGGCCGCAGCCAGGACAACGGTAGCGAAAGCTGCCCTTCTCCGGCGCCCCCAGGGGCCTTTCTTTCTCAGCGTTTCTTTCATAACTAACTCCTTCCAAGAGTTTCTGACGGGTCGTTCCGTCGGTGGTTATCGAATCGGTACGTGATAGCGGTAGACCGGTATCTTCAGTTCCGTTGTGTTTTTGCCTGTTGTTGCGTTTTGGCTGTGCGCTGTGGCTGGCTTTTGGCTGTCTGGTCGCTGCCCTGCAGCCTGATGGTTTGTACGGCGGTGTTGGTGGTGGCGCTGGCGCTGCTCGCTGCTTTGGCGCGGGTCGCTGCTTTGGCGCTGGCGCGGCTCGCTGCTTTTGCGCTGGCGCGGGCCGCTGCTTTGGCGCGGCTCGCTGCGGAAACTCTCGATAAGCGCACGCAGGGCGCAGTAGAGGCCGCCGGTCAACGCAGCGACCACCCCAATGAGAAGGGTATTGCCCTTGATGAAGTTCACGGCCGCACCCAGCTTCTCACTGTGGTAGATCACCTTGCCCACTACGTTTGTGGCCAGCACGATCTCCGCATCGGGGTTTATATTGTTGACGCCCTGGGTCTGGAAGCCACGCATCCGCTTGTTGTCGTAATTCTCGTAGATTCCCACAACGCGGTGTGTGATGCTGGTCTTCGCGTCCTTCATATAGGTGATGTCATCGCCTATCTGGATGGTCTGCGGGTCGACCTGCTTTGTGATGATGAGGGAGCCCTTGGGAATCTCCTGTTGCATGGAGCCGGTGAGCACGGTCATGGCCGAGTAGCCAAAGACGTTGCGTGGCACGGCTGATCCAGCGCCGCTGAATTGATAGGCGCAGAGTACTATGACGATAAGGACGATGTAATACAGAAGCCCCGTTATACGGGAGCGTATGCTCTTGTTTGCTGCTTCAGGAGACTTGTCCTGTTGATGCGCGTAGTTATTCTCGATTTGCGAAACCGTCATGTTAACCACCCCACTTGGTTTATCTGTGTTCCACGCCCCTTGCGAAGGTCCATCACATCACCTGACAGGTTCATGCCAGGTGAGGCTATTCAGTTTTCTCCAATACCGATTAGTTTCTCTATCTGAATGGTACCTTGCGTACCTCTTCAATTGAATGTTTGATGGAATTGTAACATTCGAAATAGCATTAGTCAACTGAATGTTTAATTTCTTTTGCATTGCGTTTTTGCTGGTAGTTTTATATTACTTACATTTCTTTTGTCTCTTTTACTTTTATTTTTCCTGTTTGCTGATAGTTCAAGACAGAAAGTAGGACAAAAGGTTGACAAAGGGGACGGTCCCTTTTGTCATGTTTTCTGTGAAAACTTGACAAAAGGGACCGTCCCCTTTGTCAACCTTTGTCACCCATCAAGGCGCGAGGGAGACTGGCAGTGGGCGTGCGGAGGCTGCGCCTCTTGATGCAGGGCGCTGGGCGTGGGGGGCGTCCTTCTCGTTAGAAAGTCTGGTTGAAGAAGAGGGCGAAGCCTATGCAGGCGAGCAGGGCGGAGATGATCCAGAAGCGGATGACCACCTTGATCTCGGACCAGCCCTTCTGCTCGAAGTGGTGGTGGAAGGGCGCCATGAGGAAGACGCGTTTTCGGGTGAGTTTGAAGTAGCCCACTTGGATGATGACGCTGATCGCCTCGAAGACGAAGATGCCGCCGACGATGAGGGAGACTACCTCGGTCTTGGTGAGGACGGCGATGGCGGCGAAGGCTGCGCCGAGTGCGAGCGAGCCGGTGTCACCCATGAAGATGCCCGCAGGGTGTGCGTTGAACCAGAGGAAACCCACGCAGGCGCCAGTGACTGCGGCGGCGAAGAGCGCGATGTTGAGCTCGTCGAGGCGGTAGGCGATGATGGCCATGATGGCCATGGTGATCATGATGGTGCCGCCGGCCAGGCCGTCGAGGCCGTCGGTGAGGTTGACCGCGTTGGACATGCCGGCCATGAGGAGGAAGACAAAGAGCAGGTAGACCCAGGGGATGGTGAGGGTGTAGGCGCCCAGGGGGATGTTAGTGGTGAGGAAGCCCAGGTTGACGGGCTCGAGGAAGGGTATGGTGATGGTCGGCTCGATGTGGGCGAGGTTGACCGCGGCAAGGCAGAAGAAGACAGCGATGAGTGTGAGGCAGATCATCTTGGCGTTGGGGCGCAGGCCAAGCGAACGTTCCTTTGCCACTTTTGAGAGGTCGTCGATAAGGCCGATGGCGCCGGTGAGCAGCGTGACCACGCAGATGAGCGGCATGGCCAGCGGGTTCTCCTCCAGCGAGAAGGAGCGGGAGAGCAGGAGTATGGTGATGAGGACGGAGACCAGGATGATGACGCCGCCCATGGTGGGCGTGCCCTGTTTGACGAGGTGGCGTTGGGGGCCGTCGGCGCGGATCTGCTGGCCGATCTGGCGGAAGCTGAGGATGCGGATCCACAGGGGCAGCAGGACCATGGTCAGGGCCATGGAGAAGAAGATGGCCAGAAAGACCTGGAAGCTGGGGTATTCGGTGAATCCTATCATGTGCTAGTCCGTCTCTTTCAGCAGTGCGATCAAGCGTTCAAGGCCCATGAAGCGGCTTGCCTTTACCAAGATGATGGGTTTGGGCTCGGCTTCCCTGTAGGGGGCAAGGGCCCGGGCAGCCTCCTCGCAACGTGTGCAGCCTATTATAGCCGATGCGTCCATGCCGGCCTGCTTTGCGCCCTGGGCGTAGTGTTTGGCGAGCTCGCCCATGGTGAGCAGCACGTCGATGCCGCTGTGCCAGGCGGCAGCGCCTACCTGCGCGTGCAGCTCTTCTCGCCGGGCGCCCAGCTCGCCCATGTCACCGAGCACGGCGATGTGCGGGCGGGCGGGGTCGAGGTGGCTGAGCACGTCAAGGGCAGCGGCCATGGAGTCCGGGTTGGCGTTGTAGGTGTCGTCGATGAGCAGCGTGCCGTCTGTGAGCGTGTAGTGTGTCTGGCGCATGGGGGCCGCGCTGACCTGCTCAAGGGCTGCGACAATCTGCTGCGGTTGAAGGCCCAGAGCCACACCTGTTGCCGCGGCGGCCAGGGCGTTATAGATGGAATGCCTGCCGGGCGCCTGCAGCTGCACACGCCTGGGTTGTGCGTCTAAAAACCACAGGTCGAAGCTTGCGTTGCCCTGGTTGTCATAGGCGATATGCTCGGCGCGGATGTCATTGTGCAAGGCGAGGCCAAAGAGGATCACAGGGATGCCGCGCTGTTGTGTCTGCGCTGTCTGGCGAAGCTGCGGGGTGTAGGGGTCATCCCCGTTGAGGATGGCGATGCCACTTGTGTTGGGGAGGGCCTCTATCAACTCAGCCTTGGCGCGGGCGATGTTGTCCATGCTGCCGAGCAGTTCAAGGTGCGCCGGGCCGATGTTGGTGATGATGCCCAGCTGGGGTTGGGCGATTTCGCAAAGGTCCGCGATCTGCCCCAGGCCACGCATGGCCATTTCCACGATAAGAGCCTCTGTGTGGGGACTGGCGGCGAGCACGGTTGCCGGCAGGCCGATCTCGTTGTTGTGGTTGGCCTGGGAGGCCACGGTGCTGAAGGCCTGCTCAAGCACGGCGCAGACGTAGAGCCGGGTGCTGGTCTTGCCGCTGGAGCCGGTGATGCCGATCACCCGTGCGGACAGGGTGTCGCGGTAGTGTGTGGCGAGGCGCTGCAGGGCCGCCTGGCCATCCTCTGCCTGGAGGAGTGCAGCGCCTTTGAGGCGTGCAGCCTGGCGCTCTGCCTCTGTAGGAGGCCGCGTGGCGATGACGGCGGCGGCGCCGTTGTTGAGCGCCTCGATGAGGAAGTTGTTGCCGTCGGTTGACTCGCCGGGCAGGGCGATGAAAAGCGCGGGCAGATCTGGTTGCAGCTTGCGTGAGTCCCAGGCCAACTGCTCTACCGTTGTCTGCGGATCGGCAGCCGCGACTACGGTCTGCGCCTGGGAGAATGCGGCTATCTGGGAGATGGTCAGCTGCATGGGGAGCCGCCTCCATGGTCACGACTTCCTACGTCCAAGTGGCCTGCTTCCTGGGAGGGGGTGGGCCAGTGGCTTGCTTCCTGGGAGGCGGTATGCCAGTGGCCAGCTTCCTGGGAGGTACTAGGCCAGTGGCCTGCGTTGGCCAGGTGGGCGAGCTCCTCAGCAGCTACCAGGCGGTCGTCGAAGTCCAGCACTTTGTCCCCCACCAACTGGTAGTCCTCGTGGCCCTTGCCGGCGATAAGCACGCAGTCGCCCGGTTGGGCCAGCTCAAGCGCGCGGGCTATGGCCCTGCGGCGGTCCGGCTCCACCTCAAAGCGTCCCTCTCCGCCGGCCATGCCGGGCAGGATGTCAGCGATGATCATCTGGGGATCCTCGGTGCGGGGGTTGTCGCTGGTGACCAGGGCGAAGTCCGCCTCCAGCGCGGCCCTGCCCATGAGTGGCCTCTTGGTGGCATCGCGGTCTCCGCCACAGCCAAAGACTATAAGCGTTCTGTTGGTCTTGATCTGGTCGATGGCCTCGAGGGCCTTGGTGATGGAGTCAGGGGTGTGCGAGTAATCGACAAAGACGCTGATGGGTGGCTGCGCGGCATCTGCACCAACGCTGCCCTGCACGGTCACACGCTCCAGACGCCCGGGGATCTGGAGGCACTGCGCAAGGGAATCGGTGATGTCTTGCAAGGGGATGCCCAGGGCCATGGCGGTGGCAGTGGCGAGTAGTACGTTGCTCACGTTGAAGCCGCCTATGAGCGGATAGCTGAGCCTTATGCTGCCCTGAGGTGTATGGAGCATGAAGCTGGTTGCAGTCACATTGAAGCGTATGTCCTCTGCCCTGATCTGGGCTTTTGGGTTGCAGCCGCAGGTCAGGGGTTCAAAACCGTTCTGGATGCAGCGAGCGACCAGGGCCTCCCCCGCCGGGGTATCGATGTCGATGACGCGCTGCTCAACCAGGGGCGAGTCGAAGAGCTTCGCCTTGGCCTCGAAGTAGTCCTCCATGGTCTTGTGGAAGTCGAGGTGGTCCTGGGTCAGGTTGGTGAAAGCCGCAACTCTAAAGCTGATGCCGGCAATACGATGCAGCGCGATGGCGTGGCTGGATGCCTCCATGCACACGTGGGCAAGGCCAGCCTCGCGCATATCTGCCAGGAGGCGCTGCAGATCAAGGCTTTCCGGTGTGGTGAATTTGGAAGGCAGCCTGGTGGCGCCCACCCGGGTTTCAACCGTACCTATGAGACCGGCTAGACCCGTTGCCTCATCTATGCTGATGCTTTGGGCGCGGGCCAGGTGGAAGCGGCAGATCCAGTCGATGAGGTAGGTGGTGGTGGTCTTGCCGTTGGTTCCCGTGACGGCTGCGATGCACAGACCCTGTGCGGGGTTATCGTAGAAGCGCCCAGCTATGAGCGCAAGCGCCAACCGCGTGTCTTCAAAGAGTATCTGCGGCAGCTCGACGGGGACTTCACGCTGGACCGCCAGGGCAACGGCGCCGCGGGCTTTTGCGTCTGCGGCGAAGTCATGGCCGTCTGCTTTGGAACCGGGGATGCAGAAGAACAGGCTGCCGGGCTGGACGGCATCCGAGCGGTAGGCAAGCGAGCTTATCTCCAGGGAGTCGATATCCGCAGCGCCCGCGGCGCCCATAGCGCCCGCAGCGCCCGCAGCGCCTGCAGCGCCCGTAGCGCCTGCCTTAAGTGTAGGAAGCGCCGCCACAACCGTGGCGGCGTCTGTCTGCTTGATGGGACTGGCAATCAGGGTGCCGAGAAACCAGGGCTTCACGCGCTCCATCCTCTCATCCCCCGTCTTGTTCCGGTGTTTCTGACTGAGACGCACCCATCAGGTCACTGAGATCCTGCAAGCCCTGCGGATCCTCCATGTCTTGGGTTCGAATCTGTGAATCGCCAATATCATATACCACATCGGGCGTCTCTTCACCCATAATATCGCTTCCCTCAGGGTCAACGCTGCTTGTGTCGACTACCGTGTTCACCTCCAGCGGTTCGATCAGATAGCGGTTCGCAGCGAAACGCATGATGGATGCGAAGAGGGGCCCTGTGGGTGAGTTGCCCTCTGCACCCAGGGGATTGTCCATGACGGTGATGCATACCAACTTGCTATCTGTATGAGCAAGAAAGCCCACAAAGGACACGATGTAATCGTCATCAAGGTAACCGGTCGCGCCTTTCTCGAGATCCGCTTTCTGGGCGGTGCCCGTCTTGCCCGCCACCATATAACCATCGATCGACGCGCTGTATCCCGTGCCCTCCTCCACCGCTGCGATAAGCATGGTCTCAAGCGTAGCTGCTGACTGCGGGCTTATAAGCTGCCGCTCCATATCCTTGAGGCTTTGGCTTTCGCTTGACTGCGGGCGGTCGAGAAGGAAGTGCGGCCGGCACACCACGCCCCCATTGACAATGGCGCCGTAGAAGACCGCCATCTCCAGCGGACTCACGGTGATGCCCTGGCCAAAGCTGATGGTCCCTGACTGGACATCCGACCATTTCTCATGGTCGAGGACCGTGCCAAGTCCTTCTGCAGGGAAATCGACGTGGGTCGGCCCGCCAAAGCCGAAGTCCTTCAGGTATCTGTGGTAGCACTCATCGCTGATGCGGTCTTTGATCATGCTCATGCCTATGTTGCTGGACTGGGCGATAACGTCGATGAAGCTCATCTCCATCACACCATGTTCAACGGCGTCCGCGATGGTGTAGTCCTCGTAGTCACGGTAACCGTCGACAAGGATGACCTCCTCTGGGTCCATGGCCCCTTCCTCAAGGACGGCAGCCGCGGTCACCGTCTTGAAGATCGAGCCGGGCTCATAGGTGACACTGATCGACTTGAGCGTCAGTGCGCCCTTCTCGATATCCTCCGTGGTCAGGTTCTCGCGGTCGATGAGCGGCAGCGAGGCGGTCGCATAGATCTCACCGGTCGCGCCATCGAGGATAAGCGTGCTGCCGCTTTCACACTCGCGTTCCAGGCCCATACGCGCCAGCTCCGACTCAAGGTACTGCTGCAGTTCGATGTCAAGCGAGATGATGATGTCGTTACCGCGCACGGGGGCGACTTCCTCGCGGGCCGAGCCAGGGATGGGACGCCCGCTGAGAGGACGCTGTTCAACCTGAAGCGAATACTCGGTGAAGAGCCTCCCGTCAACGCCGCGCAGGACATTGTCATACATCAGCTCAAGGCCATAGGCGCCCCGCTGATCGATATTCACACCACCGATGACCTGCGCGCCAATGGAGCCATAGGGGTAGACCCGTTTGGTGTCCTTGAGATAGTAGATGCCGTTAAGCGGCGTGGATGAGACCTTGTCGTCTGAACTGTCCCCAGCGGCGCCTTGCGTCTGCGTCTGGGCTTGCGTCTGGGCCTGCGTCTGGGCCTGGGCTTGGGCCTTAGCCGCCTTGGCCTGGGCCTGCTTCAGCTCCTCTTCCCTGTCCATGAGCTCCTGGGCCAGGCTGACGTCAGCCTGCTGCTTGATATAGACAAAGGTCGTGTTCTCGCGCAGCTTCTTATAATAGCTATCGGCTTCACCACCGAGCACCTCAGCCAGGATCTCCGCTGTCTCTCGTGCGTCTACCACCTCTTTGGGATTCGCATAGATGGTGGTCGCGTCAACGCTCATAGCCAAGACGTTGCCATTGCGGTCATAGATGGTGCCGCGCTTCGCGTGGATGATAACCTCGCTGGTCCGCTGCGCCTTGGCCTCTTCGCGCAGTCCCGGCGCCGCGAATACCTGCAGGTTCACCAGCTGTGCCGTGAGAATCACAGCGATCATGCAGAAGAAGATGAAGAGTTTCCAGTCACGGTTGGAACCCGTGACCCCTCCGCGGGCGTTGAAGCCGGCTTTCCTGGGCACTACAGCCAGAGAGGGTCGATTGCGTGGATCCCGCCTGCTCATAGACCTTACTCCCCGATTACAACACGGAGGTATTCGACCTGTGGGTCAGGAGCCATACCCAACTGGCTGGCTGCCTCCTGTATCGCTGCGGGGGATGACGCTATGGAATACTGCATCTCCAGGCGGGCGCCTTCTGAGCGCTGGGCTTCGATGGCCTGGGATACCTGTTCTGAGTCGGCCAGCACGGCCATGGTCGCGTCGGCAAGACCCACGCGCACAAGCGAGACCACCCCAAACAGCAGGACTGCGGCTATGCACGAGACAAACAGCGTGCGCAACAGCGAGGCCAGGCCTGCCTGCTGCGCCTGTGAGGGCGCGCTGCCAGGCAGGACGCGCAGAGGCGGCCGCGGCTGCTCAAGCTCGCGGGGCTGCCTCTGAGGCTGTTGGTATGAGAGTGCTGCCTGTGCCATGTGTCGCTTCTTTTCCAGCGGGTCTCAACACCGCTTGACTTCATCCTTATCGTTACTCTGTGCCTGTCTTTATGGCCACCCGGAGCTTCGCACTGGCGCTCCGCGGGTTATATTCGCGCTCCTCCTCGCCTGTGACCAGGGGTTTCTTGGTGAGGATCTTGAGAATCGGCTTCTGTCCGCAGGTGCACACGGGCGCTTCTGGTGGACAGGTACACCCGCGCGCCGCCTGGGCGAACGTCTCCTTCACAATGCGGTCCTCAAGGCTGTGGTAGCTGATGACGGCGATGCGTCCGGCGGGGTTCAACCAGCGCAGTGCCGCTTCCAGGCCGCTTCTCAGCGCGTCGAGTTCTGCATTCACGGCTATCCGCAGGGCCTGGAAGCTCCGCTTCGCGGGGTTTCCCCCGGTTCTGCGTGCGCTTGCGGGTATTGCCGCCTTGATCAACTCAGTCAATTCCGTGGTGGTCCGTATGGGCTGCTTCTCGCGCGCTTTGACGATAAAAGCGGCGATGCGCGATGCCCAACGCTCTTCCCCGTAGGTTCGGATGATCCAGGTGAGATCTGCTTCGTTTGTGGTGTTGATGATCTCAGCTGCGGTTATGGTTTGGTTGCCTGGATCCATCCGCATGTCCAAGGGAGCTTCCCGAGCGTAGGAGAAGCCCCGATTAACAACGTCGAGTTGGGGTGATGAGACCCCCAGGTCGAACAGGAATGCATCTATGCCGGGAAGCTCTGCTTTGACGAGAAGGTCGTCAAGTGCAGCGAAGTTGCCATGCAGCGCAATGAAGCTGAGGTCCGGGTGTTCCTCTTTGATGCGTGCGCTGGCTACCTGAAGCGCGCTCTCGTCCTGGTCGATACCCACGAGCGTGCCGCCTGGTTGGAGGTCCTGCGCCATCTTGAGCGCGTGCCCAGCCCCACCAAGCGTGCAGTCACAGAAGGTCGATCCTGGACTGAGAGCTAATGCCTCCCTGCATTCTGCAAGTAGAACGGGTGTATGCCGATATTCTTCTGTCAAAGCCCTACCGTCCCTTAAGGAAGATCGAGGATCTTGTGGTTGCTGTGGAACGCATCGCTTTTAGCGAGGATCTCCTCATTCCAGATCTCGATGTGCTTTCCCGCGCCGATCACCCTGACCGATTTCTCAAGGGAGGCGTACTGCCGAAGGTTCGCCGGTACGAGGATCCTCCCTGCCGAGTCGATGGTCACGATCACCTGCTTCCTGAACATCTCACGGTTGATGTGCTGCGCGGAACTGCTGTTTGCCAAAAGGCCGCCTTTGTCTTCGGCGACCCGTTCGGTCCATTCCTCGAAGGCTGCTTCAGAGAAGAGCCACAGTGAGGGGAAGTCCTCCTCAGGAGAGGGTACGAGCACCAGGTCATCAGGAAGCATCTTGCGATGTTTGGATGCCAGCGAAAGGCGGCCCTTTACATCCATGGGATGTGTGGTGTCGCCTCCGAAATAACTCACGCTGCCCTCCCTAGTGTATTTGACGCTTCCTGACGTTCCAGATGGATATATACTATCCCACTTTTTGCCACTTAGCAAGTAAAAATGGCATTTTTTGGGCTATTTTTGCTGGTAAATTGGGTGGCATGTGATATTACACGAGTGCCATTTTTGTTTTTGATTATTCCGTTTTACTACAAGATATTGTGTTGTGTATTCACTTGGCTCCAAGATGCTGTAGCCTGGCACGTGACGTCTTGCCTCAGGGCGGCCTAGCTCGGGGCGGCCTAGCTCGGGGCGGCCTCGCTCAGGGCGGCCTAGCTCGGATGGCCGGGGTCTGGGTAGCTTACCTCAGGGTAGCCCTTGGGTGGGTTGAGAGGTATTCCTCTCTCAGGTGGCTGCGGTCGACGTGGGTATAGATCTGGGTGGTGGCGATGTCAGCGTGGCCGAGCATCTCCTGGATGGAGCGCAGGTCCGCTCCCCCTTCGAGCAGGTGCGTGGCAAAACTGTGTCGCAGCGTGTGTGGATGCAGCCCTGTGATGCCGGTCGACCTCCCGTACTGCTCGACGATCTTGAAGACACCCTGACGGCTGATGCGCTGACCCCGGGTGTTGAGGAAGACCGCGATGCCGTCAGACGGAAAGGCGACCCGCTTGGGGTGCAGATGCTCGCGGCTGCCGCTGAGATAGTCCGTCAGAGCGCGCAGGGCCGTACCGGCCAGGGGCACCACGCGCTGTTTGTCGCCCTTGCCCGTCACCCGCAGATAACCCTCATCAGCTAGCACCGCAGCACGGTCAAGGCCGATGAGCTCGGATACCCGCAGCCCACAGCCATAGAGCACTTCGAGCATGGCCTTGTCGCGCTTGCCCGCAGGGGTGGGCGGATAGACCTGGTCGAGCAGGCTTGCTACCTGCTCTATGCTCAGGGTCTGCGGCAGGGTGTCAGGCACCTTAGGCAGGCGTAGTTGGGCAGTGGGGTCTGAGCTGATGAGCGACTCGCGCACACAGAAGCGGTGGAAACTCTTAAGCGCCGAGGTCATGCGTGAAAGCGAGCTGGGTGCATAACCCTGCTCCTGTAACGTGGCGAGGTATGCGGTGAGCCGTTCGCGGTCCACCTCCTCAAGGCTGGAGATACCCTGGGAATCGAGCCAGGTGAGGTAGCGGGAAAGATCGAGCCCGTAGGCTTCTATGGTCTTGGTGGAGGCGCCTTTTTCCACGGTGAGATAGGAGATGTACTCTCTCAGGGCGACGCGGAGGGCGGGTGGAAGCGCAGGAGCCTCCCGGGCCTCCCGGGCCCCTCGGGCTTTGGGGCGCCTTTGCGGGGCTGGGCTCACCCGTTTTGCCTGGTGTCGAGCAGTTGGGCGGCAAAGACCCCGGCTGCGAAGGATGCGGAGAAGAACGCCGGGTCGTCGCTTTGCGTGCGCCCCATGGTGGTGACTTCCAACCCAAAGAGGTCAATGTCCTTCTCGTTGAAGTCCACCTTGACCACCTCGTGGCGTGTTGTGATGCCGGATTCCTGAAGCTGGCGCTCAACGAGTTCTGCCTGCTCAGGGGTGAGGCTTGCGGGGAAGGGGACGATGGTCTTTGCAAGGCAGACGCGGCCGAGCGCCGTGAGGCTGTGGTGGCTGACGCCGTGGTGGCGCAGGCGGGCGTCGGCAAAGCTGACGCGCAGGGTTGCGATGGGGACGCCGTCGAGCACCGAGGCGGCGTTAAGGGCCGTGGCCTGGGAAAGGCCGCCGTGCCCAAAGCGCGTGGCCGTACCCACAAGGCCGGGACCCTGCGAGCAGATGATCACGTCGGCCTCACAGACCGCCGATGCCGCGAGCATGCCCGAGTACAGGTTGACCGCCTCAAGGTCGCCTCCAAAGGCCTGGCCGCAGGTGATGGACGCGTCGAGCAGCCCGGTGGTGCGCATCTGCACAAGTAGTGTGGAGAAGGCGGCGAGCAGGGCGGCCTCGTCGGTCATGCAATAGACAAGGCGGGCACCGGGTTGCTTGTATTTGAGCGCGGTTGCCACCAGGGGGACCTGGCTGTGCAGCTCGCAGCAGATGACGGGGGTGCCTTTGAGCGAGATGGCATTGTCCATGATGCCGTGGAAGGGCGAGGCTGGCTCCTCAACGGAGAGGACCTCGTGTTGTAGGGGGGTGTAGCGCAGCTTCATGATGTGGCCGCCGCCGGGTGCGGGGTCGTCAAAGACGATGGGGCCACCGCGCTCGATGGCGCTGAGGTTCGCGAGTACGGGGCTGCGCCCGCCGGTGCCCAGGCCAAGGTCCACCGCCGTGGTGTTGATGAGCACGCTGTCGCCCTCTTCGCAGAGCGGCGCCAGCTCGTCGTAGCGCAGGGCCTCGCCGCTGGTGTATTTACCTTTTGCGTCAGGGTATTCGATTGAAAGGCGTTGCACGCCGTTGCGTGTCCTGTGGGCTTTGGTTACCTGCGCAATGACCAGTCGCATGTCTCACTCATCCATCGAGGGGTGTCGGGTGGGGGTTTGGCGGGGGGTTTGGCGCGCTTGGAGGGCCTGATGGGGGTTATTCATCGAGGGCCGCTGCTATCTCGTCAGTCATGTCCATGGTGTGGTAGACGCTTTGCAGGTCCTCCAGCTCCTCCAGGCGGTCGACCAGGCGCATGACCTTCTTCGCGTCGCTTATGGAGACCTCGGTGGGGGTGGTGGGCTGCATGATGAGCTCGTAACCCTGGACCTCCAGCCCCTGATCTTCCAACGCCTTCTTCACATTGGTCAGCTCAGCAGCTGCGGTGAGCACGGCCCACTGGTCGCCGGCGTCCTCATAGTCGTCCCCGCCGGCCTCCGCGACCAGCATCATGAACTCGTCCTCATCGGGAGCCTGGCTCTTCTCCAGCATGAGCTGGCCCTTGCGTTCGAACTGGAAGGCGACGCTGCCCGTGGTGCCCAGGTTGCCGCCGCTGTGGCTGAAGGCGCTGCGCACGTCCGCGGCAGTGCGGTTGCGGTTATCCGTCAGCGCCTCTATGTACACGGCAACGCCGGCGGGGCCGTAGCCCTCATACACCACGTTCTCAAAACTGGCGCTGTCACTGCCAGACCCAAAGGCCTTCTTGATGGCGGTATCTATCTTGTCCTTGGGAAGCGAATAGCTCTTCGCCTTGGCAACCGCGGCCGCCAACGAGGCGTTATTGTCGGGGTTGGGGTCGCCACCCTCCTTGGCGGCAACGGTGATATTGCGACTGAGTTTGGAGAACAGGGCGCTCCGCTTGGCATCCTGCGCTGCCTTGCGGTACTTGGTGGTCGCCCACTTGGAATGTCCTGACATATGGTGACCCTTTCAGGTGTATCAGCGTAACGCCATCATTGTACTATGTATCACGAGCAGGACGCCTCTCATGACAAAGGGGACGGTCCCTTTTGTCATGTTTTCGTGAAAACTTGACAAAAGGGACCGTCCCCTTTGTCATGAGAGGCGCGTAAGAGGCTTGCTTTTGTGGAGCAGTGAATGAATAATCAAAGCAACGCGAAAACAGCGCAGAGAGAGGGGCGAACGTGGCAAACCCGCAAACCATTGTGCAGGCCAAAGGGCTCTGCAAGACCTTCAAACTGAGCGCCAAGCAGCAACGCATCGAGAATGCACCGGGGCGCCTGCGGGTGGCTGTGGACCATCTGGACCTCAGCGCCAACAAAGGCGAGATCTACGGGCTTTTAGGCCCCAACGGCGCAGGCAAGACCACGGTGCTGCGTATGCTTGCCACGCTCATCAAACCGGACGAGGGTGAGGCGCACATAGACGGTTTCTCCATCGGCGCTGACCCGGAGAAGGTGCGGGCTGCGGTGGGCTTTCTGACCAGCGAGCTCAAGCTGGAGGACTTCTTCACCCCGGACTACCTCTTTGGTTTCTTCTCCACGCTGCACAACGTGCCCCCCGCCATAGCCGCCCAGCGCAAGGACGCCCTCTTTACGCGCTTTGGCATAGACGAGTTCGCACAGGTCAAGGTGGGCAACCTCTCCACCGGTATGAAGCAGAAGGCCTCGCTGGTGCTGTCGCTGGTCCACAACCCTGACGTCATCATCTTTGACGAGCCCACCAACGGCCTTGACGTGATCACCGCCCGGGTGGTCACCGACTATCTGCTTGAGCTGCGCGACCAGGGCAAGAGCATCATCTTGAGCACCCACATCTTCACCCTGGCTGAAAAGCTGTGTGACCGCATGGGTATCATCATCAACGGCCGCATGGTCAGCGAGGGCACACTGGAAGAGGTGGCCGCCGGCCGCGACCTTGAGGAGGTCTTCTTCGACCTCTACTCTGCCGCAACAAAGGAGGTGGCATGATGCCTAACGGACTTGCCGCCATCATCAAGAAGGAGTTCACCCGCTTCTTCACGGACCGCCGCATGGTGCTGACCACCATCCTCATGCCCGGCCTGCTCATCTACCTGGTCTACTCCTTCATAGGCTCAGCCATGACCAACGCGTTCACGGTTGACGAAGACTATCAGCCCCTCATCTACGTACAGAACCTGCCGCCTTCAGCGGATGCCCTGTTCTTCCAGCTGGGCATAGTGCTCAACCCGGTTGACGCTGATGAGGTGGCGACAGCCAAGCAGTTCATCCAGGATAAACAGGCCGACCTTCTCGTCATCTTCCCTGAGGACTTCGACAGCCTCCTTGCCGCTCGCACCCATTACACCAGCGCGTCCGCAGCGGTGCCTCCAACCGATGAACCCTTCAACATCGACGTCTTCCTCAACTCCACAAGCAGCACTTCCACCAACGCCTACGTCCTGGTCAACGCGGTGCTCGACAGCTACAACACCCCCACCATCACCATCAACGCCTCCGGACTGACCTATGACCTGGCCAGCGACGAGGACACCGCGGGCTTCCTCTTCGCCTCGCTTTTGCCCATGCTGATGATGGTCTTTTTGTACTCCGGCTGCATAGGTGTGGCGCCGGAGTCCATCGCCGGCGAGAAGGAGCGCGGCACCATCGCCACGCTGCTGGTCACTCCCCTGCGCCGCTGGCAGCTGGCGCTGGGCAAGGTGCTCAGCCTGGGCGTCATCGCGCTTTTAGCGGGCGCCTCGAGCTTCATTGGCATCATGCTCTCGATTCCCAAGATGCTGGGTGGCGCCCTGGGCGACGAGGGCGGCGCGGCCTTTGGCGGCGCGCTCTACAACGTGGCCGACTACGCGCAGCTTCTGGCCGTCATCCTCTCAACCGTGCTGCTCTTCATTGGGATCATCGCCATCATCTCGGCCTTCGCCCGCTCGGTGCGCGAAGCAAGCACCATGACCCTGCCCATGATGATAGTGGTCATGCTGGTAGGCGCCCTGGCCATGTTCAGTCCCGGCGCACAGACCGAGCTTGGGTACTACCTCATCCCCGCATACAACAGCGTGCAATGCTTTGTGGGCGTCCTCAGTTTCACCACCTCTCCCCTCTCCGTGTGGGTGACGGTGGCCGTGAACCTGCTGGTGACAGCTGCGTGCGTCTTTGCCCTGACCAAGATGTTCAACAGCGAGAAGGTGATCTTCTCCCGCTAAGGAAGCATCGTTTTATAACGATAAGGACGGGGCGGTTGCCTTATTAGAGCGCTTCGCTGCCCTACTTCAGCAGGTTGATGAGGGTTGCGAGCTCGTGCTCGAAGTCCACGCCGAACTTGGGGTCCGTGGCGGCATCCCTGGTGCGGCGGATGGCGGCTACGGTGAACTCGCAGGCTATGCGGATGGCATCGTCCAGGGTCTTATCGTTGAGGATACCGGCCAGAAGCGCGCTGGAGTAGATGTCGCCGGTGCCGTGGTAGTAGCCCTCGATCCTCTCGGTGAAGTAATACTCAAAGCGGTCGAGTTCTTTGTCGTAGGCTGCCGCGCCAAGCCTGCCAGGCTCAAAGGAGATGCCGGTCAGCACCACCTGGGCGGGGCCTAGGGCCGCAAGCTCCTTGAGCATCTCCTCTATCTGCTGCTGGGTGTAGTCATCGCCGGGATAGGGCTTCTCCAGCATGAAGCAGGCCTCGGTGATGTTGGGGCAGATGATGTCGGCCAGCTTGCAGAGGTCGCGCATCCCTAAGGCGAAGCGCTGGTCGAAGGCCGGGTAGAACCTGCCCTGGTCGGCCATGGCCGGATCCACGAGGATGACGGTCTGCGGCTGGCGGAAGTCGGTGAAGATGCCGGCGATGAGCTGTTGCTGCTCCTCGCTTCCCAGGTAGCCGGTCGCTATGGCATCGACCTTCAGGTCGAGGGTCTTCCAGTGATCCGTGATGGGTTCGACGTCTTCTGTGAGGTCACGGAAGGTGAAGCCGGTGAAGCCGCCGGTGTGCGTGGAGAGGATGGCGGTGGGCAATATGGAGGTCTCGATGCCGGCGGCGCTGAGGATGGGCAGCGCGACGGTCAGCGAGCATTTGCCGATGCAGGAGATGTCCTGGATGGAGATAACACGTTTCTGGGTCATGATTGCTCCTTTTTACGGGCTTCGACTAACGTGGCGGCGGTTTCGCGGAGTTTGAACTTCTGGACCTTCTTGCTTGCGGTCTCGGGGAACTCATCGACAAAGAAGACGTACTTGGGCACCTTGAAGCGGGCCATGCGCTTGACCATATAGCTGCGGATCCCCTCCTCGGTGAGCTCGAAGCCCTCACGTTGCTTGATGAAGGCGACAACTACCTCGCCGAGCCTCTCATCGGGGGCGCCCACCACCTGCGCGTCAAGCACGCCGCTCACTTTTAGCAGGAAGTTCTCTATCTCCAGCGGGTAGATGTTCTCGCCGCCGCGGATGATCATGTCCTTGATGCGGCCGGTGATCTTATAGTAGCCGTCCTCATCCACAACGCCCAGGTCGCCGCTGTGCAGAAAGCCGTCTGCGTCGATGGCATCAGCGGTCTGCTCGGGCATCTTGTAGTAGCCCTTCATCACGTTGTAGCCCTTGCAGCAGATCTCCCCTATCTCGCCCGGGCCACAGATGTGCTGGTCAGCGGGGTCGATGACGCGCACCTCAACGGCGTCATGCTTGCGCCCCACGGTGTTGACCTTGTGCTCCATGCTGTCATCCCAGGAGGTCTGGAGGAAGACAGGCGAGGTCTCGGTGAGGCCGTAGCAATTGGTCATCTCGACCATGCCCATGCGGTCCATGGCCTCCTGGACCACAGCTGGCGGCACGGCCGAGCCGGCGATGATGCCGGTGCGCAGCGAGCTGAGGTCATAGTCGCCAAAGAGCGGGTGGTTGAGCACCGCGATGAACATGGTGGGGACGCCGTAGAACGCAGTGGCGTGCTCCTTGTGGATGGCCTGGAGCGCCAGATGGGCGTCGAAGTCCTCCACAATGACCATGGTCGAGCGGTGTGTGAGCACCGCCATGACGCCCAATACGCAGCCAAAACAGTGGAAGAAGGGTACCGGCAGGCAGACGCGGTCTATTGCGGAGAGGCGTTCACGGTCGCCTATGTAGCAGCCGTTGTTGAGGATGTTACGGTGCGTGAGCACAACGCCTTTGGGAAAGCCGGTGGTGCCGCTGGTGTATTGCATGTTGATGGGATCGGTGTTCACTAGCGAGGCGCTGATCTCTTTCAGCTCGCTGTCTAGCAGATGGGAGCCGAGCAGGATGAGCTCGGGCACGGAGTAGAACCCGCGGTGTTTCTCGGGCCCCATGTAGACGAGGTTCTTGAGGCGCGGGTATTCGTCGGCGATCAGATGGCCGCGCTCACAGCTGAGGGATTCAGGGATGAGGTCGCGGATGATCTCGATGTAGTCCACGTCCTTCCAGGCATCCACAATGCAGAGTGTGGACATGTCGCTTTGCTTCAGCACGTAGTCGAGCTCCGAGCTTTTATACGCCGGGTTCATCGTCACCAGAACAATGCCGAGCTTGGCCGTGGCGAACATGAAGGTCAGCCAGTCGGG
>WRHL01000026.1 GCA_009783245.1 Coriobacteriia bacterium
CTGGGAGTCTTTCGATCTGACGCCTGCTCCCACACGCCCTGGTTACACTTTCCTGGGGTGGTCCGTAGTACCAACGTTCGGCCCCGTGCTGTTCCTGGACAACGCAAGCTTCACAATGCCAATCTGGCCCGTGACCCTCTTTGCCAGGTGGACACCAAAGGTGGTAGGGGATTACGAAGTCATTGTGCGCGAAAGCCATCTCACAGCCCCAGACGTTGACGGTTCCGGTTTCTATTTTGAAAACGATGCTGTAACGTTGAATGCCGGCAGCCTCTTTGGTTGGCACTTCGCTTACTGGGAGATAGTGAATGCCGGTGGTCTGGGCGACGAGATATTGTCTGACATGTTCAGTCCTGTCACTACCCTTACCATGCCTGGTTGTGATGTAGAGGTCAGGGCTCACTGGACTGTCAATCCCTGGTATGTAACAGTCAACGGAAGCAATGACCCTGTCAACGGCGAAGGAGCAAGCGATTACGGCAGTCTCGTCCAAATCCAAGCAGGCACTCTTTATGGATACACCTTTGCCGGTTGGACCATAGACGATGATGACAGTGGCACCGTGGTGCTGGATGATGCATCTGCTCCGAACACGTTCTTCATCATGCCGGATAACGATGTCGAAGTCACGGCAAACTGGACCATCAACAGCTGGCAGGTCAGCTTCATAGTAGAGGGCTCCGTCATAACACCCCCCGGTGCTGGAACCTATGACTACGGTGCCGCGGTGAACGTCGATGCTGGCAGTGTCCCGGGTTACTCTTTCTTCTGGGTAATCGACAGTGGCGCGCTTAGCGGCGGTTGGGACGCCAACACCACACCGGCAACCTTCACCATGCCAAACAACAATGTGGTAATACACATTTACTGGATGGTGAACAGCCATACCATCACCTACAGCTACACCGGCACCGTTCCAACCACTGCTCCGGGTGAACCGGCAACAGGGTCTGCGGACTACAACTCGACCCAGACAGTTGAGCCAAATCCCACGTTGGCCGGTTACGACTTCAGTGGCTGGACTACTAGTGACGCGACCGTTTCAGGTGGCACCTTCATCATGCCTGACAGCGACGTTACCTTCACCGCTCAGTGGACCGCAATTCCCTCCACCCCTGTCACGTACACGGTTAACTTTGTCGACTGGGATGATACACCGCTATCATCGCAGACAGGCTACTATGGCTTCGCTGCGACAGCTCCCGCAAATCCCACTCGTGCAGGCTACACCTTCAACGGATGGAGTGAGAACTTTGCCTTCATCATAGGTGACCTTACGGTGAGGGCTACGTACGTCGTGACCATAGCGCCACCTGTGGTTCCCCCTGTGGTACCCCCCGTGGTTCCTCCTGTGGGAGATACCGGTGCAGCAGTGATAACAGTAGCTGCTGCAGCGGCGACTGAGACTGATACGGCGGTAACCATCCCAGAGGCGACAACACCAACAACCGCAGCATTAACAGCACCAACCACTACACCTTCTACTACCGTAACGCCAACTCAAACGCCAACAACCATCAATGATCCTGTGTCTCCTCTGGAGCCCATAGGCACCAACGCTGGTTCTTGGGCGCTCCTGAACCTTATCCTTGCGATACTCGGTGCGCTTGTGGCTTTGATTGTCGTTATCATGTACTTTGTCGGGCGTAGGGAAGAGAAGACTGTTGTAGCAGAGAAGAAACGGCTCTGGCCGCGCATCGTCGCTGCCATACTGGCCGTAGGTGCTCTGATCCTGTTCTTTGTCACCGAGAACCTGACACTACCAATGGCTATGACTGATCAGTGGACACTATGGCAGGCTGCTGTCTTTGTCCTTCTGATAGTCTTTGCCGTCATCGGATCTATCAAGATCAAGTCAGATCAGCAGAATCGACCGGAGCCAGTTGCAGCTCGAGCCTGATTCAAGTCTGTCTG
Source organism: Coriobacteriia bacterium (assembly GCA_009783245.1). Lineage (GTDB taxonomy): Bacteria > Actinomycetota > Coriobacteriia > Coriobacteriales > UBA8131 > WRHL01. Next base: position 1,915 of record WRHL01000026.1, read on the forward strand.
AAATACTCAGCACCAACAGCCGCCCTTCCTCTCCCCTGAAGGGCGGCTGACTTTTTGTTGAGGTAATAAGTCTAATAATATTAATAGTGTGACAAAAGGGGACGGTTCTATTCTGGCCTTTTCAAGGCCAGAATAGAACCGTCCCCTTTTGTCTATTGAAAAGGCCAGAATAGAACCGTCCCCTTTTGTCTGCACAATGACGGATGACAAAAGGGACCGTCCCCTTTGTCATCCTTCTTGTCCCACGTAGCGCTTCAATTGTCATTAATAGAGTAACATTAAATATACATGGCACATTCCACACGAAAGCTATACCAGCACCATATTGCTATAACAAGGCTCACATATATGTATAGAACTTAAAAAAAAATGCAATTCTCGACAAAATATGTTAAATCATGTGGTAATATGTTCTCGTCTCAAATGGGCTCTGAAGCCTGAGACACAGAGATAGTTAAGGGGAGATACTATCAATTCGCATATCTACGTTCTAAAACGGCTTGTGCTGCCGTGTGCGTACGTGGTCATCTTTCCCTTAATACCTGTGAACCGTAACTAGGGGGTAAGGTGACACAAATGAATATCAAGGGGAGATTTTGCGCATCTCGCGCGAAGATCAAGCGGAACAACAAGTTCATAGTTAATCTGCTTTCGGTGGTGCTGGTACTGCTTCTGGCCATGGGCCTGCTGCCTTCACTCACCGTCTTCGCATGGGATGATGGCGAGCCCGGCAGCCAAGAAGGTGTGGCGACCCAGGGCACAGAAGACGAAGGGCTCGATGATACCGTCCTCGATCCCTTGGAGGCAGACGAGGGCCTCACCACAGAAGACGAGGATCCTGCCACAGGTGATGAGGACCCCGCAACAGACGCTGAGGGCCTTAGCACAGAAGGCGCAACCCTCCCCGGAGAAGAGGACGGCGACGGCGACAGCGACGGCGACAACGGCGAGCAGCCCCTCCTCTTTGCTGAGGGAATGGATCCGTTCAGCTTGGACATGGGCATCGAAGCCACCGGGATCATGTTCCTGGACGCGGGCCTACCTTTCAGCGCGACAGGCGCTCTGCTCGAACTGGAGCCTTTTGATGCCACGGATCCCCTGGAGGTCACCTTCATGTCCAATGGAGCTGTCCTCAGCGTGGAGCAGGTCGATGAAGGCGGCTACTGTGCCGACCAGGGAGTGCCACCCAAGACAAGCGAGTTCTGGCCCGACCATGCTGTCAGCTTCATCGGATGGTACCCAGACGGCGCGACGGTACCGCCAGACCCGCCCTTTGATTTCAGCGGGACCCCGATCACCGAGTCCCTCACCCTCTACGCACATTTCAGCGACAAGTATCTGGTGAACTTCAAAGACGCTGACGGCCTGGTCTATGAATCCGTGCAGTACTCTCCCGGCGCCTACGTCCTGCCTTCAGGTGTGACGCCCCTGCCGCCAGCGAACATGCGCTTCGCCTATTGGTATGACGAGACGGACACCCTCTCACCGCCAACCCAGTTCGCCTTTGGGCATCCCTGCTCATCAGACCTGACCCTGGCCCCCTGGTTCACCGATGAGTGGTTTGTGGTCTTTGTCTCATCCGGCACGCAGGTCCCGTACCAGACGGTGGTCGACGGTGAGGAGGCAGTGCTCCCAACCCCACCGGATCGCGCCGGTTATGACTTCACCGGGTGGACGCTTGATGAAGACGGTCTCATCCCGTATGACTTCTCCACCCCCGTGACCCACAACCTGACGCTGTTCGCGCAGTGGCAAGCCATCGCGGTTGATTACACCATTGTCTACTGGGTTGAGATGCCGGGCTTCTCGGGAACTCCTACCCCCGGTGACCAGGACCACTACGTCTTCGCCTACTCAGAGACAGGCTCTGGCCTTGCAGGCGACATGACCAACGTCACCAGCGTCAGCGCGGCGGCCCAAGCCAGCAGCCAGGCGATGCGCTACTCCTCGTTCCAGCAGGCTTTCAACACCACCATCCTGGGCAACGGCGCCACCGTGGTTAACGTATACCTCGCGCGCAACATATATACTGTCGTCTTTGACCTGGGCGCTACCACCGGCAGGTCCATGACCTTCAATGGCACAACCTACAACAGTGGCAGCAATCCCGCCCGCTATTCAATCGACATCAAGCTTGAGCAGGATATCACCGATACCTGGCCCTGCGGGTCCACCGCGACCTTCTCGCCAGACAACACCACCACCAGGTTCAGGGGATGGACAACAACGGATAGTGGCCTGAACACCACCAACACCTTTGTGACCAGGCGCCTGATTGTGACCTACGACATGCTTCCCAGCAATCCGTCTTCTACGGGCTACACGCTGCCGGCAAGCTGGGGTACGGCAACGCAGAAGACCGTGACCTACTATGTAGAGGTGCTGCCGGGCGATGACCACGTGGGTGCGACCTACAACACCACCACGGGCAAGTATTACCGGGTGGACGATCGGTATTCCGAGACCTTCTATTCAAACGGCAACCTCAACGCCAAGCAGCTGGAGGGCGTGACCTATGTCGCGGGGAACTCCGGCGCCACCAACGCCACGGTCTACATCTTCTACTATGACCGCAACACCTACACCCTGGGCTTCAACACCAGGGGCGGCGACCCCATATCGGGCTTCACAGGCATCAAGTACGAGGAGCCCCTAAGCGCCTATGACCCGGGCATCCCAACCAGGAACACGGACGGCGTGGACTACGCGTTCAAGGGTTGGTACCTGGACGCCGAGTACAACATCCCCTTTGACTTTGACGGCTCCAGCATGCCGGCTTCCAACCTGACGCTCTTTGCCAAGTGGGAATCCACGGAGTACACGGTCTCCTTCTTCAATGACCTGACGATAAGTTATGGCATCAGCGGCAGCGAGGTGGGGAAGGGCTACAACGAGTACCTGCACCCCGATGAGACACCTTATTCCCTGGGAGAGGCAGTCTCAGGTTGGGGCACCTTTGACGGCTGGTTCTTCTATGTTGGTAGCACCGGCTATGTCATGCGCTTTGAGTACACCATCCCCGTCACGCATGACCTCGAGCTGCATGCCGTCTGGCTGCTCGACGGTTACTCGGTGGCTTATGACACCGGAGCAGGAAGCGGCATAGTGCCGGTGGATGCCAGCTCCTATGCGATAGGCAGCCAGACCCGCGTCTTGGATGGTGTTGGCCTGACACCGCCCGCCGGCGACATCTTCATAGGCTGGCTGGAGACGGGCTCTGGCATCTTCTACTATCCCGGCATGATCGCCACACTCTACGGTAACGCGGTGTTTGTCGCCCAATACGGCAATGCTGGTGACTACACGCAGCTGATCTACCATTCCAATTACCCAGGCTCTCTGCAGCCCAACGAGACCATCACTTGGAATGTCCCAAAGAACGGATCCGTCAACCTGGCGGCCAGCACGCTGTTCACCTATCCTGGCTCCTATATCACCGGGTGGCGGATTGGTTCAGCAGTCTTTGCTCCAGGGGATCCCTTCCTTATGGGTGCAGTACCCGTTGATGCCTACGCCATCTGGGAGACCATCCCTTACACGGTGGCTTACGAGCCCGGCACCACAGACGCGGTTGCCAACATGCCCACAGACGGTGACACCTATGGAATGGGGGACTCAGTTGTCGTGAAGACAGAGGTGCCGGAGCGCATTGGTTATACCTTTATAGGCTGGGAGGCTAGCTTTGATCTGAGCGTGGTGTATAACCCCGGTGACCCCTTCACCATGCCAGGCGAGGATGTGGTGTTCACCGCCCTGTGGGAGCTTGACCCCACCCAGACCAAGGACATCAGCTACACGGTTGAGTACTACACTGAGGATGATTTGAGTGCGGCCGGCCTGTTGGGCACAGACACGGTTACTGAGACCGTGTGGGTGGGCGACCCTGATGTGCTGACCGTTGTCGCCCCTGACACCACGGCCTTCCTGCCGGTTGGCTACAAGTACGGCTATACCGATCCAGCTGTGCTGCCGGCTACCATAGCCAATGGCGGCATCATCAAGGTCATCTATGAGCGCGACGCAGCTCAGACCTATACCATACATTATGAGGCAACCACTGGCGGCAGCGTGAGCCTGGTCTCCGAGACCCATCAGGTCCTCTTCACAGGAGCAAATGACGGCTCTACGGCAACGGCCTTTCTTGGCTATAAGTTCATCGATTGGACCGATGCGAGTGGCGCTGTGGTGAGCTACAACGCGTCCTATGTCCCCACCGTGCATGCGGATGCCACTTTCACAGCGAACTTCGAGCCCGACTACACCCTGACCAAGGACATCAGCTACACGGTGGAGTACTACAAGGCGGATGACCTCTCTGTGGCCGGCCGGTTGGGTATAGACACCGTCACCGAGACTGTGTGGGTGGGCGACCCTGATGTGCTGACCGTTGTTTATCCTGATACCACGCTGCATCTGCCTTTTGGCTATACCTTTGACCGTACCGACCCCGGCACGCTGCCGGCGACTATCAATAATGGGGGCGTCATCAAGGTCATATACGTGGTCGACGAGAATCAGACCTACACCATACGTTATGAGGCAACCACTGGCGGCAGCGTAAGCCCAGCCTCTGAGACCCATCAGGTCCTCTACTCCGGGCCAAACGTGGGTTCCACGGCGACTCCTTCTGTGGGTTACAGGTTTGTATACTGGGCCGATGCAAGCGGCATGCTGGTAAGCACCGATTTGACCTATATCCCCTCCGTGCATACGGATGCCATCTTCACAGCGAACTTCGAGCCCGACTACACCCAGACCAAGGTGATCGGCTATACGGTTGAGTACTTTACGGAGGATGACCTTACAGCAGCCGGCCTGTTAGGCACGATACCTGTCACAGAGACCGTGTGGGTACTCGCCGCTGATGCCCTGGCTGTTGTACCGCTTGACTATGCAGCCTTCCTGCCCGTTGGTTACAAGTACGGTTACACCATCCCCGACATGATCCCGCCAAGCATCTCCGATGGCGGCGTCATCAAGGTCATCTATGAGCGCGACCTGACCCAGACCAAGGACATCAGCTATACGGTTGAGTACTACACCGAGGATGACCTGACTGCGGCCGGTCTTCTGGGCACAGACACCGTCACTGAGACCGTGTGGGTGGGCGACCCCGATATGTTGACCGTTGTAGCTCCAAGCACCACGGCATTCCTGCCGGTAGGCTATAAGTACGGTTACACCGACCCCGGCACGCTGCCGCTTACCGTAGTCAAGGACGACGTCATCAAGGTCATCTATGAGCGCGACCTGACCCAGACCAAGGACATCAGCTACACGGTTGAGTACTACACCGAGGATAACCTCACCCCGGCCGGTCTTCTCGGTACAGAAACCGTCTCAGAGACCGTGTGGGTGGTCGACCCTGACGTCTTGAGCGTCATCGCCCCTATCACCTCGCTGTATATGCCTCTGGGCTATACCTTTGGCTACTATGAGCCGGCTGTCCTGCCGGCAACCATAGCCAAGGACGGCGTCATCAAGGTCATCTATGAGCGTGACCTGACCCAGACCAAGGACATCAGCTATACGGTTGAGTACTACACCGCAGACAACCTCACTCCGGCCGGTCTTCTCGGCGCCACCACGGTCACCGAGACCGTGTGGGTGGTTGCCCCCGATGTGTTGACTGTAGTCGCTCCAAGCACCACCGCCTTCCTGCCGGCCGGCTACTTCTACGGTTACACCGATCCGGCCACCCTGCCGGCAACCGTGGCCAAGGACACCATCATCAGGGTCATCTATGAGGCCCAGGGATACACGGTCACCTTTGACGCGAATGGCGGCGTTGCTGCCATACCGGGTTCGAAGTCCGTTGTCTTCAACACCCCCTATGGGGACCTGGCGACAACAACCCGCACCGGCTATACCTTCACCGGATGGTTCACCCTGCCTTCCGGCGGCACGCAGGTGATACCGGTCACCACCGTCACCACTGTTGGTGACCATACGCTGTACGCACAGTGGGCCATCAACACCTACACAGTGACCTTTGTCAACTGGAATGGCGTGGTGCTCCTGGTGCAGGCCGGGATTCCCTACGGCGGCAGCGCGACCGCCCCTGCCAACCCGCTGCGTGCTGACTACACCTTTGACGGCTGGGATCTGCCCTTTGGCTACATCACCAGCGACCTCACCGTGACGGCGCTGTTCACACTGATCCCGCCACCGGCTGACCCGCCCGATGACCCGACGCCTCCTCCAGCCGATCCGCCCGCGGATCCGCCCGCTGACCCGCCCGCGGATCCGCCAGCGGACCCGCCCGCGGATCCGCCGACAACTCCCATAGTCCCGCCCGTTACACCAACGAGCCCTCCGCCCACCACGCCCACGTCTCCACCCACCACCATCGACGAGACTGAGCCCCCGCTGGCGCCCGCGCAAAGCACGGCAGTCTGGGCCCTGCTCAACCTCATCCTGGCGATACTCGGGGCCCTGATAGCGATCATCCTCATTGTCACCTACTTCATCAAACGCAAGAAGGACGAGGAGGAAGACGGCGACGGGGATTGGAACTGGGAGCAGGGGCTAGAGGATGACTGGAAGTGGGGGCAGGTGCCTGCCGAGCAGGAGCCGATAACGCGGACCAGGAAGAAGCGTCTGTGGCCGCGCGTGGTTGCGACCCTGCTGGCTATTGGCGCCGTGATCCTCTTCCTGCTCACCGAGAACATCACGCTTCCCATGGTCTACACCGACCAATGGACCATCTGGCATCTCATCATCTTCATCCTTTTGGCCGCCTTTGCATTGGTTGCGGCATTCAAATCGAAAACTGACGAGGAGGACGAGCAAGGACAGCAGCAGGTACCGCAGCAATTGATCCCTCAGGGCTAAACCAAGCAGAAACATGGCACAGCCCATACCATAGGGCTAATCAGAGCGCAAATGCGACAGAGCCCGGGCAACCGCTCCCTTTCCTCCCCAAGGGAGCGGTTGTTCATTGTCTCGCGCTTGTCGCCGATACATCTCGCAATCCCAGGCAGCTTGTGCTAACATGTCCTCCTGCGCTTATCAGCCATGGTTCGCGCATGAAGCGGGAGCTGAGCTCCCCACCTTACGGCGCTTAACGGCAGCTGTCTGGTCCTACAAGATGATAGAGGCGCCACGGCGCCTGTGTTTCTCGTGACCCGTCAGCTTTGCGCTAGCGGGTTTTCTACTATATGGGAGGTGACACTATAAGCACACAGGAGCCCAGGCTCAACGAGGAGATCACGACCTCTGTCTGCCGTCTTATCGGTGTGGATGGGTCGCAACTCGGGATCTTTGACATCGATGATGCTCAGCGCGTCGCGGACGAACAGAGGCTTGACCTTGTGGAGATCGCGCCGGACGCGGATCCACCGGTCTGCCGGGTCATGGACTATGGCAAGTTCAAGTACGACCAGGCGATGAAGGCCAAGCAGGCACGGAAGAACCAGACCCGTGTGGAGATCAAGGAGATGAAGTTCCGTCCCAAGATCGACACAGGGGACTACGAGACCAAGAAGAAGCACATACTGCGCTTCTTGAACGGCGGGGCAAAGGTCAAGGTGACCATCATGTTCCGCGGGCGGGAGATGGCACATCCCGACCTTGGCCTCAATATCCTCGAGAAGCTCGCCGAGGACCTCAAGGGCGAGGCGATCATCGAGAGCCAACCAAAACTTGAGGGGCGCAACATGTTCATGCTGCTTGCCCCTGTCAAGAAGAAAGAGAAGGATAAGGATAAGGACAAGGAGGCAGGCAATGCCCAAGATGAAGACGCATAGAGGTTCGGCCAAGCGCTTCCGCGTGACCAGCACGGGGAAGATCATCCGCAACAAGGCCTATAAGAACCACATTCTTGAGAAGAAGTCGCCTAAGCGCAAGCGCAATATGCGCCAGGAAACAGAAGTCGCGAAATCAGACCAGAAGGTCATCGCACGGAATCTCGGTCTACGATAAGGAAGTGATGTCATATGTCACGCGTTAAGCGCTCAGTCGCAGCAAAGAAGAAACGCAGGGTGGTCCTTGGCAGGGCCAAGGGTTACTACGGGGCGAAGTCACGGTCTTATCGTGCCGCCAAGGAGCAGGTGCAGCATTCCCTGCAGTATGCCTATAGGGACCGTCGCAACAAGAAGCGTGTCATCCGCCGCCTGTGGATCACCCGCATCAACGCCGCCGCCCATCTCAACGGCATGAACTACTCGGTGTTCATGAACGGCCTCAAGAAGGCTGGCGTACAGCTTGACCGCAAGGTGCTCGCTGACATCGCCGTCAACGACGCGGCCGCCTTCACTAAGCTCACCGAGGTGGCTAAGAAAGCTCACACAGCTGCCTAGAGTGAAAGTGAAAGTCGTCATTTTGACGACAAGCACTTTGCGCCACCATAGCACCGTCTGAAACGACCCGGGATCCCGGGTCGTTTCTTTGCCAATAGAGGTGTGTATCTACCACGCGAGCTATGGATACGCCCGGGTTTTCATCTCGCTGCCATGGATTCTCATCGCAAACCGGCGAATATACATTATCAAGATATGGTAAAGAGGCGATACTATGCGTGGATTTGCAGGTAGAAAGCCATAGATACGCCCGGCCTAGCTGCGGGAAAAGAGCTGGTTTCATGGTTTTTCCCAGTTTTTTTCTCAAGAAATGGCTACACAAATACGCTTGTTCTCTTGACCCTTTCCTCTTGTCTGTTACTATTAATTCCGAGGGTTTTACCGGTAAATGTGAAACCCATCTGTTCTGATGCAGTTGGAGGATTAGTATGCCGGATTTTGCTGGCAGGGAACACCTGGCCGTAATCAAGGTAGTAGGAGTTGGTGGCGGCGGCACCAACGCTGTCAATAGAATGGTCGAGGCCGGAATCAAGGGCGTTGAGTTCATTGCGATCAACACCGACCGGCAGGCCCTGTTGATGTCAGATGCCGATCTCACCGTACACATCGGTGAGGATCTCACCAAAGGCCTCGGCGCAGGCGCCAATCCTGGTATCGGCGCTCAGGCAGCTGAAGAGAACCGCATGGAGATCCGCGAGGCGCTTGCCGGAGCGGACATGGTCTTCATCACCGCGGGCGAAGGCGGTGGGACCGGAACCGGCGCTGCACCGATAGTCGCAGAGATCGCCCATGAGGAGATCGGCGCTCTCACCGTAGGTGTGGTGACAAAGCCCTTTGGGTTTGAGGGGCGCAAGCGTCGCGTACAGGCTGAGGACGGCGTCTCGCTGCTTGCGGATAAAGTCGACACACTGATAGTCATACCCAATGACCGTCTGTTACAAATAGTAGAGAAGCGCACCTCCATGCTCGATGCCTTTCGCATTGCGGACGACGTGCTGCGTCAAGGCATTCAGGGCATCACGGATCTCATTACCATCCCCGGTCTCATCAATCTGGACTTTGCGGATGTCCGCACTGTCATGAAGGATGCCGGCACCGCCATGATGGGCATCGGCCTTGCCTCCGGTGAGAACCGTGCGGTCGAAGCGGCCACATCGGCGATCTCAAGCAAGCTGCTCGAGTCTCCCATCACCGGCGCAAACCGCATCCTGGTCTCCGTGGCCGGCGCCTCCGACATGGGTCTCATCGAAGTCTCAGAGGCCACCGACACTGTCACTGAGGCTGCCGATCAGGATGCTGTCGTCATCTTTGGTTCGGTTATCGACGATACGCTTGACGACCAGATCCGTGTCACGGTCATCGCAACCGGCTTCAGCGATCACAACACCCAGGGCTCACTTGACTTCGGCACCCTGCCAGAGGTCACCGGCCTTTCCAGTGAGCCAGCTTACTATGCCCCTGCGCCTGCCGCTGTCTCTCATTCGAGCAGATCGACAAAGAACGTCCTGGATGATGACTACATCCCAGACTTCTTGAAGCGCGGGTTCTGATCAAGTCACAGACGGAAGGCTGAGCGTGGCTCAGCCTTCCTCAGTAAGGCGGGGATCCCGCCGTTTTTATCGTCGAAAAGATCGCCATGTCAAAGGTTGCAGAGAACCATAGTCTGATACTCTCCCAAATCGCGGCCGCGTGCCAACGTGTTGGGCGCAACCCGGCCGAGGTCACACTAGTCGCTGTCAGCAAGACCGTTGGCGCCGCAGAGGTCGCCTTGGCCATACAGGCGGGCATCCATGATTTTGGCGAGAACCGCACTGCGCTGTTCGAGGAGAAGCAACAGCTGTTCCCCGAGGAGCGCTGGCATTTCATCGGAAGTATCCAGACCAATAAGATCAAGGATTTTGTGGGCAAGGCGGCGCTGGTCCACTCGGTGGCCTCAGACCGCGCGCTTGTCGCCATTGCCAAGCGGGCGCAGGCTTTGGGCGTCACCCAGAGGCTGCTCCTGGAGGTCAACGTCTCTGGCGAGCAGAGCAAGGATGGAACAGGCCCCCAGGAACTCGACCGTCTCCTGGATCTCGCGCAGGGCCTTGAGGGGATAGAGGTCAGAGGTCTCATGACCATGGCGCCGCAGGCTGACGAGAGAACCGTCAGAGCCTGCTTTCAGGCGCTCAGGGAGCTGCGCGACCGTTTCACCGTTGCCTACAGGGGTGCAGAGCGTATCTTCCTGCATGAGCTTTCCATGGGGATGTCAGACGACTTCCCCCTGGCTGTTGAGGAAGGTGCTACAATAGTCCGTATCGGCAGGACGGTCTGGCTTTGACCGGGCCGGTTGCCGCCAACCGGCGCACAAACAACAAGAAACCAGCCCCGCGCCGGGCGATAAATCGTTTTTGAGGTGAGACATGGGACTGTTTGATAACGTTAAGAGTCGCCTTGGCTTTGGTGGTCAGGACTACGATCCGCGCGGCCAGGAGCGTTATGGCGATGCAGGAGGATACTACGAAGACGAGGGCTACGCCCAAGAGGAATACTACGAAGAGGATGGCTACGACGCCTATAATAACCGTCCTGCACCCATGCGCAGTTTTGGGGTTGACCGTGCGGACTACTATTCCGACAACCATGCCCCGCTTGTCTCACAGTCCGACGTCCGCGCACAGCCGCTCAGGGGGAATGTACCGCCCAGGCAACCCAGCGACAGGATGCCGGCAGAGAGGATGCCGGTAGAGAGGATGCCGGTAGATAGGATGCCGGTAGATAGGATGTCTGTAGACAGGATGTCCGTTGACAGGCAGTCAATGGACAGGATGGCCGCCGACAGGCAGTCAATGGACAGGATGGCCGCCGACAGGCAGCCTGTGGACAGGATACCTGCCCCCAAGCCATACCGGCGTTCTTCTCCTGAGTTCATGCCTTCCCAGCAAGAAGAGGATGCCCTGGCTTTCAAGAACGGGCTCGCGCGGACCTCCAACGCGTCGTTATCGCAATTGCACAGCGAGCGCCTCCGCATGGAGAACTCGGGGAAGATAGTCGCCATAGGCAGTGAGGCCGCAAGGGAGTCAACCGCAGCGCTCTATCAGCATCACGCTTCCGGCGCCTTTGATCCTGCTGCAACGGGGCAAGTCAGGCAGCGCAGGAACCGGATGATCGAGTCAGTGGTCCCAGCAACCTACGCCGACGCTGAGCAGATCTCAGCTGAGCTGAAGAAGGGCGCCATAGTCCTGCTCGACCTGCGCTCAACCCGGCCGGATCTGGCAAAACGCATCCTTGACTTCTCCTTTGGCGTTGCCAGTGTGCTGGAAGGGCAAGTCGAACGGTATGCAGACCGCGTCTATATCTTCACCAGCAACGGAGCCCTGCTTGACAGCGAAAGAGCTGCGATACGGGTCTGATCGCTGGCAACAAAGGTCTGATCATTGGTGATGAGAGTCCGATCATTGGTATCCTGATTCTCATCACTTCGGTTTTATCGGGATAATGGCCTACACGGTAGGGTAGAGCTCACTGACAGGAAAGAGGATTCTGTGGAGGATATCAAGGAAAGACTGGGAAGGGTTGCCATCATCGGCGGCGGGAAGATGGGGGAGGCCATACTCTCGGGTCTGGTGAACGGTGTGCTGTTCGACACGGACACGGTCTTTGTGGCTGAACCGGATGCGGACAGGAGAGCGTACCTGAGCAGCGTCTACCAGGTGGATTGTTTCGCCTCCGGCGCTGAGATATCCCACCCCACAACCGCAATCCTTGCGGTGAAGCCACAGGTACTCCACGCTATCTGCACAGAACTGGCATCCTCGCCGGGTTTTGCGCCCAAGCGTATCGTCTCCATAGCAGCAGGCATCACCACCGCAACCTTGCGCGAGCTCTTCTCGGAAGGGGCAGTGATCCGGGTCATGCCCAATGCCCCTCTCATGGTGGGCGCGGGGATGAGCGCGGTGTGTGTCGCCTCAGACACGCCACGCTCAGAAGGCGAGATCGTCCGAGAGCTGTTCGCGATGATGGGCGAGGCGATCCTGGTCCCCGAGTCGCAACTGAACGCGGTGACTGCCATCTCGGGCTCTGGCCCAGCCTACTTCGCGCTCTTTGTCGAGGAGTTGGCAAAAGCCGGAGAAGGAATCGGCCTTGCGCCGGAGGACGCCCTGCTCCTCTCGATCCAGACCCTGCAGGGAACCGCTCGCTACCTTGAATTGACAGAAGCAAGCCCCGCTGAGCTCAGGATGGCGGTGACCAGCCCCCAGGGGACCACTGCGGCAGCCCTTGATGAGTTCAGGGCGCAGGGGTTTGCGGACGTGGTCAAGGCGGCGGTCCTCGCTGCCCTGAACAGAGCAGAGGAGCTTGCCTGATGAACCTGATCCCATCTCTGCTGACAACGTCTTATACCGCCACGTATGCGCGCTTATTCTCCTATGAGGCCGCAGTCATCCTCACCGGTATCGTCAATTTCTTTGTCTTTGTTGTGTTGGTGTGGGCCGTCCTCTCGTGGTTCAGGGGACGCGGCGGTTTCCTCAACGATATCTACCAGGCGCTCGACAAGCTCATCGGACCTATCATGAAACCCTTCAAGAAGCTTATGCCTGCTACGGGAGGGGTGGATTTCACGCCCTTCATAGTGATAGTCCTGCTACAGGTGATAGTCAGAGTGCTAATCAGCTTGTAGATTAAGTTTACGCTATAATAGCAAGCACTCATTGAGACGCAAAGGAGAGGACAGGTCATGACCATTACCGCATTGGAGATCCAGGAAGTTCGCTTTGGCGAGATTAAGAAGGGCTATGACCCCAATGAGGTCGATGAGTTCCTGGAGCGTGTCGCTGCAGATGTAGACACCCTCAACCGCGCCCTGAGCGAGGCCGCTTCCCGCATCAAAGCTGCTGAAAGGCGTGCCGATGAGGCCGAGCGCAAACTTGCCATGGTCCCCGAGGCGCCCCCTGTCGCTGTCCCAGCGCCCATTATCCATGAGGAACCCGCTGAGCCGGCGGTCTCCGGCGAGATAATCGCCAAGGCCTTCATCGCCGCACAGAAAAGTGCAGATGCCCTGCAGGAAGAGGCGCGCAAAGAGGCGGAGCGGGTTTATCGTGAAGCTGAAGGTAAAGCCCGCGAGATCGTGCGGGATTCCCTGGCTGAGAAGCAGAAGACAATCGCGGAGTTCAACCACCTGCGTGAATCCTGCGAGAAGTTCAGGATGGAGTACGTCGCCCTTCTCAAGTATTTCCAGGCAGATGCCCAGAAGCGTCTGGCTGCCTTTGATGATGCCTTGCAGGCACAGTCTTCCTCACCCGCTATATCGGTGCCGCAAGGCATGCCGCCCGCCCGCGAGGTCCCCATCTCCATGGCTGAGGCTCCCGTGAGTTTCCCAGCGCCAACCCCTGTTGCTGCAGCCCCGGATCCCTTTGCACCGCCCTCTGCGTCCCTTTATCAAATGTCCCTTGACGACGACGACCTGGACATCGAGGAAATCGACTGATCCCTAAGGAGCAGCCATGGCTTATACCATCATCACGGACTCATCTGCGAACCTGACAGATGAGTACATCGAACAATCTGGCCTGCAGATACTCGCACTCGAGTTCATAGTTGACGGCGAGTCCTTCCGCGGTTACACCAAAGGCGTGCCCACAGACAACAAGCAGTTCTACGGTATGATGCGCGAGGGCAAGGTGGTCAAGACCTCGCTGGTGCGCCTCAGCGAGTCCGAGGCTGCGCTCAGGTCCTGCTTCGATGCCGGCAACGATGTGCTGTATGTCGGCTTTGACTCGGCGATCTCCAGCTCCTACGAGCAGGCAAGCAATTACATGCAACAGATCCAGGCGGAAGACTACCCAGATCGCAAGCTCCGCTGCGTAGACTCCCTGGCTGCGGCGCTGGGCCACGGCATGCTCATGACCGAGATGGTAAAAAGGCGCGACGAGGGCTTCTCCCTTGACGAGCTGGCGGACTGGGCTGAGGCGAACCGTCTGACGGTCGCTCACTGGTTCACTGTGGAGGACCTCAACTACCTGCAGCGCGGCGGCCGCCTCTCCAAGGGCTCGGCTGTTGCTGGCACGCTGCTCAGCATCAAGCCTATCATCCATGTTGACGATGAGGGCAGGCTGGTACCGGTCGACAAGGTGCGAGGGCGCAAGAAGTCCATCAATGCCCTCTTTGACCGCTACGTAGAAACTGCACGTGAGCCGCGCAGCGAGCTGCCGGTCTATATCTCACACGGCGATTGCCAAGAAGAGGCAGAGCAGCTGGCAGAGATGATCCGTTCAGAGTTTGGCGTCAAGGAGTTCCTCATCGACCAGCTCGACCCGGTCATAGGCGCCCACTCCGGCCCCGGCACCATAGCGCTCTTCTTCCTCACTGACGCCACCCGATAGGGTTTATCACGTATAGAATAGCATCTCGTTGTAGGTAGGTACCGGCCAATACTCGTCGCCCACCAACAGTTCAGCCACATCAACGGCTGCCCGCACGGCATCCATAGCCGGGATTACCTCGTAGCAGTAGGCCTGCGCCTTCTCCAGCGAGTCAGCAATCAGCGCGGCTGCTTCGATCTTCTCCTCTAGCGCTTCAACGCCGGCATAGACCGCGTCGATACACGCATTCAGCTTCTCCAGCAACTCTGCCTCAGCTGCGGTGCCAGCGCTGCCAGCTGCAACCTTGACCTCCACAGCCTGTGCGATGACAGCAGAGAACTCGATGATGGCCGGCAGGTACTGGCGCCGCGCCAGCCGAGCCGTGGTCAGCCCTTCGATGTTCACCTTCTTGGCGTAGTATCCCAGCTTCACCTCGTAGCGGCTCTCCACCTCAACCCGCGAGAGCACACCGAACTCCTCAAACAAGGCAAAGGCCTCGTCGGTGACGTACTGCGGCAGGGCATCCGGCGTCGACCTCAGGTTGAGCAGGCCGCGCCTGGCGGCCTCCGGGGGCCACTCGGCGCTGTAGTTGTCGCCGTTGAAGATGATGCGTTCGTGGTCAGTGAGCACCTTCTTCATATAGCGTCGTGCCGCTTTATCGAAGTCCTTCTCGCCCTCTACTGCCTGGGCAAAATCAGACAGGGTCTTGGCGATGATGGTGTTGAGTACCATGTTGGCGTCTGCAAGGTTCACGGAGGACCCCGGCATGCGGAACTCGAACTTGTTGCCGGTGAAGGCAAACGGCGAGGTGCGGTTGCGGTCCGTGTTGTCCTTGATGAAGGTGGGCAAAACGTCCGTGCCCAGGTCCATCCTCACGGCGCCAGAAGGTGTGAACTCCTCGTTGCCTATGATTGCGTGGACAATCGCCTCCAGCTCATCACCCAAGAAGATCGACATGATCGCCGGTGGCGCCTCGTTGGCGCCCAGGCGCAGGTCGTTGCCAGCCGAGGCAACGCTCATGCATACCAGCCCCTGGTACTCATCAACGGCCTTGATGACCGCGGTCAAAAAGACCAGGAACTGCAGGTTCTCAAACGGCGTCTTGCCGGGGTCGAGCAGGTTGACCCCGTCCGCGGCAATGCTCCAGTTGTTGTGCTTGCCAGAGCCGTTGATGCAGGCAAAGGGCTTCTCATGTTGCAGGCAGACCAGCCCCTGGCGCGGTGCGAGCTTGCGCATCAGCTCCATGGTCACCAGGTTCGCGTCTATGGCGGCGTTGGTGGTGGTGTAGATGGGGGCGAGCTCATGCTGTGCGGGCGCGACCTCGTTGTGCTTGGTCTTAGCCGGGATGCCCAGCCGCCAGAGCTCGGTGTCCAGCTCGCGCATGAAGCGGTTCACATTGGGGCGGATCGCGCCAAAGTAGTGCTCATCGAGCTCTTGCCCCTTGCAGGGTGAGGCGCCAAACAGGGTCCGCCCGGTGAGGATGAGGTCCTGTCTCTTCTCGTAATCCTCCTCTTTGATGAGGAAGTACTCCTGCTCGGGGCCCACTGTGGTGGATACCCGCGTGGGCTTCTTGCCAAACAGCGCCAGGACGCGCTTGGCCTCACGTTGGATGGCGTCCATCGAGCGTAGCAGGGGTGTCTTCTTGTCCAGGGCCTCGCCGCCGTAGCTGACAAAGGCCGTGGGGATGCAGAGCACCTCGTCCTTGATGAAGGCGTAGCTGGTGGGGTCCCAGGCCGTGTAACCGCGGGCCTCAAAGGTCGCGCGCAGGCCGCCCGAGGGGAAGTTCGACGCGTCCGGCTCGCCCTGGATGAGCTCCTTGCCCGAGAAACTCAGAAGCGTGCTGCCATCAGGCTTGGGGTTGA
The DNA here is from genome assembly GCA_009783245.1 of Coriobacteriia bacterium. Taxonomy (GTDB): domain Bacteria; phylum Actinomycetota; class Coriobacteriia; order Coriobacteriales; family UBA8131; genus WRHL01. Next base: position 18,412 of record WRHL01000026.1, read on the forward strand.
TGAAGCTGTCGTGCTTCTCAGAGGTGATGCCCGTCAGCGGCTGGAACCAATGGGTGTAGTGCGTCGCGCCTTTCTCGATCGCCCACTCCTTCATGGCGTGCGCAACCACGTTCGCGATCTCCAGCTGCAGCGGCTTGCCCTCGTTTATGGTCTGCGCAAGCAGTTTGTAGGTCGCCTTTGGCATCCGGTCCTGCATCACGTGGTCGTTGAAGACCATCTCCCCATAGATCTCGCTGATAGTAGCCATTGTCTGGCCCCTCCTTCATCCTTGGAAAACACCCTCCAATTCTACCACTCCTGTTATACTTCCCCTACAGGAAACCGTCGCACCAGCAAAGGCAGGCTCCATGACAAGCTCAGGCTCCTCGGTAACCGTAGGCCCCGCAGCAACCCCACGCACCATCGCGATCATCGACGGCAACTCCCTCATGCACCGGGCCTTCCACGCGGTCCCGCCCTACATGACCGCCCCCGACGGCCGCCCCACCAACGCCTGCTTCGGCTTCCTCTCCATGTTCCTCAAACTGGTGGAGGACTTCGCCCCCAGTGGCATCGTCTGCGCCTTCGACCACGGCATCCCCGCCTTCCGCCTGGAAGCCATCGAGCAATACAAGGCCCAGCGGCCACCCATGGACCCCGACCTCAAAGAGCAGTTCCCCATCATCAAGGAGCTGCTCACCGCCATGAACATCCCCGTCATCGAACTCGACGGCTGGGAGGGTGACGACATCTTAGGGACACTTGCCGAGAAGGGCGAGCGCGAACAGCTCCGCACCCTTCTTGTCTCCGGCGACAAGGACGTGCTGCAACTGGTGAGCGAGCAGACCTCGGTGGTCAACACGCGTACCGGTATGAGCGACGTGATCATCTACGACCCGCCGGCCGTCTTTGAGAAGTGGGGTGTCACCCCCGCCCAGGTGCCGGACTTTTTAGGGCTGATGGGGGACAGCTCCGACAACATCCCCGGCGTGCCCGGCGTGGGTCCTAAGACGGCAACCAAATTGCTCCAGGAATACAGCACGCTGGAAGAGGTGCTGGCCAACGCACAGCAGATCAAGGGCAAGCTTGGGGAGAACATCCGCGACAATGTGGACAAAGCCCTGGCCAGCAGAATGGTGGCGACCATCCGCCGAGACGTGCCGCTGGAGTGCGATCTGGCCACCATCGAGTTCCCCAGTTTCGACCCCCAGCAGGTCAAGCAGACCTTCCAGCACTTCGAGCTTAACTCCCAGCTCAAGAAGATCCTCTCCCTTGTCACCCCGGGCTTGACCCGGGGCCTACCCCAGCGCTCGCAGGACGACAGCAGTTGTCGTCCAGAAGCCTCGCATTTCGCCACAACCCCCCTCAACCTCACCGCCCCGCTGCAAGGCGACCAAGCCACCCAGGCGCTCACCGCGGCCCTCAAAGACCAGCAGCCCTGCGCCGTCTTCTTCGAAGCCAGTGGGGGAGCGTCGCTCTTCGAGACCGACCGCACGCTCTACGTCGCCTTCGATCAAACCATCGCCTCCTTCCAACACCCCAATATCGAACCCACTCTCAAGAGCATCCTCCACTCCACAACCCTGGTCGCGCATGACACCAAGGCCATCCTGCAAGAACTGCTCCCCAAGAACCGCGACCTCCCCGCAGCAATCACCCCAGAAACCATCGACCCCTCCCGCATCTTCGACGTGGGCCTGGCCGTCTACCTGCTCGACTCCACCAAGGACTACAGCAAGACAGACGACCTGCTCCTCCAATTCTACCCACACACCCTCCCAACTCCCACCGCGGAGCTCCCCCAGGGCGCCATCAACGTCGCGGCTCTCCTCAGACTCCACACAATCCTCAGCCAGCGCCTGGCCCAAGACGCCTCACTCGACTGCTACAACCAGATCGAGCTGCCACTGGTCCCTGTGCTGCTGCAGATGGAGCGCTGGGGTGTCAACGTCGATCCCCAGGTACTCAAAGACCTCAGCCTGGGCATGGAACAGACCATCGCCACCCTCAAGGCGAAGGCCACCGCCGAGGCTGGCGAGGAATTCAACCTCGACTCCCCCAAGCAACTCGGCGTCATCCTCTTTGAGAAACTCCGCCTGCCCACCATCAAGAAAACCCGCACCGGCTACTCCACCGACGCCTCGGTCCTCCAGGAACTCATCAAGCTCCACCCGCTCCCCGCCATCATGCTCGAGTACCGTGAGCTGGCAAAACTCAAATCCACCTACCTCGACGCCCTGCCCCAACTCATCGCCAGCGACGGGCACATCCACACCAGCTTCAACCAGACCATAACCGCCACCGGCCGCCTCTCCTCCAGCGACCCCAACCTGCAGAACATCCCGGTCCGCACCGAGCTCGGCCGTCAGATACGCACCGCCTTCATCCCCAACCCCTTACTCTTTAACGAGAAGGACGCGATCTTCCTCTCCGCTGACTACTCCCAGATAGAGCTGCGCCTCCTGGCCCACCTCTCTGGCGATGCCGGCCTCATCGAGGCCTTCGCCGAGGGAACCGATTTCCACGCCGCCACAGCGGCGCGGGTCTTCGGCGTGCCATTGGCCGAGATGACCCCTCAGCTGCGCTCACGTGCCAAGGCGGTCAACTTCGGCATTGTCTACGGACAGCAGGCCTTTGGCCTCAGCCAATCTTTGGGCGTGAGCTTCGCTGAGGCGCAGGAGATGATAGCCCGCTACTTCAAGGCCTATCCCCAGGTGCGCCGCTATCTTGATGATGTGGTTGCGCAGGCCCATGAGCAGGGTTGGGTCGCAACCCTCTATGGCCGTAAGCGCCACATCAACGAGCTGAAGTCAAGCAACGCGAACCTGCGCAACTATGGAGAGCGCACGGCAATGAACCACCCCATGCAGGGCAGCGCCGCTGACATCATCAAACTCGCCATGATAGAGGTACAGCGCCGCCTCACAACAGAGGGCCTCGTCTCCCAGATGATCCTCCAGGTGCACGACGAACTCGACTTCAATTGCGCTACAAGTGAGACAGAGCGGCTCACCACCCTGGTCAAAGAGACCATGGAAGGCATAGCCTCCCTCAAGGTCCCGCTGGTAGTGGACGTAACCACCGGCCCCAACTGGGCCCTCGCCCATTAAAACTTGACAAAGGGGACGGTCCCTTTTGTCAAGTTGACAAAGGGGACGGTCCCTTTTGTCATATTGTCACCCTGGGCTCACACATGACAAAACGCCCCGTCCCTTTTGTCATGTCCTCTTGTGGCAGGCAACGCCTGCTCCTATTGGAAAGTCACTGTTTCGTATAAAGCTCACAGTGGCCATCGCCCTGCCAATACCTTACATCCCTCCGTCATTGCGAGGAGCGCTTGCGCGACGTGGCAACCTAGGGCAGACGTGTGCGGTTTTGAGGTCGATGGCTAATGTCTGCTCATAAGGCGCATCTGACGCATCGACAAGCATCTGTCAAAACTTCTTCGTCATTGCGAGCATTTGCGCAGCAAATGCGTGGCAATCTACGCCAGCGCTGTCATTGTTGGAAGCCTGTCACAGCGCACAGACTGCCGTATTCGTATTGCGCATGACAAAAGGGACCGTCCCTTTTGTCATACCTTTTGTCATATTGTCACCCCGGGCTTGACCCGGGGCCTACCCCAGCGGCTGCAGAACGCCGGCGGTTGTCGTCCAGAAGCCTCACATCCAGCCACAACCCAACCCCCCTGCCAGCAAGTAGCGTATACTGACTGCTATGCATTTTGTACCCCTGGAAGGACCATCATGTCGTTACTGGAGACAATCGAAGAACAACGCTCAGCGGTGCTCGGCAGGATAGCCAAAACGCAGAGTACCGCAGAGATCGAGCAGCTCAGGATAGAGGTCCTGGGAAAGAAAGGCTCGCTGACCTCCCTGCTCAGAGGAATGGGCCAGATTCCCCCAGAGGAACGCTCAGCAGTCGGCAAGGCCGTCAACCAACTCCGCGACGAGGTAGAATCCGCGCTGGCCACCCAAAAAGACGCGCTGTCAGCAGCAGAGCTCGCAGCTCGCATCAGCGCTGAGGCCATAGACGTCACCCTCCCCGGAAGAGCGCGCCCCATAGGCACCCAACACCTCATCAGCCGCCTGACCGAGGAGATTATCGAGGTCTTCCGCGGCATCGGCTACCAGGTGGTGGAGGGCCGCGAGATCGAGACAGCCTACTACAACTTCACGGCGCTCAATGCTCCGCCGGACCACCCCTCGCGCAGCCTGCAGGACACCTTCTACGTGGTCGACCGCTCTGGGGACCAGGAAGCAGTGGCAGGGGAGAGCGACGTTTTGCTCCGCCCGCAGACCAGCGGCGTGCAGGTGCACTGCATGGAGGAGCAACAGCTGCCACTCTACATCCTGGCGCCGGGCCGGGTGTACCGCCGCGACACGGCCGACCCCACCCACCTGCCGCAGTTCACCCAGATAGAGGGCCTGGTTGTCGACAAGGGCATCACCTTTGGCGACCTCAAAGGCACGCTCGAGTACTTCTGCAAGCAGGTCTTCGGCCCTGAGCGCAAGACCCGCTTCCGCCCGCACTTCTTCCCCTTCACCGAGCCCTCGGCAGAGGTCGACGTCAGCTGTGGCATCTGCGGCGGGGCCCGCCCGCCCCCCCCCCCGCGGCCCCGCCAGGGCCGGGGCCCTGGCGGCGGGGCGGGCGG
>WRHL01000027.1 GCA_009783245.1 Coriobacteriia bacterium
GAGCATCACATGGTCCCCTTCTTCGGCATGGCCCACGTGGGCTATATCCCCGGCAAGAACGGCCTCATCTGCGGCATCTCCAAGCTCGCGCGCCTGGTGGACCTGTTCGCCCGCCGGCTTCAGGTGCAGGAGAGGCTCACCTCACAGATCGCCGACACGCTGGTCAAGGAGATCGCCCCCCAAGGGGTCATTGTTGTCATCGACGCCGAACACCTCTGCATGTCCATGCGCGGCGTGAAGAAGCCAGGCTCCAAGACCACCACATCCGCTGTCCGCGGCATATTCCAGAACTCACAGAAAACCCGTGAAGAGGCGCTTTCGCTGATCTTTGGGAAATAACGATAAACACGGGGTAACGATAAACACGGGGCAACGATAAACACGGGAGCTTCCATGTGGCAGTGCGCAAGGTTTCAGTTCGATACCAATCGCCCGCTCATCATGGGTGTGCTCAACGTCACCCCTGACTCCTTCTCAGACGGCGCCCGCTTTTGCGGTGTAGAGGACGCCTGCGACTACGGACGCCTGCTGGTTGAACAGGGCGCCGCCATCATAGATGTGGGCGGTGAGTCGACCCGGCCCCTGGCGGCTGAGATCCAGGTAGAAGAAGAGCTTGCACGGGTACTGCCGGTGGTCTCCCAGCTGGCGGGTGAGGGACTGGTTGTCTCCATCGACACCCGTCACGCAAAGGTCGCCCGCGCCTGTGTGGAGGCGGGTGCAGCCATCATCAACGATGTCTCGGGGTTCAGTGACCCGGCCATGGTGGAGGTCGCGTTGGCCTGTGGGGCCGGGCTTATCGTCATGCATATGCAGGGGCAGCCGCAAGACATGCAGGAGCGCCCTGCGTATGAGGACGTGGTGCGGGAAGTGAGCACTTGGCTGCTTGAGCGGGCTTATATGCTGGAGGCGGCCGGCGTGGCGCACGAGCGCATCTGCATTGACCCTGGGCCGGGTTTTGGCAAGGACTTTGAGCACAATCTCGCCCTGCTTGAGGCAACGCCCGTGCTGGCTGCGCTGGGGTATCCGCTGGTAGCAGCCTGGTCGCGCAAGGCATTCATCGGCCAACTCAGCGGGGTGAGTGAGCCCTCTGAGCGCCTGTTGGGATCAGTGGCCGTTGCGGCTTATGCAGCCAGCGCCGGCGCCAGCATCCTGCGTGTGCATGACGTGGCTGCCACGGTTGAGACCTTAAAGGTGCATGCGGCGCTCAGGTTGGACCGCAAGATGCGCAGGGTCTTTGTCGCCATGGGTTCAAACGTGGGCAACAGCGCTGCAACCCTGGGGGCAGCCGCTGAGAGGCTTGCCGCCCTTCCCGGTGTGACCCTGCTGCGCATGAGTAGCCTCTATGCTTCTGAGCCCGCCTATCTAGAAGACCAGGAGCTGTTCTGCAACGCCGTTGCCGAGGTGCAGACGCAGCTGGAGCCCCTGGAGTTGCTCAAGGCCCTGCAGGCTGTGGAGGCCCGCTTTGGCCGGATACGCGGTGAGGCGAATGGGCCGCGGACGCTTGATCTTGACATCGTCGACTATGAAGGTGTCACCAACGATGAGCCCGAGCTTATGCTGCCCCATCCCTTAGCCCTGGAAAGGGACTTTGTGGTTACGCCGCTTTTGGAGATTGCCCCCGGGTTGGTACTGGCCGACGGCTCGCCCGTTACGCGCGAGGCGGTCACCGTGGGAAAGGTGGTTGCTTGTCTTGACGCGGAGAGCTTGAAAGACGCTTCTGAGGAATCCGCCAGCCCTGCCTCGCAAGAGCGCACGGGCCTCCTCTCCCTTTGTGCTACTCCCATTGGGAATCTGGGCGATATCACCCAACGTGTTATCGAAGCGCTCAAAGACGCTGACGTGGTGCTTGCAGAGGATACCCGCGTTGCCAGGAAGCTGCTCAGCCACCTGAGCATACGTACTACCGTCGAACGTTGCGACGAGAACACCATACGCCAACGCGCTGGTCAGATCATCGAGCGCATCCAACAGGGAAGCCACATTGCCTTCATCGCGGACGCGGGAACGCCCTGCATCTCAGATCCTGGCGCTGTCCTTGTTGCAGCAGCGCAGGAGGCGGGCTGTGCTATCCAGGTGCTGCCGGGCGCCAGCGCCGTGCTCGCCGCCCTGGTTGCCAGCGGTTTTCCCGCCCACAGCTTCTATTTTGGTGGCTTCCTCCCACGCAAGAAACCGCAGATAGCAGCCGCGCTTAAGGCGCTGGAGCAGCTTGACGCGCCTCTGGTCTTCTTTGAGTCCCCACACAGGGCTGCCGCCTCGCTGGCGGTCATCGCGGAGCTCTTCCCCAACCGTGAGCTGGCATTTGCCCGCGAGCTCACCAAGCTGCACGAGGAGGTCCTGCGTGCGCCCGCACCCCAGCTCGCTGAGCAGATCGCCACACGCGTTGCAGGCACCTCGGGCGCCACACGCTCTGCAGGTGCACAGCCCCTCAAGGGGGAGCTGGTCGTTGTTATCGGCCCTCCCTCGAAAAGCGCCGAGAAGCGCATCCATGTCGACCGTTATAATAGTAAAAATAGTTTAAGGAGCAAGCAGTAATTGCAGTGAGGCGCAAGCTCCGTTATCCTATTGGGAAAATTGTAGTTTGTAAGGACAATTAAGTATGGGGGAATTGAGCAACAACAGGGTAGAGGATCCACAAGTAGCTGAAGATTTCTCATTAATGGCGAGGCTCATCCAACGCGATAACCTGCTTTATGTCATCAACAATGTGGCAGAGCGCCTTCTATCCTCAGACCCCGCAAACCTGAAGGCAGATTTGCATGAGGCAATGGGAACCCTGGCATCATCGGTCGACATGGATCGCATGTATGTCTGGAAGAACGCTGAGATAGACGGCAAACTGGGCTATATCCAGCAATATGAGTGGGTTGCAGAGAGAAGCAAGGACGTCATGTCCGTGCGCGAGATGACCGGTTTCACCTACATCGACTCCGTTCCCATATGGGCGGAGCATTTCGAACTGGGGAAGTCGGTCAACAGTCCGGTTGCTGAGCTGAGCGATATCGAGCAGGAGATGCTGACCCCCTATGGCATCAAGTCGATAGTCATCATCCCCGTCATCATCCAAGACCAATTCTGGGGCTTTGTGAGTTTTGACGACCTTCACAGGGAGCACCGCTTCGATGAAGAGGAGATCAACCTGCTCAGATCAGGGGCTTTGATAATCGCGTCTGCAGTTAATAGGGCTCAGTCTGAGATCCTGGTTGCAGAAAGCCTGGAGCAGGCCATAAAGGCAAGCCAGGCAAAGAGCGATTTCCTCTCCCATATGAGCCACGAGATGCGTACGCCGATGAGCGCTATTATCGGCATGACCACTATCGGCAAGAACGCCAAGGATATACTGCGCAAGGACGAGGCCTTCCACAAGATCGAAAGCGCCTCGACCCACCTGCTCGGTGTGATAAACGACATCCTTGATATGTCCAAGATAGAGGCGAACAAGCTTGAACTCAGCCCTGTGGACTTCCGGTTTGAAGGGATGCTCAAGAATGTGGTGAACGTGGTCAGCATCCGCTTTGAGGAGAAGAAGCAGAAGCTTTACGTTTCCCTTGATGCGGCCATTCCCTGGGATCTTGTCGGAGACGACCAGCTCATAGCCCAGGTGATCACCAATCTGCTCGCCAACGCCATCAAGTTCACGCCTGAAGGCGGGACGATACGACTAAGTGCAGAAAGCCTGGGGCAGGAAGAAGGGCTCCATACCATCAAGGTCATGGTCTCAGATACCGGTATAGGTATCGACGATGAACAGAAAGCGCGTCTCTTCAAGTCCTTCGAGCAGGCGGAAAGCGGCATTTCCCGTAAATTCGGCGGCACCGGTCTGGGTTTGGCGATCAGCAAGGGCATAGTCGAACTGATGGGAGGGGAGATCTGGGTAGACTCCGAGCTTGGCAAGGGCTCGACCTTCAACTTCACAATAAAGCTCCAGGGAGCTGATGACGAGAAACAAGTCGAGTCCAGCGTTGAGCGGAGCGGCATCATGATATTGGTCGCCTCAAGCAAGGCAGAAGACATCGCCTTCTTTGAAAGCTTCGCAAAGCGTTTTGGCGTGCATATCTCCCAGCTGTCCAGCGGTGAGGAAGTCCTGGAGCATCTCAGGTTCCATGTGCCCTACGATCTCTGCCTCTTTGACTGGCAACTGCCGGGAATGGACGGCATTGAGCTCGCAAGACGTCTACGCGGCTGGGGCGATGTCAGCGAGATAGCCATTCTCGCATCCGGGTTGGATGTGAACAGGATCGAAGCCGAGGCCAAGGAGGCCGGTGTAGACCGCTGCCTGTCAAAACCACTCTTCCCGTCGACGGTACTTGAGGCGATACATGGCGTGATTGGCCTGGACAAGATCGTTGCAGACACTGAGGCCCACGCAACCATCAAACCCCTTGATGACTTCTCGGGGAAACGGGTGTTACTGGCAGAGGACATCGAGGTGAACCGCGAGATAGCCTGTGCGCTGCTCGAACCGACCAACCTCGTCTTGGAGATCGCTGAGAACGGCCGCATCGCCGTTGAGATGTTCGAGCGCGACCCGCGGCGCTACGACCTTATCCTCATGGATGTCCAGATGCCAGAGATGGACGGCCTGGAAGCTACCCGCAAGATACGTGAGTTGGACGTCCCCTGGGCCCGGCAGGTCCCCGTCTTTGCGATGACAGCGAACGTCTTTCGCGAGGACGTGGAGAAATGCCTCGCCAGTGGCATGAACGGCCATGTAGGAAAGCCTATCAATCTGGATGAGCTCATCGAGGTCCTTCGCGATAACCTGCTTTAATAGCCACAAGCGTCTAGAAATCGTGTTGCGCAGGCCGCTGGCGCGCAAACCACCGATAAGCGCGGGCACCTCCTTACCCGCACTCCTTTACCCGCGCGACACGATTCAACCCGTCTCCTGCTACAATTCCTCTAAGCATAAGCAAGCCACGCAAAGGAAAAGGCCGGGTCATGTCGAACACAGAGAAACCATCCTACTACCTCACCACACCCATCTATTACGTCAACGGTGTGCCCCATCTGGGCACCGCCTACACCACCATCGCGGCCGACGCGCTCGCGCGCTTCGCCCGTATGGACGGCCTGGATGCCTGGTATCTCACCGGCCTCGATGAGCATGGCCAGAAGGTTGCCCAAGAGGCCGAGAAGGCCGGCGTCTCACCCCAGGACTGGGTCGACAGCGTGGCTCCCAAGTTCCTTGAGGCCTGGAAGGCCCTCAACATCTCCAACGACGACTTCATACGGACAACCGAGGAGCGCCACATAACAGGCGTTCAGCGCTTCTTTGAGAAGATGCGCGAGAACGGCTACATCTACCAGGACACCTACGCGGGCTACTACTGCGTGCCCGACGAGACCTTCTTCACCGACGAGCAGCTGGCAGAATTCGACGAGAAGAACAAAGCCGAGGGCCAACCATCCGTCTCAGAAGACGGCGCCCCACTCTGCCCCGACTGCCAGCGCCCTCTGACCTTTGTCCAGGAGGACAACCTGTTCTTCAGGCTCTCCGCCTTCCAGGATCGGCTGCTTGCCTACTATGAGGAAAACCCCAGCTTCATCTGTCCGGAGATCCGTCGCAACGAGGTGGTCAGTTTTGTGCGCTCAGGACTTAAGGACCTCAGCGTCTCGCGCACCACCTTTGACTGGGGCGTGCCTATCACCTTTGCGCCGGGCCATGTGAGCTACGTCTGGGTGGACGCGCTCATCAATTACATCACGGCTATCGGCTATGGATCGGATGACCCTGAAAAACAGGCGCAATTCAAGCGGCGCTGGCCCAGCCAGGTGCAGTTTGTGGGCAAGGACATCATCCGCTTCCACTGCGTAATATGGCCGGCCATGCTCATGGCAGCAGACATCGAACCGCCTGAGAAGGTGTTCGCACACGGCTTTTTGCTCACCAAGGGCGAGAAGATGAGCAAGTCGCGGGGCAATGCCATGTCGCCTGCCCAACTCTGCGAGATATTCAGCGTTGACGGCTACCGCTTCTATTTCCTCACCGATGTGCAGTTTGGCGCTGACGGCTCCATCTCGCTGGAGCGGATGGCGCAGGTCTACAATGCCGACCTTGCGAACAGCTGGGGCAACCTCTGTTCGCGGGCCTTCAATATGACAGGCAAGTACTTTGACGGGCTGGTTCCCACGTTGTCGGCAGATACTGCGGAAAGACTCTCAAAAGAGCTGGGCAATCCCCTGGCCAGCCTGGCAGAAGGGCTGTACGGGCGCTATGCTGCGGCCATGCGGGAGGTCGACTACTCAGGCGCCCTGGCAGAGGCGAAGAAGCTGGTCGACCGCGCTAACCTCTATGTGGAGGAATCTGCTCCCTGGAACCTGGCCAAGGCCGCAACAGAGGAGCCAGCAGCCGAGGAGAGCCTGGCCTTTGTGCTCTACAACATCCTTGAGGCTATACGCATCGTAGCCCTGCTCTTCGCACCGGTCATGCCAGAGACCTCCGCAGAGGTCTTCAGGCGCCTGGGCCTGGGCGATGTCTTCGAGACCTGCGACCTGGAGCAGAGCGTGGGGTGGGGAGGCCTGCCAGCGGGAAACACCGTTGAGATAGGCGCCCCGCTGTTCCCCCGCCTGAAGGAGGACGAGCTGTAAGATGCGCGTCACCTCAGCGGCGGCAACCGATGTGGCCAATCAACAGGGGGAACCGACGGTCTTTTGGGACCACCTGTTCCGCGACACCAAGGAACGCATAGTCGCCTCTCCCACGCTCAACTGCCCGGTGGCGGATACCCATGCGCATCTCGACATGCTCCACCACCCCGCGTTGGCGCTGGCGCGCTCAGCTGCTCACGGCGTGGATTTTATCGTCACTGTTGTCGATCCAACAGAGGATCCCCAGTACACCTATCAGAACCTGAGGGACTGGGAGACTCAGGCGCATGGCCTGCTCGATGAGTGGAAGCTCCTCGCGCCGGCTCCCCATGTGCGCGTCATCATCGGTTGTCATCCACATAACGCCTGTAAGTACACGCGTGAGGTGGAGCAGCTTCTCATCACGTGTGCGAGCCAGTCTCAGACCGCGGCGATAGGGGAGATCGGCCTTGATTATCACTATGACCTGAGTCCACGAGACGTGCAGGTAGAGGTCTTCAAGCGGCAGCTTGCCCTGGCAAATGAGATGATGCTGCCGGTGTCACTGCACCTGCGCGAGGCACATGAGGATGGGTTGCGCATCCTGCGGGAGGAGGGTATGCCGCTCTGTGGCACGCTGCTCCACTGCTTCAACCTTGATTTCCAGGCGCTGGAGCCCTTTTTGCAGCTGGGATGCCACGTTGCCTATGGCGGGCCGCTGACCTTCAAGAAGTGCGAAGAGGTGCGCGAAGCGGCTTTGCAGACCCCCACGGGGCGTATACTCACCGAGACCGACGCGCCTTTCATGGCGCCGGAGCCTAAGCGGGGAACCGTCTGTGGCCCAGAGGACACGGTCTTTGTGGCTGCACGGCTCGCGGAGGTCTTTGGGGTGGAAGGCCGTGAGGCTTCAAGTCTACTGACCGGGTTCTTTGAGAACGCCCGGCGTTTCTTCGACCGCGATACCAGCTTGTGGCAGGATAATGAGAAGGCGATAGAAAAGCTTCTCGCAGAGGCGATTGGCGTTGTGAGGGAGGAGGGTTAGGCATGGTGAAAAAGGATTCGAAGCCCGATATCCTCTTTATCTCGGGCTCACCACGGTCACGCACCTGCGTTGCCTTGATAGACCTGCTTGAGCAGGGCGCGAAGAAGGCAGGCGCCAAGACACAGCGCTTCCTGCTTTCCAAGAAGCACATAAACCCCTGCGTTGGCTGTGGGGGTTGCAGCAGTACGGGCAACTGCGTGCAGACCGGCAAGGCGATAAACGGGCATTTCGCCGATGACTATCTTGAGCTCAAGGCCGTCATCGAGCGGGTTGATGCGCTGGCCATTGTCTCACCGCTGTATTTCGCTGGCCCGCCATCGCAGCTCAAAGCCCTCTATGACCGCATGCAACCCTATTGGGCCCTGCAGTACCTGCTTGGCCGCCCCATGCCCGAGAAGCGCCCGGCACAGCTCTTTGTTGTGGGAGGCGGCGCTGACCCACATGGCTATATGCCGCTTGCGGGCACAACCAAAAGCGCGCTTGCCGTTGCAGGGTTCAACCTGGAGAAGGTGAACAATTTCGTCGGTTTCCGCTCGCCCAAGGATATGCCGGCCTATCCAGCCTCGGAAGAGCTCGCCAGGTACTCCCACGCTGAGCTTGCGCGGCTGAAGCGCAGGATCGCCCAGCAAGATAGTTATGTCCAACGTGCTGTGGATGCAGGAGGGGCCTTCGCTCGTTTTGTGGTCAAGAAGAGACAGGCCAATGATCTGGCCGAGCAGCTCGCAAAGGTCGAGGCAGAGCTTGAGGATCTGAAGAAGGTGGGTGATGTGGTCAAGTCTGAGCAGGTAAGCCCCGAGAGCGCCTTTGCTGTGATGGATCTTGGCATTGAGACCACCAAGGGCAAACTACAGGCAGGCATCGACCTGGATTACAGCAACCTCCGCTCTCAGAAGAGCTTGGATAATCCTGCAGAGACCATGTTCGATGAGCTTGCTGATGAGGATATGGCCCTTGATCCTTTCCCTGAAGAAGGGGATCAGGAGGATGATACGCCCGCTGATACGCCGGATGATACGCCCACCGATACGCCGGATGATACGCCCGCTGATACGCCTGAGGAAGCGCTAGAGGGGGCGCCTGAGAGGGCGCCTAAGGAAGAAATCGACGACACCCTCGAAGAAGCCGAGTGATACCCATGACGGTGAACTCTTCTCTGGCTTCCCCCAAGGCTACGCTCGATAAGCTTGCGCAGTGGGACATCACCATCAACAAGTCGCTCGGACAGCATTTCCTTATCGACGACGGGGTGGTGGGACGTATCCTGCGTTTAGCTACCCCTGAAGAGGATGAGCTGATACTTGAGGTAGGACCGGGAATCGGCACACTCACCGAGGCGCTCTTGCAGCAGGGTTTCCAGGTCCTTGCCCTGGAAAAGGACCACCGGCTGCTTCCCTTGCTTGCCGATTTGCAGCGTCGCTATCCAGACACCTTCCAGTTCATGCATATCGATGCAAAGGACTACACCGCACCACAACAGACCGAGCCTGGCGCTGGTACCCAAGGGGCGCACAGAAGTCCGCAAAGCGGCCTACCTTTCAAGATGGTCGCCAACCTGCCCTATGCAGTGGCGGCAACCATTGTGTTGGGGTATTTCCAGGCTATCCCCGCTATGGCCAGCGCCACGGTGATGGTGCAGAAAGAGGTGGCGGTTCGTATGGCCGCTGAATCGGGTTCCCGGGACTACGGCGCCTACTCGGTAAAACTGCAGTTGCTTGCAGAGCCGCGGGGAAGCTTCGACGTCAGTCGTACCTGCTTCCTGCCAGCGCCAAGGGTGGATTCCACAGTCATCCGCTTCGATCGACGTGTGGATCAGATAACGCAAAGCGAGATACCCACAACCTTCATGCTCATCGAAGCTGCCTTCACCCAGCGACGTAAGACCATCCGGAATTCCATGCGCGCCTTCTTTGAGAAACAGGGGATGGATCCTGGGATCCTTGATGATCTACTCAGAGAGGCTGGCATCTCACCAACAGTAAGGGGCGAGTGCCTGACCCCCAAGGATTTCTTACTTCTCGGCAGGCTTTTTGAGAGGATGCAGGATTCTGCATAGGTATCCGACCGCTCACGGCATTTTAGGTTATATACGCCCGCTAGCACAGCTCTGATAACAAAAAATGCTGCTTTTATGGTATAATTGCAGCGTAATAATAACCTACGAGAGGTACAACTACATGGATTTGGCACACCAAGCTACAATTGTCACACGCATCCACGACACTCTGACACACCAACAAGGAAAAAGACTCAAACTGAAAGCGAACATGGGGCGCTCTAAGATAATCGAGTGCGAAGGGGTTCTGACACAGGCATACCCACAGCTGTTCATTGTTGAAGTAGAGCGCAAACGCGGACGGATAACACGGCAATCCTACCAGTACGTCGACATACTCACCGGCGCTGTTGAACTGATGCACGTAGAGAGTAATGAGCCGCTCTTCCCTGTCTTAGTCGAAAACTGACTTGGCTTATTGTGGCGGGCATCTAGCCTTATAACAATGACGTATAATAGACAACGGCTTGGGCGGCGCTATCGTCCCGAACCTGGTCAGGTCCTGGCGGAAGCAGCCATAAGGGGCCGCTGGCGAGCGCCCAAGCTATTCTTATGCCCATTGCCGCACCAGCACACCTCAGACAGGGACCTCTGTGGATATCATCCAGTTCTTCATCGACCTTTTGCGCGACCCCCGCAATTTCATAGCGCAGTGGATCATCGACCTGGGGCCTGTGTGGGTCTATACCCCGCTATTCCTTATCGTCTTTGCCGAGACCGGCCTGGTGGTCACCCCGTTTTTGCCGGGGGACTCCCTGCTGTTCGCCGCAGGTGTCTTCGCCGCTCCCGGGGGCGGATTGAATATCGCAGCGCTTATCGTCCTGATCTCTGCGGCTGCGATCCTGGGTAACACCTCGAACTATTGGATAGGCCGCAAGATGGGGCAGGTCATCATCGACTCCGGCCGCGTCAAATCACTGACTCCTGAACGCATCGCAAAGGTCCAGGCCATGTTCGATAAGTACGGTCTTTTGGCCATTGTACTCACGCGTTTCTTCCCCATCATCCGCACCTTTGCGCCGTTTCTGGCCGGTGTGGGCGCCATGCATTTCGCCCGCTTCACCCTGTTCAACGCCATAGGGGGGATACTCTGGGTATCTGTCTTCACCCTGCTGGGATACTTCTTTGGGGGTATCCCCTTTGTCCAGGATAACTTCGAGTTCATCATCATCGCCATTGTTGTCATCAGTTTCATCCCGACCATTGCCGGCCTCATAAAAGTCCGCCTGGGAAAGGGCGATTAGCTATAAATCTGCTACACTTCCAGAGTGGTGGAATCGTCCATCAGTAAAACGAACAGGGAGCTCTTTTGTCGCTTTCGCTCTATCGTAAATACCGCCCCGAGACCTTTTCTGACATCATAGGCCAGGAGCATATCGAGACCACGTTACGCAATGCTGTCAAGCAGGACACGGTGTCACATGCCTACCTGTTCTGTGGGCCCAGGGGAACAGGCAAGACCACCACGGCACGGCTGCTCGCCAAAGCCCTGCTCTGCGAGCAGGCGCCTACTGAGCATCCAGATGGCAGCTGTCTGGCCTGCCGTGAGATCGCCCAGGGCACGCACCCAGACGTTTATGAGCTTGACGCCGCCTCACGTACCGGCGTGGAGAATGTGCGCGAGGAGATCATCGGGCGCGTGCAGTTCTCCCCCACGCGTGGCGCTTACAAGATATACATCATCGATGAGGTCCACATGCTGTCTACGCAGGCCTTCAATGCGCTGCTTAAGACACTGGAGGAACCTCCCTCACATGTGAAGTTCGTACTTTGTACTACCGATTCGCACAAGGTGCCTGCGACCATCCAATCCCGCTGCCAGCGCTTTGACTTCCACAGGTTGAGCGAGGCCCAGATCACCGAACGCCTGCAGTATATCTGTGAGAAGGAAGGCTACGTTGCCGAACCGGAGGCGCTCAGCCTGATTGCCCAGCGCTCTGCAGGAGGTATGCGTGATGCTATCGGGTCCCTGGAGCAGATCGCTGTCTTTGCCGGTGGGAAGCTGAGCTTCGCTGCTGCTGAGAGCATGCTGGGCGAGGTTTCCCTTGAGCAACTCTTCTCTGTGGCCACGCTCATCGCTGAGCGCGATATCGCCGCCTGTTTTGCCTGGGTTGCGAGCTTCACACAAAGCGGGACCGATGTCGCGCAGTTCGTCCGCGACCTCTCTGTCCATGTCAGGAACCTGTATATCGCTGCTGTCTTGGGCGATGACCCCAGCGTTGGCGACCTGCTGGAAGCGGAGGGCGAACAGCTAGGACGCTACCAAAGCCAGGCCCGCCTCTTTGGTTCACCGGATCGTCTGGCTGATGTCCTGGTTGTCCTGGGAGACCTGAGCACGCAGCTGCGTGCGACGGCAAACGCCCGGCTTGCGCTTGAGATAGCTCTGACCAGGTTAGCCCGACCTGACACTGACCTGACACTGGAATCCCTGGCAGCCCGTATCGCTTTACTGGAAGACCAGACTCCGCAAAACCCCTCAACAGGATCCCGTGCGGTAGCTCCCACACCGGCCAGCGAGACCGTGGCCAGCGAGACAGTGGCCAGCGAGACAGTGGCCAGCGAGACACCTGTAAAGATGTCCACGCAACCAAGAATCGATGAAGTGATACAGGATCCTGACCCAGCTGGACAAGAGGCGCTGATAGAGGATGCTCAGAAGGATGAGGATGACGTTGAGTCTGAAGAGATGACCCTTGGTTCAGCCCGTCGCTTATTGCGTCAAGTTGAAAAGGAGCTAGGTAAGGCGAAGAAGTTCAGCATTGCGGCGTACCTGAGCGGTGCAAGCTCTCATCCTGACCAGAAAACCCCTGGCTTGATAATAGAATTACCCGCTGAGGCCTCTTTTGCCAAGCAGAACCTGGAACGTCCAGAGAACCGTGTACTCATAGATTCCATTGTGAGTGAGTTATGCGGGAAGCCACTTCCGGTCACGTATGTATTGGGAAAGGGAAACCCAGATAGAACCTATCTGAAACCAGAAGCAACCCTCAAGCCAAGCCTTCCGCTTGAGGAGACCCCAGGAGAAGCGCTTGTAATACCAGAGCCGATTCTTGAGCCAAGCCTTCCGCTTGAGGAAAGCCCAGGTGAGATCCTTCCAGAACCTGAGGCAACCCTCGAACCAGGCCTTCCGCTTGAAGAAAGCCCAGAATTGGGTTTCGAAGCTATCCTCTCGGCAAGCTTTGGCGCGTCTGTCACCTTGGATCAAGTGACCCCAGATGGCACGCAGGACGAATAACTGAAACCGGTAGAAAGAGGTATCTGTATGGACATGAACAAGATGATGAAACAAGCGCGCAAGATGCAGGCTGATCTGGCGAAGGCTCAGGAAGAGGCTGCGCAACTGACTGCTGAGGCAAGCGCTGGGGGTGGCGTGATAAGGGTTGTAGCCAGTGGGGATCAAACCATCAAGTCCATTACGATAGACTCATCCGTTGTCGACCCCGATGACGTTGAGATGCTGCAGGATCTGGTATTGACAGCGGTGAATGATGCGCTGGGCCAGGTCGCTGAGTTAGTGAACATCCGTATGAGCGCGGTCACCGGCGACCTTAACCTGCCCTTCTGATGATGTCGCAGTCGTTATCCATTCAAAAGCTACTCGACGAGTTCGAACGGCTACCCGGCATCGGCCCAAAATCAGCGCAACGCATAGTCTATTGGTTGCTCAATACCTCGCATAGTGATGCAGAGCGCCTGGCGCAGGCTATCATCGAGGTCAAAGAGACGGTGAGCTTCTGTCCACAGTGCTTCAACTACGCAGAAGGCGGCCTCTGTGCGGTCTGTGCGGATACCAAGAGGGATAACTCGATACTCTGTGTTGTCTCGGAACCTCGTGATATAACGGCCATAGAGAAGACAAGGGAGTTCAGCGGGCTCTATCACGTATTGGGTGGCGCGATCTCTCCCATTGACGGCGTGTCACCGGATGACCTTACCATCAAGGACCTGATCGGCAGGCTTGCGGGCAGTGAGGTAAAAGAGGTCATCCTGGCAACCAATACCAACGTGGAGGGGGAGACCACAGCCGTCTATCTCTCTAAACTCATCAAACCTCTCGGGGTGAAGACCACACGGCTTGCCAGTGGATTGCCGGTAGGTGGTGACATCGAATTTGCAGACGAGGTGACCCTGGGAAGGGCCATAGAATCACGGCGGGAACTCTGAAAAGAGCTTTTCCCTCAGTCTGCTGCCATTTCGTTACCTTGAAAAGCCAGATTTTTCACAGTTTTTGCGTCGAAATCCATGAACAAAACCTTATCAAGGGGATTTGTTTCCAGATAGCCCTCGTTTCTCCCTACCGCCCCATTCTAGCTGCGAAAGTAAAGAGAATTTGACTAAAAGCGCAGCGTGCAAAACTGCTAAAAATACTAACAAAAAGATGAGATATGTGCTCTGATAAACAACATATAAGCTGGGAATATATCTCTAAAACGTCTTTTAAAATAGCACAATATACACTATGATATTAAGGCTTTAAGGGGGGAAAGGGGGTTGCTATGCAATCTGCCATTGCCGTGTCGTACGAGTTAGACGATCCGGCCTTAGCCGCTGATGAACTCGTTCGCCAGATACAAGAGAAAATCGAGTTTAAAAAAGAAAGCATCGCGATTCTCTATACGGAGCCGAACATAGGTTTCGCTGAACTGACAGAATTGCTGCATCAACAACTTGGGTTCGCGGTGATCGGGGGATCAACAGCGAATGCCTCCACAATCACAAGCGAAGGCTACCACGAGCTGGCCGTCATCCTCCATGTCCTGACAGCGGATGACTGTCTGTTCTCGGCTGCAATCAGTGAACCTTTAGAGGTCGAGCCAAAGAAGCGTATCATCGACACCTATCGAAGAGCCCTCAAGGAGCTGAACAGTAAGGACGCCAAGGCAAAGCCCAAGATGCTCTACCTGGTCGCCTCCATGCTTCCTGGTTTCTCGTCAGACAGTATTGTGTCCACGCTGTCAAAGGCGAGTTCAGGCCTTCCCGTCTTTGGGTTCATGGCTGCTGATGATTTCGAGTTCTGTGACCAGCAGGTATTCCTCAATGAGACCTTTGGCGGTGACCGCGTTGCCGTTCTGCTGATCGCAGGGAATGTCCAGCCCATCTTTGAGGTCAAGAGCCTGATAGGCTCAGAGAACCTCTCAAGGAAGAAGATCACCAAAGCCCACGACAATGTCATCTGTGAGATCGACAACCTGCCTGCCATCGAATACCTCAAGGACTTCCCCTTCATCAATGACGAGACCACCAGGTTATGGAACTACCAGTTCTTTGTCGAGTTGGACAACGAGAAGGACAATGGCGGGGTGTCGGTCTCCCGTGCCCTGAAGGCCTACGACAAAGAGAAAGGTGAGATATCCTGTTTTGCCAGTGTTCCCGAGAACTCCTATATCAGCCTGCAATACAGCAACGACACAAACGTGAAGGAGTCCTGCGAAGAAGCGCTGGATGAGGTCTTGGAGAAGCTCAATGACTGCCCCGACAACGGCTACGAGTACTCCACGATGCTTATCAGTAGCAGTAGTCTTCGCAGTCTGTTCCTGACAAGCCAGAAAGACGCCGAAGGCGTGCTCGTCAACAAGAAGCTCCCGGCATCCTATGTCGCCTCAGGGGTCTATGCGTTCGGCGAGATCGCCCCAAGCTCTTTCAAGAACGGAAAAGCCATCAACAATTTCCATAACGCCGCCATGGTCATCTGCGCCCTATAGGGCGACCTGTACTCCGCAGACCTCGAGAACCGCTTCCAAAATGTCATAGGGAGGTGTTGCATGACAGAAAGCAATGAACTATTCCCCGAAGCCGTTGTTTCGGGTCATCAAAATCAAAGCGCCTACAGTGGGATAGGAACCGCTGAAAGAGACATCCATGAAGAGAGAGCTGCTTTGATCAAGGAATACAATAAGCTGACCCGAAGGACAGAACGCCTGGAAAAGGACTATGAGCGCCTGGATTATCTTTATAAACAGGCAGTCGCCTTGCGTGACTATAACGAGAAGGAAAAGGAAAAGCAGCTCAACTACAACAAGATGCTGCGCGACAACTGTCCTGACGACATCTTCCTGTTGGATAGCAACGCGCGCATCCTGCTCTGCACCTCCACCGTCACCGAAAGCCTGAAGAGCCTGGAAACCGAGATCGAAGGCCAGAATCTCTATCAGCTCGCGAGCAGGGTGTTCCCGGATTCCTTTGTGGACGTTCTGCGCGAGGCCATAGATTCGGTCAGGTCGACCAGGGAATCCATGAGCTTTGAGGTGGACGCTCGGTCCCATACGGGTACTGTCATGTATTACTCGGTGAACATCGAACCTGCGCTGGATGAAGAGGGCGAGCTTACCGGCATGGTGCTGCTGCTTCATAACACCAGCGAGCTCCACCAGGCAAACATCAGGGCCGAGGAAGCAAGCAAGGCCAAAGGCGAATTCCTCTCACGAATGAGTCATGAGATCCGTACACCGATGAACGCCATCATAGGCATGACCAGCATTGCAAGGGGCTCCAGTGATCCTCAGAGGAAGGAGCATTGCCTGAACCAGATAGATGTTGCCTCCAAGCACTTGCTGGGCGTTATCAACGACATCCTGGATATGTCTAAGATCGAGGCGAACAAGTATGAGCTCTCCTTCACTGAGTTCGTCTTCGAGAAGATGTTGATCAACGTAAGCGACATAGTCAAAGTACGCGCTGAGGAGAAAAGGCAGAACCTCTTTGTGAACATCGGGAGGGACATCCCCTTCTCCCTTATCGGCGATGAACTTCGCCTCAGCCAGGTTATCACCAACCTGCTGACAAACGCGGTGAAATTCACACCAGAAGGTGGCACTATCACCCTCAACGTCATGCGCATGCCCGACATCGATGGCCAGTCCTGCCTGCAGATCGAAGTGATAGACACCGGGATCGGTATCTCTGAAGAACAACAGTCCAGATTGTTCAACTCCTTTGAGCAGGCAGAGGGCGGCACGGTGAGGAAATATGGAGGGACCGGTCTGGGGCTGGCCATCTCAAAGCGGATCGTAGAACTGATGGGGGGACAGATCTGGATCGAATCCGAATTGGGAAAGGGTGCGAAGTTCGCCTTCACCCTGCAATACCAGCACGTTTTGGATGAGTCTCCCACAAGGATCTCCAAGCAGAAGAAGGACATCCGCATCCTGGCCGTGGACACCTCATCCGATACCAGGGAGTATTTCCTGACACTCTTTGGTGAGCTTGAGATTACCTGCGACACGGTCTCCACTGCATTCGAGGCATTGCATGAGATCGAGATACACGCAGATACGCCGTACAACGTCTTCTTCATTGATGGGCAACTGCCCGATACAAGCGCAATCAGCCTGATAAAGATGATCAAGGCCGTCGCAGGCGATTGCGCGATAATCCTCATGGTCTCAGCGACAGACTGGAACGACATCGAGCGGGAGGCCACCGCTGCCGGCGCTGACACCTTTGTCTCAAAGCCACTGTTCCCCTCTGTTCTCATTGATACGATAAACAAGTGCCTTGGTCTTGCATCGGCTTTGAGCAATATCTCAGAAAGGGAGCACAACCTGAAAGAGCATGATTTCAGCGGGCATACGCTGCTTATCGCTGAAGATGTGGAGACAAACAGGGAGATCGTGTCAGTATTCCTGGAAGACAGCGGCGCATCCATTGTGTTTGCAGAAAACGGTATAGAGGTAGTCTCACTATTCAACAGTAATCCTGACACCTACAGCTTGATCCTGATGGATATCCACATGCCAGGTATGGATGGCTATGAGGCAACGCGCAAGATACGCTCTCTGGAGGTTCCTCGGGCAAAGGAGATACCCATTGTTGCGATGACCGCGAATGTGTTCAGAGAGGATATCGAGCGCTGCCTGGAAGCCGGTATGAACGACCACCTTGGGAAGCCACTGGATATGGGGAGCCTTTTCTCAAAATTGGGACAGTATCTTTGCTCAGATGAGTGACCTTGGGGCTTTCTTTCTGCTGTTTAGAGCTTGTTTTTATCGTCAAAGGAATACCCCTGCCACAGAGGCACAGTTTTTATCTATTTTCAGCATTGCCACTGTTTGAGGATGGGATTGTAGGATAGAATATACTACATCGGCATGGTGCGATGTGTCACTATGCATATTTGCCTGTACAGTATTTGGTCAGGGGAAGTTATGGACGAAAATGCAAAAGAAATGAACAAGGAGATTTTCGATTCCGAGGGGGCACTGCCAGATTCAGGGAGCGGTGAAGGAAGCGAGCTCAAAGAGCAATTCGCTCCTGAACCAGCTTCTCGCGTTATCACTCCGTCCGAGGTAGCGATTGCCTATGCAAGCGGCGCCCCTGTGCCCGTACCTGCACCATCTTTCACAGGCGATCCTGGAATCACCGAGGAGTTTCCTGCACTAGCAACTGAGGAGATACAAATGCCGGAAGTAATCGCCGCCAGCGAGTTTTCAGAGCCAGAAGAGCAAATAGCCTCGCAAGAGGTTTCTGACCAGCTTCAAGACGCCACGTTAGCATGGGAGGATGAACCTGCTATGAAGGCTCCCACAGCCTATGTAGCAGAAGAAGTCTCTCCCGTTCCTTTGGCTATAGACGATGAAGCTGCACAGGCAGTGGTTCAGGAGGTCAATGAGCAGAATATCGCCATCGCTGCTTCTGAGATGCTGGCGGCTGAGCAGGCCTATTCCATGCCGATGGCGGAAGAGCCGCTGGAAGTGGAGGAAGAACCCGCTGAAAGAGGAATCACAGTCATCACAAAAGAGGCGACGGTTCTGGGAGATATCCTCACAGAAGGACATATTGATGTGGTTGGACGCGTGAAGGGCAATATCGACGCTAAGGGAGATGTTGCGATTCACGGGATTGTAAGGGGAGATGTGGGCGGAGCAAAGATAGGTCTCTATAACTGTCGGGTTAAAGGGAATCTCGATGCTGGTCTCGGAGTGATCGTGGATGACAGTTCGGTGATTGGCGGCGACGTCAGAACCAAGAACATCATCTTCGACGGCAAGGTAAAAGGAAACATCGACGCTGAGAACGTGGTTGTCCTACGCAGCCATTCCTACTGTCTTGGCGATGTGACTGCTGCTTCTCTTGCTATCGAGCCAGGCGCGATTCTCAACGGCAAGGTTAAAACCTTTGTTGAAGGGGATCTGGAAGCGCCGTTCTACGAGGTAATCTAATTAGCGCACCCAGAAGAGGTTTCTGTGACGCAACAGAATGGTGCTGATAGCGCGGGTCATGACAACCTCGCATCTGGCCTTTTTGGCTCGGATGCCTTCTCTTTTGATGCCTTCCTTAATGCAGACGAGAATGTCCAGGCGAGCATTTCCGGTCTACTGAATAGCTTCAGGGACGATATAGCACTGGGGATGTCACAACACACCGCTGTGATCGAGGCTCCCTCAAGGACCTCGTATCCGGATATGCCCCAGATCTCTGGTCGCGTACCAACGCCTATCCTCAGTCCGATCTCCGTGGTTATCGAAGAACGACAGCGAAGGGTACCCTCGAAGATCGACCTGAAGACCGTTGTAGCTGAAACGGTCATCACGCCAACCAAGACGCAATCGCCCATAGCATATCCCAAGGTGACAGTACCTCAGCCTATTGCGGCGCCCGTGCCAGAGCCGATGATCCGCCAGGAACAACGGGCGATGCCAACGATCATCCCAGAGCTGGCAGCGCTCTCAGCCGCACCTGCCAAGACCACGCAAGTCCTTAAAGGACAGCCGGTACCCGTACCAGCCCCTGCTTCACTGATACCTCCTAAGGCAGAGCCTGAGCCTGAGCCTGAGCCAGCGCTGACGCCTGTGCCCGTGCCTGTCCCGGCGCCTGAGCTCGAGCCTGAGCCGATACCTGAGCTTGAGCCAGCGCTGACTCCTGTGCCTGTGCCTATCCCGGTGCCTGAGCTCGAGCCTGAGCCCGAGCCTGAGCCGATACCTGAGCAAGAGCCTGAACAAATACCTGAACCAGAACCAGAGCCGATACCTGAGCAAGAGCCGATACCTGAGCCAGAGCCCATTCCGGAACCGATGCCTGCTCCAATGCCCATACCAGTACCCGTACCTATCCAGATCCAGGTTCCCGAACTCATAGAAGAGCCAGCTCCAGAGCTTGCGCCTGCCCCAAAGCCCGAACTGATACCTCAGATAGAGCCTACGCCTGTACTGGTTGCTGAACCTGCACCTGTTCTGATTCCCAGCATCGAACCCCAAGAGGAGCTCATGCCCCTGGTTGCGCCTGAGCCGCTACCAGAGCCCGTTGCTGTGCCTGCGCCCGAACTAAAGGTTGTACCGGCTCCAGTCCAATTACCGGTAGCAGAGCCCCAAGAGGAGCTTATTCCCATACTGGCGCCTGCGCCGCTGCCTGTGCCCGCACCGATACCAGAACCCGAGCCAGCTCCAAAACCAAGCCCCGTACCTGTGCCAGTCCAGTTATCGACGGTAGAGCCTGAAGCGAAGCTTGAACCGATACTGGCGCCTGCGCCGCTACCTGAGCCATTACCTGCGCCCGCACCGGAACCAGAACCCGAGCCTAAACCGGCGCCTGATGCTGCGCCAGGATGGCAGCTCAGTTTTGAGTTCGACGATAAGCCGGCATCAGCCAGCGCCCCTCTTCCCGCAGACATCGCTCCTCAGAGCCTGGCGCCGGTTATTGCCCCTGTTGTACTAGAAGCTCCGGTTTCTGCTCCAGTTGTAGCGAAAGAGCCAGTTTCAGCTGAGGCTCCCGTTGTGCTGGAGGCCCCGGTTGAGCTGAAGGCTCCCGTTGTGCTGGAGGCCCCGGTTGAGCTGAAGGCTCCTGTTGTGTTGGAGGCCCCGATCTCTGTCCAAGCTCCTGTGGCTGTTGAAGCCCCGGCAGCAACCCCCGTTGTCCTGGAAACCCCGATTGCTGCTCAAGCGCCTATTGTTGCAGAAGTGGTTCGCGAGAAGATACCTACTATCAGCGAATTATTCGAGATCGATGAGCATCTGGAATTAGACGATCTGAACATCGAACTGATCGAGCCTTTATCGGATATCAGATCGAGGGAGCAGAAGATCATCCTACCGCTCGACAGGCCTTTGCCAAAAGTGGATCAGAGAGCATCTGCAAGGACGCCTGCAATCGAGACCATGGTTGTCGAGATATCGCCGGTCTCTGCCTCAGAGCAAAAGGTGGCTCCAAAAGCGGAGCCAACAACAATACAAGAGCCGACAGCAGTTAAATCGACTCCTGCCCCGCTTCCGGTAGTAACCACAGCAGGATATATATCAACAACACCATCTGCTTCAACTGTTGTAAGCGATTTGGAGATAACAAGTCCTATCCCAGTCATTGACGAGGCGCTCATCGCTTCCACCAGGGTTGCGGTCGCAACAACAGATGCCAAGGCATCGTCCCTTGACAGCGCTCAAGCGGCGGCGTTGACGACCCCTCTTGCTGTACCGATGAGTCAAGCTGCTGAGTCGGTTACCTTAGAACAGCTGACACCCGTTCCAGTTGTAAAACCACCCGCATCTGCGATGACGTCCTCCACAGCAACAGCTCTGTCCCAACAGGATGAAACTATGAGCATCCTGGACTCCTTGCTGGACGACGCGGGAGTTTCCACGAAGCCTTCAGGTAGGTTGACTACAGATGCAGCCTTAGATATCGATGATTCAGAAGAGGCAAGCTACAGGGATGAGGACGAGCACAAGAGCATCCTCGATGGGCCATTCTTCTATGTCATACTCGCTTTGATCGTGATCCTGCAGGTAGTTGTCATTGGTTGGCTTGTCAATATCGGAGCCATAGATCTGAGTTTCATCCAAGAGTTCTTCCAGAATCTTCGTAATTGAACATAGGATTAGCTTGTTGCTCTGGGCTTAACCCCTCTGTCTCCCCGGGCTTATCTTCTTTTGTCACCCCGGGCTTGACCCGGGGCCTAGCCCCACGGGTTGGAACCATAGGAGCTGTCGGCGCAAGCTGCCATGGGTGCTACGAGGAAAAGAACGGCAGTGAAGAAGGGATGGCATGTGTGGAGCTTGCCTCGGATTCGACACCTCTGTTTCCCCGGATCAAGTCCGGGGAAACAGAGGAGTCAAGTAACAACAAACCCCTGGATACCATATTGGTTTCCAGGGGTTTGTAGTTGTTGTGTGGCGGAGAGCCGGGGGCCGAGGGTAAAACAAACGTGCCGGTGGCACGTTTGTACCGAGGCCGGGTGCTTGCCTGCAAGCACCCCTGGGCAAACGACTAATATATCCCGGATTCGAATCCCCGGCTTTCCGCCTGAATAGCAACGCACCCCAAGAACTATAGGTTCTTAGGGTGCGTGGTATTCTGGCGGAGAGCCGGGGATTCGAACCCCGGAACGGATTGTGTCCGTTACTCGCTTAGCAGGCGAGCACCTTCGGCCTCTCGGTCAGCTCTCCAAAAAGTGAA
>WRHL01000028.1 GCA_009783245.1 Coriobacteriia bacterium
CAGGGGGTCGTATCTGTTGACACATTATCTTGAGAATGTGTCAACAGATACGACCCCCTGACACACTGACCCCCTGACACATTACTGTCCCCTTGTCTCATCCTGTCCCCTTTGTCATACCTCTTGTCATACTAAGAAAGGGGGCAGCACATGGGAGAGCCATTCAAGAATTTCTTGAACCTTGAGTCGATTGGGAAAGTCGCTCTGGATATCCAGGCGGTCTATGAGCCGTTTTTGGTTGACGGGTTCCTGGAGGCAACCCTGGATGCATCCTGGGAAGGTCTGGAGCTCAAGGACAGGATCTATCGAGTTGCCAAGACCCTTGGTGAATTCCTGCCCGCTGACTATGAGGCAGCGCTGGGCGTCATAGACAAAGTGGTCATGAACTATGGCAACTGGCTGCAGGGTCTTTGCTGCTTCTTCCCGGTCTTTGTTGAACTGTATGGACAGGACGAGAAGGACCTGGACCTGTCGATTGCAGCCCTGGCGAGGTACACACCCTATGCGTCCTCTGAATTCGCGATAAGGCCGTTCATCCTCAAACATGAGGATCGCATGATGGCAGAGATGTACGCCTGGGCAAAACATGACGATGAGTGCGTGCGCAGGCTTGCCAGCGAAGGCTGTCGCCCTCAGCTGCCTTGGGGGCTGTCGATTCCCAGCCTGAAGAAGGATCCATCACCCATACTGCCCATATTGGAACAGCTGAAAACCGACCCCTCGCTGCATGTGCGCAAGAGTGTTGCCAACAACCTGAACGACATCTCCAAGACGCACCCTGACCTGGTCATGCAGATCGCGAAAGACTGGTACGGCAAGCACGAGCATACCGACTGGATAGTGAAGCACGCCTGCAGGACGCTACTCAAGAAAGGCAACCGTGATGCGCTGGCCCTCTTTGGGTACGACGATGTGGCTTCGGTTGCGGTAGAGGGGTTTGCCTTGGAACGCGCGGCTATCTCAATAGGGGAGGACCTGGTCTTCTCGTTCACGCTTATCTCTCAGGAAGCGACCAAGGCGAGGCTGGAATATGGGATCGACTATGTGAAGTCCAGCGGGAAGAGGAGCAGGAAGGTGTTCAAGGTGTCGGAGGTCGCGCTGAAGGAGAACGAGAAGAAGGTGTATACGCGGCGGCACTCCTGTGCGGATGTGAGCGTGCGGAAGCACTACCCGGGGATCCATTCGGTCGCGCTGATCGTCAATGGCGTTGAGCGCGGCACGCTGGACTTTGAGCTGCTTTCAGGGCAGAATGGGGACGGTTGAGGGCACAAAAAGGTACGTCCCCTTTGTGCTAAAGGGACCGTCCCCTTTGTCACACCCTTTGTCACATCCCCTTTGTGCACTACCCAACGGGATTTGCCGATCGCTTCGCCGCTGAAGCGGCTCGCGCTCTCATATCTTCGCTCGCGCTGCTCGCTCGATTTACGGCCTGCAAACGTGCCACCGGCACGTTTGCGACGGCCTCACCCTCTCGGGTTCAAATCCCGTTGACAACATCCTGGCTAATAACAAAGAACTCCCGAAGGAGTTCTTTGTTATTAGCATGGCATCCCCAACGGGATTTGAACCCGTGATCTCCGCCTTGAAAGGGCGGTGTCCTAACCGCTAGACGATGGGGACTTATAGAGCGCATCATTTTACCATAAAAATGTTTGCGTGCCGACGAGCGAAAGTCTCCTTATTTACCTCCGGATTCTGCTAACATATTCCTTATCATGGCAAGATAGGAGGCTAAAAATGGCGGAAACAGAGAAAGCCTTTGCGTGCCCCAGATGCGGGCAGATCATCAAGTTCGGTACCAGTCCCTGCCCTCTATGCGGCATGACTATCGCCTGGCAGGGTGTAGAGAAACTCCCGGATCCCACACCAACGCCTACCCTCAGCGAGGAGATTGCCTCCACGCCGGCGCAGGACGTGACTTCTGTGGAGCAGACCAGTGTCATGGTGCCGCTTATTGAGATCGAAACCGAGAGCACGCAGGTAGTACAGACTCCGGTGTTGGAGATCTCGTCCGGATCTGCACAGGGCTCCCACTCTGTTGCCTTTGCGGCGCAGGACACACAGCCTCCAAAGGAGGAGCCCATGCACGGCCTGCTTGGGCTACCTCTTGTCGAGAAAGAAGTTGTGCTGGAGCCGATACCAGCGCCTACGCCACCACCCGCACCAGCGCCACAGCTTGAGCCCGTACTCGCACCAGCGCCCCCGCCCGCACCAGCGCCCGTGCCCACACCCATACCTGCGCCTGTGCTCGCACCTGAGCCAGAGCCAGAGCCAGAACCTGAGCCCGTACCCACGCCAATACCAGCGCCCGTGCCAGTACCCATCCCGGCTCCTGCCCCTGCTCCTGAGCCAGCGCCGACCCCTGAGCCAGCGCCGACCCCAGCACCAGAGCCTGAACCAGAGCCAGAACCTGAGCCCGTACCCGCGCCAATACCAGCGCCCGTGCCGGTCCCCATCCCGGCGCCTGCACCTGAGCAAACCCCGGAACCTGCACCCAAGCCCGCTCCGGAGATCACACCACCGGCGACCACCACGCCACCAACCCCAGCAACGCCGTCCACCCGCAAGGAGACGGTCGCTGAGGAGCCCGTAAAACAGCCACAGAGCAAAAAGGGGAAGCAGAAAGGCTCGGCCCTGGCCATGACCTTCAAGGTCTGCGCCGTCATCGTCTGGCTTGTGACCCTTGCCATCCTTATCGCCTCGGGTTCGGTGATCCTCAACAGCATCCTGAACCTCAACTTGGAGGGCGTGGTGATCTTCCTCACGGGGAACAGCGCCGCAGCTGCGATAGCGACCGGTTTCATCGTTGGAATGGTCTTCTTTGGGATTGGTGAACTCATCAAACTGCTGGGGGACATACGCAGAAGAACCCGCTAGCCGCCGCCGCAGCGGCTATTGAATTGAAAATGTATGTCTGGAGTAGTCACTCCGTTTAGCATTGTAGAACAGGAGGTCAGATGCTACTCGTTGCACGTTACGTACTTCCCGTGAGCCAGCCCCACATAGAGAATGGCGCAGTGCTGGTGCGCGATGGGAAGATCGAGGATATCGGGTACTCAACCAAGCTGAAGACGCGGTACCCGGATGAGGAGACGCGTGATTTTGGGCTGGCAGCGCTGATGCCGGGCTTTGTCGACCTGCATACGCACTTGGAGTATTCAGCGATGCGCGGGCTGATAATCGACGTGCCCTACGCCGCCTGGAAATTGCATATCGCCGAGAAGGAACAGCTGTTCACCTCTGCGGACTGGGAGGATTCGGCCCTGCTGGGAGCGCTTGAGGCAGTACGCAGCGGCATCACCACGGTTGCCGATATCACCGGCACCGGGGCCTCGCTGAGGGCTGCAAGGGCTGTGGGGCTGCGCAGTATCATCTACCGCGAAGCAGGCAGTATGGAGCGCTTTGAGGTCGATCGCCGGCTGAACGAGGCCTATGAGGATATCGCCGCCTGGCGCGAGGAGGTCGACCCTGAGTTCACCAGCATAGGCATAGCGCCGGCTGCGTTGTACACCTGCCATCCGCTGGTGTTCCAGCGCATTGCCGAGTATGCCGCAGACGGGACGCCCGTTGCCTGCCATTTGGCCGGCAGCCGTGAGGAATATGAGTTCATCCGCTTTGGATCATCGCCCTTCTCGGTGCACTCAACCGAGCAGGAGCGCGGCTACGGCATCGACATGCCGCCCTGGCTCGCGACGGGCACCAGCCCGGTGCGGTACATCCTGAACTGGGGGCTCTTCGACGCTCCCAATGTGCTTGCCATCCACTGTGTCCAGGTAGATGAGTCCGATATCGAGAAACTCGCTGAGAACGACATTGCCGTGGCCGTCTGCTCGCGCTGCAATGCGCAGCTGGCAATGGGGATCGCCCCACTCTCCCAGCTGATAAAGGCAGGCATCCGCGTAGGCCTTGGTACGGATTCGCCGGCTGCCACCGACGTGACTGACCCGCTGGCCGAGATGCGGTTGAGCCTGCTTTTACAGCGGGCCCTGGGGAACCGCAGCGATTTCTTCACTGCGGCGCAGATGATCCGTCTTGCAACCCTGGGAGCGGCGGAGGCCCTGCGTATAGATGACAAGGTGGGGTCGCTTGAGGTGGGCAAGAACGCCGATATCATCGCCTTGGACCTGTCGAACTCCAACCAGGCGCCGACGCATAACCCCAATTCCGCCATTGTGCACACCGTGACGCAGGACAATGTGCTGATGACCATGATTGGGGGAAAGATACTCTATGATGGCAGTCATCTGCATGCGGTGGATGTGCAGCGCGTTTTCGCACGCGTTGAGGAGATGCGTCTGAAATTGAGAGGCTGACATGGCGCGGCAGGCGCCCGGAATCGAGAACTAGACGCGGCGCGGCAGGCGCCCGGAATCGAGAACTAGACGCGGCGCGATTGGCGCCCGGAACCGAGAGAGTGAGCATGGCGAAGAAGAACAGATCAAAAGGACAGTCGTCCTCTCATAACGCCGCAACACCCCGGAAGGAACAGAGCAAGTCACGCCGGCTGTTCACCATCATCATCTGCGTGGTTGTCGCCTTGGGGCTCATGCTGCCGGTAACGGGGCTGGGCTTTGCCAGCTGCTCGCAGAGGGGCGACGATCCACGGGGTGTGCCAACGGGAACGCAAGAGCCCGCTGAGGACTGATAAGGTGGCAGTTGGTTCACAGAACAACGCCTCTTATATATTAGTGATTGAATCTGAATTGCCCACTGGTGTACTATGTTTGCCTGTGTCGTGAGACCCGCTTGGGGATCACGGGTTCTCATCTGTCTGTAATGCGTCAAACGAGCAAGAATGGGCTGTGTCCCTGAGGAGTTCTTTTGTTAGGTTTAAGCGGTTTTGAAGTTGCCATCATCCTGCTTTTCGCATTCCTGATCTTTGGCCCAGATAAGCTGCCGCAGATCGCGCGCACCATCGGTCGCGGGCTCAGGCAGTTCCGCTCTGCCCAGGATCAGATGAACAAGGTGATACAGTCCGAGGTCTATGACCCGATCAAGGACCTTGAGCCTTTGATGAACCCCTTTGCGGGCTTCTCCCTGGACAATCTGGGCGGTGGCGCCAAAGATGGAGCGGGCAAGGCCGACGCAACCAAAGCAGGCGCAACCAAGGCTGATGCAACCAAGGCTGATGCAACCAAGGCAGATGCGGCTAAGAAGAAGCCAGCGGTAAAGGACGCGGATACCTCCAAGGACCAGAAGGCGACCGGAGATACCTCTGCAGAGGGCAGCGAGACCACGTCGGCCGAACCTCTGTCCAGTGAGAAAGTGCAGGCAGCGCTTGCCGTGGATGCAGACAAGGCCAAGAAGAAGGCCCTCAGGGAAGCCGCGAGGAAGGCGGCTATCAACTCCGCCGCGGGTACAGAGAGCTTTGCCGAGCGCCGCGCACGCCTGGAAAGCGAGCACGCAAAGGCCAAGGATGCCCCTGCCCCTGCTCCCGCCGTTGCTGCGGTAGCGCCCGAGACTGCCGCTAAAGCAAAACCCAAGCCAGCGGCAGAGCCTAAACCGCCCACCAAGAAACCAACCACAGCCGATGACCGGAAGGAGGACGAGCAGGGCAACTGAGCCTGCTCAACCGCTTATGGCCATCGGACAGGCACGTATGCCCCTCTTCGACCACATCGGCGAGCTTCGCCGCCGCCTTACGGTGATCATAGTCGCGCTGCTCTTCGCGTCCATCGTACTGTGGTTCTGGGCACCCTCACTCATCCTTTTGCTGGTGCAGCCCATCACCGAGTATCTGACGGAAAGCAAAGAAGCCATCACCGCCATCGACGAGCTGAGCAAGGTGCTCATCACGCTGAACCCTCTTGATGGTTTCGCGCTGAAATTCAAAGTCGCCTTTGTCTTTGCCCTGGTAGTCTGCTCACCCATCTGGATCTGGCAGCTTTTAGGCTTCTTCCTCCCGGCGCTTAAGCCCAACGAGCGCAAATGGGTCATCCCCACCTTTGTCGCCATGGTCGCACTCTTTGTCACCGGTATGCTCTTCTGCTACTTCATCATCCTCGACGCGGCCTTCAGCTGGCTGATCGACCAGAACATCGACTTCTCACAGGTCCTGGCGAACGCAAAGGACTACATCAACACCATCCTGCTCTTCGAGGTGGCCTTTGGCATCGCCTTCGAACTGCCGCTGGTGGTCTTCTACCTCACGGTCTTCCGCATAGTCCCGCACAAGAAACTCCGCCAGAACTGGCGCACCATCTACATCGTCCTCATGGTGATCTGCGCCATGGTCACTCCGGACGCGAATCCCATCACCATGATCCTCATGTTCGCCGCCATGGCCGTGCTCTACGAAGGCTCGCTGCTGCTCTCACGCATAGTGCTGGCGCGGCGTATCGCCAAGGAGAAGCGCGAGGAAGACGAGGATGAGGAAGATGACGATGAGGACGAGGACAGCCTGGCTGAAACCGATGGCGAGGACAAAGACTGACACAATGCATGAGTTCAGCTTGATGCAGAGTGTGCTTGAGAATGTGGAAGCGACAGCCCGCCAGGCCGGGGCCAGCCGGGTCTGCGAGATCCGGCTTGTCATTGGCGAGATGCGGGAGGTCATGACCGACGCCATGGAGTTCGCCTTTGAGGCCCTGGCGCCGCAGACGATAAGCGAGGGGGCTACTCTTACCATGACCCTGGTGAAACCACGTTCCCGTTGCGGCCAATGCGGCGTAGAGTTCGAGCATGACCGCTTCCATTGGAGCTGCCCGGACTGCGACTCCCTGGCAACCGAGCTGTTGGCCGGCCGTGAGCTGCACATCGAAGCGATAGAGGTGGACCTGCCCTCATGAGGCTCGACATGGAAAAACCGATCCTCGACCTGAACGACCGCCTGGCTGCCGAGAACCGCGCCCTGCTCAACGGGCACGGCATCTTCATGCTGGATCTTCTGGCCTCTCCTGGCGCTGGGAAGACCTCGCTCATACTCGCGACCATAGAGCAGCTGCGGGCGGACTATCGCATCGCGGTCATCGAAGGCGACATCGCCAGCGACGTAGATGCGCAGCGCATCAAGGAGCAGGGGATCCCTGCCGTGCAGATCAACACCGGCGGCGCCTGCCACCTGGAGGCGCAGATGATACGCAGGGCGCTGGATGCGCTCGATCTGGAAAGCCTCGACCTTATCGTCATAGAGAACGTTGGCAACCTGGTCTGTCCCACGGATTTCTACCTGGGAGAGGACCTGAAGGCCATGATACTCAGCGTGCCGGAGGGGCACGACAAGCCGCTCAAGTACCCGGGGGTCTTCCAGGCGGCGTCCGCGATTGTGCTGAACAAGGTGGATACGCTGGGGTGCTTTGATTTTGATGAGCGGGAGTTTAGAATCAGTGTGGAGCAGATCAACCCGCGCGCGGCGATCTTCCCCGTGAGCGCGAAGACGGGCAGCGGCTTGGGCCTGTGGGTCCAGTGGCTGGCCGACCGGATAGCGAAGGCAAGAACGGGTCAGGAGTAGACTGGTGAGACTGGTAATAACTGAGAAGAACGATGCGGCGAAGAAGATCGCTGAGCTTTTGGCGGTGGGCAAGGCCAGGCAGGACAAGGTCTATGACACGCCGGTGTACCGCTTTGACCGCGAGGGCGAACAGTGGGTCAGCATTGGCCTGCGCGGGCATATCCTGGCGGTGGATTTTGCCGAGACGCTGACGTACAACAAGAAGCTGGGATGGTTCGCCGCGGACGAGAACGGCGAGATCCTGGAGGCGGATATCCCCGATACGCTGGAGAAACCGCCCTTTGCCAAGCGTAAGCCCTTCACCGCGGACAGCGTCAACCTGACCGCCTGGAAGCTGGCCGCGTTGCCGTACCTGGTCTATGCGCCGCTGCGTAAGATGCCTGCCGAGAAGGGCATCATCCGCTCGATGAAGAACCTGGCGGGCAAGGCCGACAGCGTGATCATCGCCACGGACTTCGACCGCGAAGGCGAGCTCATTGGCGCCGACGCTTTGTCGGTTGTACGTGAAGTCGCGCCTGACATCCCCGCGACGCGGGCGCGGTATTCCGCTCTGACCAAGGATGATATCAACCACGCTTTCACGCATCAGGTGGAACTGGATGTCGCGCTTGCCCAGGCGGGGGAGTCGCGCCAGTGGATCGACCTTATCTGGGGCGCGGTGCTCACGCGCTACCTCACCATCGTCAAATACGCCGGATTCAGCAGGGTGCGGCCTTCTGGGCGCGTTCAGACGCCCACGCTGGCGCTTATCGTCGCGCGCGAGGAGGAGCGGCTGGCTTTTGTGCCGGAGGATTACTGGGTAATCAAGGCCGCCTTTGACGCCGAGGGCGAGGGGGGCCAGTTCGAGTGCACCCATGCCACCGAGCGTTTCAAGGTTGAGGCGGAGGCCCTGCGCGTCATGGCCGCCGTTGAGGGGCAGAAGACGGGCGCCGTGGTGGCCGTAGAGAAGAAGGCGCGCAAGGTGGCGCCGCCAACGCCGTTCAACACCACCGCGCTGCAGGCAGCTGCCGCAGCCGAGGGCATCTCGCCGGCGCGGACCATGCGCATTGCCGAGTCGCTGTATATGGATGGGTATATCTCGTACCCGCGTGTGGATAACACCGTCTACCCCGCGTCCTTGGACCTGGCGGCAACGGTGAAGATGCTCTGTGGCGTGCCGTCCTATGCGCCGTATGCGCAGGGTCTGCTCAAGGCAGGTAAGCTGACGGCGACGCGCGGCAAGACCGAGACCACCGACCATCCGCCGATCTATCCCACGGGTGTAGGCGACCCCGACAAGCTGCGGGTCGATGAGTGGAAGCTGTACAACCTGATTGCGCGGCGTTTCATGGCGACGCTGTCAGAGGCGGCGACCGTTGAAGGCACCAAGCTGACCATTGACGTGAATGGCGAGCCTTTTGTCGCGCGGGGCGATGTGCTTATCAAGCCGGGTTTCCGCGGTATTTATCCGTATGGGCTGAAGAAGGACGAGCAGTTGCCCCGGTTGACCCAGGGGCAGGTTGTGGCCTTTGAGGACGCGACCCTGCTGGCAAAGCAGACCGAACCGCCGGCGCGGTATTCACAGGGGCGGCTGATCCAGGAGATGGAGAAGTTGGGGCTGGGGACCAAGTCCACGCGCCACTCGATCATAGAGCGCCTGCTTGAGGTGCGCTACATCCAGAACGACCCGGTGGAGCCCACAGCGCTGGGTATCGCCGTTATCAAGGCATTGGGGCGTTTTGCGCCGCACATCACCACTCCTGGTATGACAGCGGAGCTGGAGGACGAGATGAGCTCGATCGCCGCAGGTGAGAGCACCCGCGATGTGGTGGTGAGCCACAGTCGCAAGCTGCTCGCGGAGATCATGGAGGAGCTTATCCCCGCCAAGGAGGAGGTGGGGGAGGCCTTGAGTGACGCGGTCACTGCCGACGCCTGTGTGGGATCCTGCCCAACATGTGGGCGCGACCTGCTGATGAAGAGTTCGGCAAAGACGAGGTCAAGCTTCATTGGATGCAGTGGTTGGCCAGAGTGCGAGGTGACCTACCCCGTGCCCCAGGGCAAGATAGAGCCGGTAGAGGAGCTCTGCGCCACCTGTGGCAAACCGCAGCTCAAGGTGACCGTCTTCAGGTCCAAGCCGCATACGGTCTGCATAGACCCGTTCTGCGCCACAAACTATGAGCCTGACCTGCGGGTTGGCTCCTGTCCGACCTGTGCGGCCGCCGGAGTGCAGGGCGATTTGATCGCTCAGAAGAATCCCCGTACGCTGAAACGCTTCATCCGTTGCAGCAACTATGAGGACTGCAAAACCAGTTATCCGCTGCCTCAGCGGGGCAAACTGAGCCCAACGGAGAAAGTCTGTGAATCTTGCGGTGCGCCGAAGGTTGTCGTAGCGTCAAATAGAGGCCCTTGGGAGCTTTGTCCCAACCTGAACTGCCCTTTGAGAGAGGAAAAGGAGCAGGCAAAAGCTGAAGCTGGTGCGAAAGCGAAGGCAAAACCCAAGGTAAAAGCTGGTGCCTCAAATAAGGCGAGAACCGGGCAAAAAGCCACAGCCAAGGCAAAGAGGAGCGCTGGAGCCAACTAATCAAATAGTCATCAAATTTGGCAATTAGTAAATTTTCGAGACTTTGGTATTGCTCTTTTTCCAAGAAATGATATAGTGGTTAACAATTAAGGGGGGACTTGTCCCGGCTAGTGACGGCATTCGTGCCGTCTTTTTGGGCTCCTAGGAGATACTGAATGAGGATTACGAGACGAACCGACTATGCAATTCATCTCATCGCCGACCTGTCCGAGAAACCTGACTCTTGTCATGGCCTTCGCACCTTGGCCGCGAATCACGGAGTGACCTACGCTTTTGCACGGACCGTGCAGCAGGGCCTCCTGAATGCAGGCATCATCAAAGCCTCTCGCGGTATCAACGGCGGCATCATGTTGGCCAAGACACTCGACAAGATCACGTTGCTCGACGTGTTCGAAGCGGCACAGAACCCCCTTGATGTGACCTTCGATACCAAAGACGCTCCCTGGTGCAGCTGCGAGCAGGAAGCTTGCGTCTGCGAGGAGTTCTGGTCTTCGGCAAAGGATGTTTTCCGTGATCACCTTGCACAGGTGACCATGAAGGCGCTGTTGCGGCCATAACAGTCAGAGCAACAGGATAATCTGGAATCTACTGCGCGGGCAGAGCGTGCGCCCGCGGTCATCGCCCTCGCGACAGAATGGGGACGGTCCTTAGGACCGTCCCCTTTATGTCTTGGTATAATCGTCTAGGAGACCGAACGCTGTCTCCGCCTGCGCAGCTGTCAAGCCGCAGGCGACATCTCCAAGCGATGGAGTGATACCCATGACTACTGAAGAGAAGACTGCGGGCGGAGCGCGGGAGTTGCCGACACCTGAGGACATCATCGCCGAGGGCGAGTTGAGCTCCGAGCAGATACTCGAGCGGACGATCCTGTACGCGCTTGAGCAGGGAGTCGAGAAGCTGGGGCAGAGCGGCGCATTTGACCCCTTCACCATATTGCTCAGGGGCGAGGAGCTGCTTATTGAGGATCAGCCCGGCGATGACGCGGAGGGCAGCTACGCATCCGCCCGCCGCACGGTGTATCAGATGGGGCGCATCTGCAACGCCTATGTCTTCTGCTATGACGGTTACGTGGAACTTGACGAGGGGCCCTCCGACGCACTTATCGTGGAATATGCGAACAAAGAGGACGAGCAGGCCCAGATCATCGTGTGCCTGTATCACACCCATGACGACGAATACCACTTCAACGAGGCCCTCTACCAGGTGGGTGAGACCGCGAACTTCTTCATCAGCGGCGCACCTGAGGCAGATGAGGCCGATGAGGCGCAGGAGGCCGATGAGGCGCAGGAGGAATCCGTTGCACCTGCTGAACCCGCTGAACACACAGAGGGATAACCGAGGTGCCGCTCAGCCTGCATGAGGCGCTGATACCCGGGACCGACCCGGATATAGCCGCGCGCTATGCGACCCTGGCTGAGCGGGCCAAAGACGCCCGCTTTGGCCTCATTGAGGACGAGTATGTGGTGCTCGATACCGAGACCACCGGCTTCAATCCCGTTCGCGACGCATTGATAGAGATAGCCGCCGCCGTGGTGCAGGGGCCTCATGTGCTGGAGCGCTTCTCCACACTTGTGGATCCCGGCTGCGCCCTGCCTCCCTTCATCACCGAGCTGACCGGCATCACCGACACCGACGTGTGCGGCGCCCCTGCAGCCCTGGAGGCCATCAGGGAGCTGGACGCCTTTGTGGGCGACCGCAAGATAATCGCGCATAACGCGGATTTCGACCGACGCTTCATCGCGGAGAACGCGCCGGCATCCTGCACGCTGGGTGAGGCGGATCGCTGGATCGATTCGCTGGAGCTTGCGCGCATCGCGCTACCACGGCTCAAGGACCACAAGCAGGGGACCTTAAGCGAGGTGTTCAACACCCCCGCCTCAACCCATCGCGCAGCCGATGACGTGGAGGCGCTCTGCAACATCTGGCGCATCCTTTTGGTGGGTATAAGCGATCTGCCGCTGGGTCTGCCCGCCCTGCAGGCGGAGCTCTTCAGCAAGACGGTCTGGCCGCTGCGGGAGGTGCTGAGACAGGTTGCGGGCAGCATGGCTGCGGGTGACGCAGGTGATGTGAAGTTCAGCATGGCTGACGCGCGCAAGGCGCGGGAGAGCAGCCAGAAGCTGCGGCAGAAAGTCGACGCGCTTGAGCTGGATGGCGGCATACGTGAGCTTGAGCGCCTGGAGTATGAGGAGCTGGACGCGGCTTTCTCCCCTGAGGGGCTGCTGGCAACCATGTACGGGGCCTTTGAGCCCCGGCCAGAGCAGCTGGAGATGGCCCTAGAGATAGCCCAGGCGCTGGAGAGCCAGACGCACCGGGTGATAGAGGCCGGAACCGGCGTTGGCAAGTCCATGGCCTACCTGCTGCCGCTTGTCTGGTTTGCCCAGCGCAACCAGGTAACCTGCGGCGTGGCGACCAAGACCAACGCCCTGCTCGACCAGCTGATGTACAACGAGCTGCCACGGCTTGACGCGGCCCTGCCCGAGGGGGTCAGCTATGTGGCGCTCAAGGGTTACGAGCATTATCCCTGCCTGCGTAAGCTGATGAGCCTCAGCCGGGATGACCGCAGCTTTGAGACCACCAACACACCGGCGATGGTAGCCATGCTGTTCTCCTTTGTCTGCCAGTCGGCCCGGGGGGACCTGGACCCGCTGGCGCTGTTCATACGCGACCTGCCCCGCTACGAGATCTGCGCCAGCGCGGATGACTGCCTGCGGCGTAAGTGCCGGTTTTATCGTCATTGCCTTTTGCATGGGGCACGCCAAGCCGCCAAGAAGGCGGACATCGTGGTCACCAACCATGCGCTGCTGTTCTGCGATATGGGGACAACGGGGCAGATCCTGCCGCCAGTGCGGCAGTGGGTGGTGGATGAGGCGCACGGCATGGAGGCCGAGGTGCGGCGGCAGATGAGCTTCAAGCTGGAGCCGCGGCTTTTGGGGCAGACCCTGCGGGGGCTTGCTGGTTCAGGTGGGACGTTAGCGGGCATGGTTCGGCAGGCAAAACCGCTGGATGGGGCGGGGTTGCTGCTGGCAAAGACCGAGGCGGCCCAGGAGGAGGCCCGCGCCGTGGAGGCCATTGCGGGCAGCTTCTTCTCGCAGATAAAGGATCTCTGTGAGATCGCCGAGAAGAGCAGCTACAACCAGGTGGAGCTGTGGATAAACGAGCAGGTGCGCGAGGGCGCCCTGTGGGGGATGCTGCGGTCCACGGGCGCTTCGCTTGCCGGGCGGGTTGAGAAGCTGTGGCAGAGCTGCAGGGACCTGGTAAGCCTGGCCGAGCAGTTCGAGGAGCTTGCTGAGGTTGACAGCGACCTGCGTGGTTTGGCAGCAGAGTTGAAGGCAGCCCTGGAGGCGCTGACTTTGATATTGGACGGCAGCGATCAGGACTACGTGTACTACGCGGAGCTTGACCGGCGGCCGGAGAGCGCGCGGGACTGCCTGACGGCGGCGCGCCTGGATGTGGGCGCGGTGCTTTTGGAGCAGTTCTACCCAGAGGTCATGAGCGTGGTGTTTACCAGTGCCACGCTGGCGGCGGGGGAGAGCTTTGACTATTTTGCGCGGGGGAGCGGCCTGGATCTTTTGGATGATGCCTGCTGGGAGGGCGTGCAGCTGGAGTCGAGCTATGACTTTGACAGTAACATGGCCATCTACCTGCCCACGGACATGCCCGAGCCCTCTGCCCCCGGGTATAAGGACGCCCTGGAGCAGCTTATCCTTGAAGTGCATGTTGCGTTGGGTGGCAGTGTCTTGACCCTGTTCACCAACCGCCGCGACATGGAGGACCTGTATGAGCGCCTGCGGGGGCCCCTGGAAGAGGCGGGCATCACGCTGCGTTGCCAGACGCGGGGCTTCTCCGCCAAGCGCCTGCGCGATGAGTTCCTGGAGAATGAGAGCCTGAGTCTGTTCGCGTTGCGCTCCTTCTGGGAGGGCTTCGATGCGCCGGGTGACACGCTGCGCTGCGTCATTATCCCCAAGCTGCCCTTTGGCAAGCCAAGCGACCCGTTGCTGCAGGAGCGCCAGCTGCGGGAAGACAACGTGTGGCGTCGCTATTCGCTGCCGGAGGCGATCATCGACCTGAAGCAGGCGGCAGGGCGGCTGATACGCTCGTCTACCGACCGGGGAGCCCTGGTGCTGGCGGATTCGCGACTGCTTTCCAAGGGGTATGGGAAGCGCTTCTTGGAGGCGCTGCCCTCGCAGCAGCGCTATATGCTTGACAGCGCTGCCATCGCCGAGGCCCTGCGCCGCTGGTGACGGGCTCGCCAAAGAGGCGCCGGAACTATTTTTGGTAGAGCAAGGCAGGGTGGTTGCGTTTGCCTGCCTTGAAATCGGCCACCGTGTCTATATT
Source organism: Coriobacteriia bacterium (assembly GCA_009783245.1). Classification (GTDB taxonomy): domain Bacteria; phylum Actinomycetota; class Coriobacteriia; order Coriobacteriales; family UBA8131; genus WRHL01. The sequence goes on from WRHL01000028.1 coordinate 14,346, forward strand.
CTCAAAGATAAAATCGTTGATAAGGTCTATACGGATCCGATTGAACATAAAAGACCCCTCAGAGAGGGTGTTGCTCCACCTCTCCTCTTGGTGCGAAGACGCTGTCGATGAGGCTTCTGATAATGGCAGAGGAGCTGCTCAATCCACCCTTGAATCTCCTGTTATCAAGATAGGTTCGCAACCATTCAACCTGCTCCCTCCGCAAGGTGATGCAGACAGGGACAAGATCCTCGCCCGATGAAGGACGGCCCGGCCTCCTCTTACCAGGTGTAATTACTGTTCTTGTAGTAGCCATGCTTTTCTCCCTATAAAAATTAATTATATAATTAATTAAAATGATTATGTTCCCGTTACTTGGAAAAGCAAGGAATAGAGCATTACCAGGAACAGGGCATTACCAGGACAATAAATGAAGGCATCCTCTCTGAGAACGGACTCCTGTCAGAGAGGATGCCTTTCATCCAAAAGGGACTTGAACAGCGCACCGAACGTATCTGCACTATCTACACTATCTGCACTGTCTGCACTGTCTGCACTGTCTGCAAGTACCTTTGATGTGCGCTGTCCTAATCAACCACTACTTCATCCACCACTACTCCATAGACGGCGTAGATATAGGGCTCGCTCCCCGAGGCAAGCTCGGGCAGTACGGTAGAGCCAGCGCCGATGTCACTCACCTTCATCTTGCCGGTCTTGAGCAGGAACGTCTGCTCGACCTGGGATCCATCTGCATAATGGACGGTCAGTTTCAGGCTTGCGTCATTCAGCACATCAAGGGACTGCTGCCAGGCTGCGCGCAGGTCCTGGTTCCACACAGCGCCAGATGCCAAGTCCTGGGGAGAGAGCCAGAACTCGAACCTGATCTCTGTCAGATCAAGGCCACCAGCCTGTGGGGCAACCAGCACAGAACAACTTGAGCCCAGTAGTCGGGTGGCGGCGGCAGTATGGGTGATCTTATCGTCGCTGGTCTCGATGGCACTTTCTGCTTCAAAGGAACCTCCAAGCTTAGCGGCGATTGCCCCAAACGCCTCATCCCTTGCCGTATCAAAGGCAGCAGGATCAGAGGAGGGGGTGAATTCTTGTTCAGCATGGATGCCTATCTGGCCTTTGCTGAGCTCGAAATCTATCTGGACGATACCTTCTCCCTCAACATTGAACATGCAGCCGGTATACATACCCGTGTCAAGACTTGCCGAGCCACCCTCCAAGACACCAAAGGCGACTATATCGTCGCTGCTTGCAAACATGGTTCCTGACTCAGCCGCGTAGGCAGAGATGGTGAAGGGGATCCCCTTTGTTTGCGCCCCTCCGCTGTTTTGCGGGCTGTTCAGGTTGACGAGAAAACCGCCGGCAAACACAAGGGCGAACACTACAGCTGCTGTCGCCGCACTCCGGGAGAGCACAAAGCTGAGGCGCGAACGTTGCCGTTTTTGTCGTACTGGCCGCTCTGCTGCCTGCGCGCCAGCCCTACTGGCTACTGCCTGGGTGCTGAGTTCGCGGGCTTCAGCAAGTACCTTGCCCTTCAGGTAGGCAGGCGGTTCTATCAGTTCCATCATTTCTGAGTAGTTGGGTTGGTGCTCCATAGTCAGTACCTCCTAATGATGACTTGAGTCGCTCGCGCGCGCGTTGCAGGCGAGAGCGTATGGTTGATGATTCGCTGTCAAGGATGTGCGCTATCTCTTCAGTGGAGTAGCCCTCGTAGTAATACAGGTGGATGACAGCACGCATGTTCTCAGGCAGGGTCTTCAGCGCCGTGGCAAGATCATGCGCGGCCTCCTGAGCCCCCAGGCTGTTCTCGCCGGGCTCTTCTTTCAGGTCTTCGATGCTGGTGATCCTTCTTTTCCAACTTGAACGTCTCAGGTCGCGACAACAGTTGAGAGTGACCCTCAGCAGCCACGCTTTGAGATGCTCGCTTTCATGGAAGGCCCCCGTATGCTTGAAGAGACGGATGAAGACCTCCTGGTAGACGTCCTCAGCGTCTGTCTTTGAAGTGGTCTGCGCAAAAGCCAACTTGTAGACAGCGCTGCCCCAGAGGTCCATCGCCTGTTTGAGGAACTGTTCTGTGCGATAATCCTGGCCAGTCTTTATCGTCATTTTCTCACCTCCCTATTAATAACACGAAACGGAGGTGGAATCCGTCTCAAATTCCTTTCCGGGATTGTATCTCTGCTATGCTGTCTTGTGACAAAACGTGACAAAGGGGCATGACAAAGGGGACGGTCCCTTTTGTCAAGTCAAGAGGGTGGACATGACAAAAGGGACCGTCCCCTTTGTCACCCTTTGTCATCACCCATTGTCAAGTGAGGAGAAGCATGAACATCCTGGTTTTGGGAAGCGGTGGCAGGGAGCACGCGCTTGTGGTGTCGCTGGCGCAGTCACCTGCAAGTGAGACCATCTTTGTGGCTCCGGGTAACGGGGGATCCGCTCCGGGGGCTCAAAACGTCGCGTTGGACATCATGGACGGCGACGCAGTGGCAACCTTTGCCTACGAGCATGGCGTGGAACTGGTGGTTGTAGGGCCGGAGGCCCCGCTGGTTGCGGGAGTTGCCGATGTGGTCCGCAGTGCCGGCATCCTCTGCTTTGGGCCGGGGGCTGATGGCGCCCGCATGGAGGGCAGCAAGCAGTTCAGCAAGGAGTTCATGCTGCGCCATGACATTCCCACGGCGGCCTTTGCCAGCTTCACCAGCGAGGCTGAGGCGCTGGCCTACCTTAAGCGTCAACAGGCGCCGGTGGTGGTCAAGGCCGACGGCCTGGCGGCTGGCAAGGGCGTGACGGTCGCCGCCAGCTTAGAGGAGGCCGCAGCTGCGGTGCAGGAGTGCTTTGCAGGACGCTTTGGCGAGGCAGGCGCCACCGTGGTGATAGAGGAATGCATGAGCGGCCCGGAGTGCTCGCTTCTCGTGTTCACTGACGGGCACGCGACCCTGCCCATGGCCTGCGCGCAGGACCACAAGCGCGCCTATGAGGGCGACACCGGGCCAAACACCGGTGGTATGGGGGTGTATTCGCCCGTGCCCGTGGTGACCGACGCGGAGTACGCAGCCATGCTGGCGTGCATGGAGCGGACCGTGGCGGGGCTGGCCAGCGAGGGCATCGACTACCGCGGCGTGCTGTATGGCGGCTTCATGCTCACCACGCAGGGCCCCAGGATGCTGGAGTTCAACGCCCGTTTTGGCGACCCGGAGACCCAGGTCATCCTGCCGCGGCTGAAGACCGACCTGCTGGAGGTCCTGCTCGCGGTTGCCGCCGGCGATGCCTCTGGTATCAAGCTGGAATGGGACGATCGCTGGGCGGTCAGTGTGGTGCTTGCCAGCGCCGGCTACCCTGGCGATTACGAGAAGGGCAAGCCCATCAGCGGCCTTGCAGCTGCTGAGAAGCTGGAGGGTGTGGTGGTCTACCACGCCGGTACCAGGCTTACGGAAGACGGCACGGTGGTGACCGCCGGGGGGCGGGTGCTCAACGTCACAGGGCTGGGCGTCAGCTTTGAGCAGGCGCGCGACCGCGCCTACGCTGCCTGTGGGCTGATAGGTTTTGAGGGCATGTGGTGCCGCAGCGACATAGGCGCCCGTGCGCTGGGCTAGGGACGTCTGAGACCGCGCGCAATCTCGCATTGCCTAAGGAAGAAGAGCAGGCACGGAAGAGTGGGGACACCCGCCCCCCGTCATTGCGAGCCCTGACAGCCTGCACACAACTCCCGTCATTGCGAGGAGCGCTTGCGCGACGTGGCAATCTACGGAAGCGGTCAGGGATCAGTGACGTTGACACAGCGCACAGACTCACATTATGACAAAGGGGACGGTCCCTTTTGTCATAACATGACAAAAGGGACCGTCCCCTTTGTCATGCCCTTTGTCATGAAGCCCGGGGTGACAGAAGCAAGCCCAGGGTGACACCTAGTAGCGGGTGGCGATGCGCGCGATGAGGTCCACCGTGGCGTCGATGCCAAAGCTCGAGCTTGACACCGAGAGGTGGTAGTTCGCGGCCATGCCCCACTTCTGGTCGGTCCGCTGCTCATAGAAGACCGCACGCTGGCGGTCGGTCTTGCGGATCCGCGCCTCAGCGTCGTGCTCGCTGAGACCGTTGCGTTCCATGACGCGCTTGACCCGCGCATCCCATTCTGAATGGATATAGACATTGAGCAGGTCGGGGTAGTCCGCTAGGACATACTCGGCGCTGCGCCCCACTATGACGCAGGGCCCTTCGCTTGCGATCTGCTTGATGATGCGCGCCTGCGTCAGGAAGATGCGGTCATGCAGGGGCAGGCTGTCCTCGTCCTTGCCCACCACGGTGTTGGCGTAGCTCATCAGGCTTGAGAACACCCCGTGGATGCCCTCGCCGCCCTCTTTGACAAGGTCCTCGTCGAACCCACCCTCCTTGGCGGCCCGCCTGACTATGTCCTTATCGTAGAAAGCATAACCCAGCTGCCTTGCGACGCGCTCCCCGATCTCGCGCCCGCCGCTGCCGTACTGCCTGCTGATGGTGATGATGCGCTTTGTCATACTGTGTCAAGCCACCTGTCGTCGGTTTTGCTACACTTCGACCAATCGAACCCAAGTTTACTGTACCATAATCAGGCAATGTTTTGACGATTACGCGGAATAGAGCGAATGGAGCCGGTGTGGCCGAGCGCGTGCAGAGAATTGACCACGATAAGGACGGGAAGCCCAGTGTGGCGACCGAGGGTGTCACAGCGGCGCCTGAGGACCCGACCATCAGCCGGCGCGGGTTCCTCACCGGCGCGCTGGGAGCCGGCGCTGCGGTAGTTGCCGCAGGCAGCGAGGCGCTTTTGGCTGGCTGCAGCCCTTCCAAGAAGGAGCCGGCGGAGCAGGAGCTTGTCTCCCATGCGGTTGCAGACAAGGATGTTCCGGTCATGCAGGTGCTGGAGGAGCAGGTATTAGAGGGTACAGGCTTTGAGGAGGCCCCGTTTGGGGACTATCTGGAGCTCATCGATACCTTTGACCTGCCAGTAGGCTCACTTGCGTTCCAGGTGGATTCCGAGCTGGTACTGACGCTGTTGCCAACCAAGGAGAGTGACAGCCTGCGGCAGATCGGCCTACTCGACCTGAACACCGGGGAGCTCTCCGTGTTGGTTGAGAGCCCCATGGAGAAAGGGCGCAACGTGGTCATCTACGATGCGCGGGCATCCAAGACGCGGCTTATCTGGGTGGAGCTCGACCTGGGGACCTTTGGTTGGAAGACCTATGTCGCAACCATTTTAGGCAAGGTCATAAGCAGCGCATCGCTGGTAGAGGAAGGCGACCTTGACTACGAGCCGCCCATGCTGGCGGTTGCCGGGGACAAGGTGTATTGGACGGTCATGCCCAATGCCGAGGGGAAGGCCCGACAGGAGGACTCCTATCTGCGCATGATCCCTGGTACGCAGGTGCTGGGTTTTGGACAGGTGACACCGCAGACCCTGCTCACCTCGCATGGTCGCATGTGTACCAACCCGCTGGTCACCGAAGGCATACTCACGGTAACCCCCCGCGTCGATACAACAAACGTCTACCACCAGCTGACGGCGATAGACTGCAAGACCGACAAGGTGATTGCTTTCCAGGTCCTACCGCAGTCGATGAAGGTCAGTGATGCCCTGTACTACCGCGATGGCTTTGTCTTCAGTATCGATGCGAACTACAACTACGCTGGTGGACTGAGGTATTTTGGGATATACCAACAACTGCCCGAAGGCGACTACCTGCACATCAGCAAGCCGCCGACCAATGCCATAGTGCAGATCGATAACGTCATATACACAAAATCCACCAACAGCATACTGGGGGTCGACACGTTCAAGCATAAGCTGCTGATTGTGCGGACACCTCCGCTGTGCTCGGACTATGGCGAGGCGATGGTGGGTTGGGGCGTTCAGGAGAGGCTGGTGACCTGCAGCATCCGCATGAGGACCGGCGGCAAGGGGCCTGAAGCCGTGATGATACGTGTCTTCAACAAGAAACAGCCGCCTGAGGAAGAGCCTGCGGAGGAACCCGGGCCCACGTAGGCCGATGAGGCTGTACCCGCGGAAGAGCCTGCGGAGGAACCCGGGCTCACGTAGGCCGATGAGATGAAGGGAAGCATGATGGGACTGGTCGATGAGATACAACCGGATGCGCAGGGCAAGGTGCGCGACCTGTATGACCTGGGGGACAGGCTGCTCTTTGTAGCCTCGGACCGCATATCGGCGTTCGATTTTGTCTTGCCTGACAGCATCCCCTACAAAGGCGAGGTGCTCACCCGGCTCTCCCTGTTCTGGTTCCAACTGCTGGCCGACGTCACAGACAACCACCTCATAAGCGCTGACTGTGCGGATCTTCCCGCGCGTTTCGCGCCCTATGCAAAAGAGCTGACCGGCCGTTTCATGCTGGTGAAGAAGGCGCAGATGTTTCCCGTCGAGTGTATTGTGCGCGGTTATCTGACCGGCAGCGGCCTTAAGGAGTACCAGCGCCAGGGCAGCGTCTGCGGCATAGCCCTGCCCGCGGGCCTGGTGGATGGGAGCCGTCTTTCTTCTCCTCTGTACACCCCTTCGACCAAGGCCGACATAGGAGATCACGATGAGAACGTGGACTATGCCTATACCGAGGCGCTGTTGGGGGTCGCGGATGCCGCGGAGCTGCGCGAGCGGGCGTTGGCCGTGTATACGGCGGCGCATGACTATGCGGCGGGGCGCGGGATCATCATTGCGGATACCAAGTTCGAGTTTGGGCGTGTCGACGGTGCTATAGTGCTGGCAGATGAGGTGCTGACGCCGGACTCCTCACGGTTCTGGCCGCAGGATGGGTATGAGCCGGGGCGGAGTCAGGCGAGTTTCGATAAGCAGTATGTGCGGGACTGGCTGGTTGCGAACTGGGATATGCAGGGGCAGCCGCCGCGGTTGCCGCGTGAGGTGATCGAGGCGACCTCAGCAAAGTATATCCAGGCCTATGAACTGATCACAGGCACTGGATTCGAGCCGCTGGGGTATAGTGTTTGAAGCAAAACAAGCCTGAGTGCAGCTGACGTGTAACCTGAGGGTCGACAGGCGTTCCTCAAGGGCCGACAGCCGCTGATAAAGAGAGTTTGAAGGAGTTCATACATGGCAACAAGGAATCCGATGAACCAACGCTACCAGGGGGAGGGCCCAAGCGGGCAGACGCGGAAGTCCGCGGCGAGCGCCAAGCCGGTGTCACAGGCAGCCGGGTCGGTCTATATCAAGAAGAAGCCGGTGACCGAGGCTGAGAAACGGGCTGCGAGGAAGGCCCGCGAGAAGGAGATGGCGGCCAAGGCGAAGCTCAAGGACGAGAAGGCGAAGGCGCGGGAGGCGAAGGCCGAGAGGGCCGCTGCTGTGGCAGCCGGCGAGATGACCGCAGAAGAAGCCGCTGAGGCGGCTACGGCAAAGACAACCACTGGCACTGGTGGTGACAGCCTGTTGGAGAAGTTCCGGAAGTTCTTTGAAGGCCTTGTCAAGAGCCAGGTTCCCGGCACTTCACCCATGGCCCTGGAGTATAAGAAGTGGCGGAAAGTCTACTGGGGCCTGCTTGGCGTTGGTGTTGCATCGTTGGCAGTCTCCTTTATGTTCACCAGTTTTGGGAATAACTCCA
>WRHL01000029.1 GCA_009783245.1 Coriobacteriia bacterium
AGAAACGCTTCCGTAGTTCTCTTAGTCACTGTGAGCCGAAGGCGATACAGTGACATCTTCAATACCGAGGCGGCGCAAGCCGCCGAGAAGCACACACCGCCTTGGCGGTGTGTGCGACATTGTATGGGTGACAGATGCTAGCCTGAGGACAGATGCATTACAACTGCAGTTTCAGCCAGTCGACCAGGTTGCGATAGACCTTGTCGCGGCTGGGTTCGTTGTGCACCTCGTGGCGAAGCCCCTCATAGAGCTGCAGGTCAACCTGCCTGATGCCGGCTTTGCGGTACTGCTCGACTGCCGCCTTGACACCCTCGCCCCGCACGCCCACGGGGTCCTCTGCCCCGGCGACGAAGAGCAGCGGGAGGTCTTTTGGTACGGCTTGTGCGCAGGTGGGGGTCACCATCTGCGAGGTGAGCTCCGTCAGGGACGCATAGGCGCCCGCAGTGAAAGGCATCCCGCATTTCTCGTCATGTATATAGACGTCGACCACAGCGGGGTCATTGGTGAGCCAGTCAAACGGCGTGTTGGCATTGGGCACGGCTTTGGCAAAGGCGCCCATCCCCATGTTGTGCAACAGGCTGCTCTTGTAGGTGGCGCCGCGGAACAGGGCGATGAGGTGGGCCAGGGCATGCCCGAGCACGGAGATGGCCTTGGGCTGTTGGTTGGTTCCACTGAGGACGGCTGCCGTCAGCTCTTGGCCGTGTTGTGCGAGGTAGACGCGGAGGATGAAGCTGCCCATCGAGTGCCCCAGCATGCAGTAGGGCGTGTCAGGGTATTGAGCGGAGACCAGTTCTTGCAGCTTGTGGACGTCAGCAACCAGGGCATCCATGCCACCTTTCAGCGGCATGTGGCCAAGCTGATCCTTGCTGGCGGCAGTCTGCCCGTGGCCGACGTGGTCTTCTGCGCAGACCACAAAGCCTTCGCCCACCAGGAAGCGGGCGTAGTCCCGATAGCGCTCGCAGTGTTCCGCCGCGCCGTGGATGATCTGGAGGATGGCTTTGGGGCGCTGGTTCTCGGTGGTGTGGTCCGCGTCCCGGTCCGCGTCCCAGAGCAGGGCGCGGATCTGCGAGATGCCGTCGTGCGAGGGGTAGGTGAGGGTTGTCTCCCGGATGTCCATGGTTCCTCCTGCTGTATGAGATTTACACGGGACAGCGCAATGACGGTACAATGGTAGCATGATGGATGTGAATGACGTAGAGAACACCAGGAACACCGATAATGCGCCTGCTGGGGCCGTGGCGTCCGGTGCAGCTACTGAGGCAGCGACAACTGCCGAGGCTGGCGCAACCGCCGAAGCTGCAACCATTGCGCCGGTAGCCGGGCTTGGTGTGGACATCATCGAGATCGAGCGTATGGAGCGGGCCCTGAGGCGCACCCCCCGGATACGGGAGCGGATCTTCTCAGAGGGGGAGCGGGCCTATGCGCAGGAGAAGGCGCGCCCTGCCGTGCACTACGCACTGTTCTTCGCGGCCAAGGAGGCCGTCTTCAAGGCCCTCGGGACGGGTTTTGCCGGCATGGGTTTCACCGACGTTGAGGTCGACCATGACCGCTTTGGACGACCGGTGCCTATTCTGCATGGCCGCGCCAAGGAGTTAGCCAAGGAGCTGGATGTGGTGGAGCTGCAGCTATCGCTTTCCTACACCCACACGGTGGGCGTTGCCTCCGCCGTTGCCATCAAGGAGGCGGATCGGCCAAAGAAGGACGAGAAGATCGACCCGCGCGCCGAGCTAGCCCGGCAGTTCAAGGAGGTACGCGCTCTGCTCGACGACATGGACGAGCGTATCAAGGCGCTGGACGAGGATGAGGGTGTGACAAAGGATATGACAGAGGGGACGGTCCCTTTTGTCAAGTCAACTGACTTGATAAAAGGGACCGTCCCCTCTGTCATATCCTTTGTCACATCAGATGACGCGGAACACACCGATGACTGACGCGGAGCTGGCAGCCCTGCTCCCGCCGATCCCTGACGACGCCAACAAATACACGCGGGGCAGCGTTTTGGTGCTGGCGGGTTCTGCCCGCTATCCTGGCGCCGCCGTTCTGGCCGCACAGGCAGCAGCGCGCACCGGCGCGGGCTATGTGACGCTGGCAACCCCCAAATCCGTTTCGCAGGTAGCCCAGGGGCATCTGCTTTCTATCCCCGTTTTGGCAGCGCCGGCGCAGGAAGGGGCCTTCACGAGCGACGCCTGGGAGGACATCAGGGCCCAGGTCAACCATGTGGACGCGATAGTCTTGGGGCCAGGGCTGACCGTTACGCCGTCAACCAGCGCGTTTGTTGCGGCTGTGCTTCAGGGTGCAGCTGTTCCGATTGTTGTGGATGCCGACGCACTGAATGCTGTGGCTGCACTTTATGTGACAAAGGGGACGGAGTGTTTTGTCACACCTGTCATTCTCACCCCGCATGCGGGGGAACTGAAGCGCCTCTATGACGCAACAGAGACCAACAGCGTTGAGGAGCTGGCGCATGCCCTCAATTGCATTGTGGTTGCCAAAGGACCCGTAACGCGGATAGTCTCACCTGAGCAGAGCGTCAACTCCCAGGTAGGCACCGCGGCGCTCGCCAAGGCGGGGACGGGTGACGTGCTCTCCGGTATCATCGGCTCGCTGTTAGGGCAGGGTGCGCCTCCGTTTGACGCCGCCCTTCTCGGCGTAGAACTGCACGGCAGAGCGGGGCGGATTGCAGAGCAGAAGCTGGGCAGACGCAGCGTCTGCGCCGAAGACCTGCTGGATGCACTGTCCACTGTTTTACAAGCGCTTGAAGCGTGTGGGCAGTGGTAAACTGGGAGGGTGAGCTTGAACGAAGGAGACGCATGACCATGCAGCGGAATCTGGAAGATGGCGTTGTCCAGAAGAACCGGGAGTTTGCCGCACCGGAGCGGCGGTGGGCCTGGGTGGAGATCGACCGCGAGGCAATCAGGTACAACCTGAAGCGTTTCAGGAAGCATCTGGGGCCCGACGTGAAGATCATGGCGGTGGTCAAGGCGGACGGCTACGGCCACGGGGCCGCCGAGTGCGCGCGCACCGCGCTGGCTACGGGGGCGAGCATGCTGGGCGTTTCCAGTGTGGATGAGGGCATCGAACTGAGGCGTGTGGGCATTGCCGCACCGGTGGTGATCCTTGCCGAGCCGCCCCAGGAGGCGATTCCGCTGATTTTGCAGTACCAGCTGATCCCCGCGGTCTACAACATGGATTTTGCCTTGGCGTTGGGTGAGACGGCTGACGCAATGGGGCGGGTTTCTCCGTATCACCTCAAGGTGGACACGGGCATGAACCGCGTGGGAGTCCATTACAGCGATGCCGGCGACTTTCTGAGGACCATCAATTTCCATAGAGGGCTGGAGCTGCAGGGCGTCTTCACGCACTTCGCGACCGCCGACGACGTGGACACCTTTATATTCAAGCAGCAGATGGGGCGCTTTGAGGAGGCGCTTTCGACCATCCGCTACATGGGCGTTGACCCTGGCATCATCCACGCAGCGAACACGGCCGCGATGATACGCTACAAACAGGCGCACTACCACATGGTGCGTGTGGGCATTGGCATGTACGGGTTGCATCCCAGCGAGGTGACGCGGCCCATCATGGAGCTGCGTCCCGCAATGAGCGTCCGCGCGCGCATCAGCTATCTGAAGTCGGTGCCGGTGGGCGAGGGCGTGAGCTACTCGCATACCTACCGGTCGCCAGGCAGCGTGTTGATCGCGACTTTGCCCATAGGCTACGGCGACGGCATCTCGCGCGTCCTGTCGAACCGGATGGACGTGCTGGTTGGCGGCAAGCGCTACCCGCAGGTGGGCAACATCTGCATGGATATGCTCATGTTCGAGGTGAACCAGCGCGCATCGGCGCTCAATCCGCGGCCGGCTATTGAGATGGGGGATGAGGTTGTGCTGGTGGGCAGGAGCGGGAACGAGCAGATCACGCTCGACGAGATGGCCAGGATAGTGGGAACGATAAACTATGAGTTGGCCTGCCGTTTTGGCCTGCGTCTTGACCGGGTCTTTGTCGAGTGACCCGGGTTGAGTGATATGCGCTGAGTGATGCATGGCGAAATCCCTGGTAGATATTGCGACTGAGCTGGAAGGCTGTTGCCGCTGCGCCTTGAGCGAGACGCGGACCAACCTGGTCTTTGGCGTGGGCAACCCCACAGCTGAAGTGATGTTCATAGGTGAGGCGCCAGGCAAACAGGAGGACCTGGGAGCAGAGCCCTTCATTGGCGCCGCCGGGCAGTACCTCAACAGCCTGTTGGCCCTGGCGGGGCTAAAGCGCGAGGACATCTACATTGCCAACGTGTTGAAGTGCCGGCCACCGGAGAACCGCGACCCACTGGTTGATGAGATCGAGGCCTGCACGCCTTTCCTGCGCGAGCAGGTCAAGGCCATCAACCCTGAGATACTGGTTACGCTGGGCAACTTTGCCACCCGCTTCATCTTGAAGACCGACCGCGGCATCACCGGCCTGCGTGGGCAGGTGCACATCACCGGCCGCTTCTCGGTGCTGCCCATCTTCCACCCTGCCGCCGCCATCTATGACAGTAACAAGAAGGCCATCATGGAGGATGACTTCAGGCTGCTGGGGCGGCTTATCGCACAACGCCGCGTGGAGCGGGGGAGCGGCCAGCTATGAGCGAGCCGTTCTTCTCGTCATCACCGGAGCAAACCGAAGAGCTGGGGCAGAGGCTGGGAGCCTTGCTCCGCCCGGGAGATGTGGTGCTGCTGACCGGTGAGTTGGGAGCGGGAAAGACGCAGCTCACCAAGGGCATCGCCCGGGTGTTGGGCGTGGAAAGGCCCATCACAAGCCCCACTTTCAACCTCATCTATGAGTATCTGGACGCGCGGGGCGAGCGGGTGCTGCTGAGGCATTTCGACCTGTATCGTCTGGAGCATTCAGAAGAGCTTGACGACATAGACTACTTTGGCCTGCTGGAGGACAGCGTGGTCAGCGTGGTGGAATGGGGCGATAAGTTTCCCCAGGCCCTGCCGCTGGACTACCTGCTGATCGCTTTCACGTTTGAGGATGAGAGCACGCGGGCGCTGCGCTTTGAGGCGGCTGGCAAACGCAGCCAGGAATTGCTGATGACAATGGAAGAGGCGACCGATGGCTGCTGACCTTGTAGTGGCCTTTGATACCGCCAGCGAGCACATCGCTCTGGCCGTTGGGCGGCTTGTCGACAAAGGGGATGACAAAGGGGACCGTCCCCTTTGTCACCCCCTTTGTCACATCGAGCTGTTGGCTGAGGACAACCATGCGGCCATGCGGCAGGCGAACGTGCTGCTCATGCCCTCTGTCGATTCATTATTCCGGGATAACGGGCTCTCCAAGGCCGATGTGGCCTGCGTGGTCTGCGGTCTGGGGCCCGGCTCTTTTACCGGCGTGCGGATAGGGGTGGCAACGGCCAAGGGCATGGCCCGTGGCCTGGGCGTGCCGCTTTATGGTGTCTCCACGCTTGATGCGGTTGCCTGGGAAACCTGGGTCAGCGGGCTCAGGGGTCGCATTGGTGTGATAGCGGACGCGATGCGTGGCGAGGTGTATCCGGCGCGCTTTGACCTGGGCGACCAGGGAGTCGTGCGTCTTGATTCGCACGCCGTCACCAAGGCGGAGGTGATCGCGCAGCAGTGGGTGGATGCTGGTGAACAGTTATTGCTGCTGGGTGACGGGCTCGGGAAGTTCGCGGCAAGCTTTCCCTTTGAGCTTGCCCAGAAGGAACTATGGACACCCAGCGGCCGAGGCCTGCTGCTCGCGTTTGAGGCAGCATGCGCCAGCGGCACGCAGGGTAGCGGGGAGGCGGGAGTTGTATTGCCCGTCTACACGCGGCTCTCAGATGCCGAGGAGAATGAGCGCAAACGCCTTGCCAGCGGTGGCCAGATAGCCCAGGGCGCTCTGGTCGAGGTGCCACGCAGCGGCGTTGCTGACCCAGCGCAGTTGGAAGCGGTCACGTATCGTCCCATGGCAAGCGTCGACCTGGAGCAGGTCAGCGTTCTGGAGGCCTTGAGCTTCTCTGGCGGGTCAGCTGTATCCGGCGAGCGCTGGTCGCAGGAGATGTTCGCCGATGAGCTGGCGCGCAAAGACAGGACCTGGTGGGTTGCGTATGCGGGAGAAGTTCTGGTCGGTTTTGCCGGCGGACTTATCGTCAGCGGAGCGCTGGAGATACTTGATGTGAGTGTGGCGCCCACGCATCGGCGGCGCGGCATTGCGCAGGCGCTGCTTGCCCGCGTGGTGCAGGACGGCATAGATCTGGGCGCACAGAGCGCCACGCTTGAGGTGCGCGAGAGCAACGCGGCGGCGCAGGCGCTTTATGTGGCGCTGGGCTTTGCAAAGTTGGGCACACGCCCGGACTACTACGCGCCTCTGGAGGGCGCCCAGCGCGAGGCTGCCGTGATCATGGAGAAGCAGCTGGGCGACAGAACGACTGATGAGGGCGGGGTGCATGACAAGGGGTCGGTGGGACAAAAGGGACGGTACGATTCGTCCCACTTTTCTGTGAAAAGTGGGACGAATCGTACCGTCCCTTTTGTCCCACCGACCCCTTGTCATGCACCTCTCATTCTTGCCATAGAGACCTCATGCGACGAGACAGCGGCTGCGGTCATCGACGGCAACGGCACTCTGCTCGCAGATACGGTTGCCAGCCAGGTGGACTTCCACGCGCGCTTTGGTGGCGTTGTCCCTGAGATCGCGTCGCGTAAGCACACCGAGGCGATAGTCGGCGTGGTAGACGCCGCGCTGGAAGAAGCTGGCCTGAGCAACTGGCAGCAGTTGGACGCTCTGGCAGTCACCTACGCGCCGGGGCTTATAGGCGCTTTGGTGGTGGGTGTCGCCTTTGCCAAGGGGCTGAGCTGGGCCACCGACCTGCCGCTCATCAGGGTCAACCACCTGGAAGGGCACATCTACGCAAATCGGTTCGCCGACAATAAGGACAGAATGGGGACGGTTCAGCATGACAAAAGGGACCGTCCCCCTTGTCATGCTGAACCGTCCCCATTCTGTCCTGAACCGACCCCTTGTCATGCGCCCATTGAGCCGCCCTTCGTCATCGCCCTGCTCAGCGGCGGGCACACCATGCTGGTGCACGCGCGCGCCTGGGGCGACTACCGCATCCTGGGGCAGACCCTTGACGACGCAGTAGGCGAGGCCTTCGACAAGACCGCCAAGGCGCTGGGCCTGGGCTACCCCGGCGGGCCCGTCATCTCAAAGCTGGCAACGCAGGGCGACCCGCGGGCAATCGACTTCCCGCGCGCGCTGCTCCACAGCCACGACTACCGCTTCTCCCTCTCGGGCCTGAAGACCGCAGTCATCACCTACATCAAGGCGGAGCAGGCGGTCGGCCGGCCGCTCAACCTGCCCAACATCGCGGCCTCCTTCCAACAGGCTGTCATCGACGTGCAGGTCGCCAAGGCACTGATGGCGCTGGAGGAGACAGGCTGCACCACCTTCTGCATCGGCGGCGGCGTGGCGGCCAACCGGGCGCTGCGCGATGCCTATTGCCAGGCCATGGACAGCAAGGGGTTCAACGTGGTCCTGCCCCCCAACAGCGCCTGTACAGACAACGCCGCGATGATCGCGCTTGTCGCTCTTGACCGCTACAACAAGAAGAACTTCATGTCCCTGGCCGATGACGCCTTTGCCCAATCAGACCTGGAAAAGCCGTATTAGGCCAATGCTTTCCTTTGAACACGTCTCATACCGTTACCCCGACGCACCCAGCCAGGCGCTCACCGACATCAGCTTCTCCCTGCGACCAGGCGAGTACGTGGTGCTGCTGGGCAGCAACGGTTCGGGCAAGTCAACGCTTGCCCAGCTGACAAACGGCCTGCTGCTGCCAGAGGCGGGCAGGGTCAGGATAGGCGACCTGCAGACAGACAATAGGATGACGATAAGGGAGCTGAGATCCCAGGTTGGCTTTGTGGCCCAGAACCCGGACAACCAGATCGTCAGCACCACGGTTCTTGATGAAGTGGCCTTTGGGCCTGAGAACTTGGGGTTCGAACGCGAGAAGATACGCGCAAACGTCACCAAGGCCCTGGAAGCGCTGGGGCTCGTCGGCTTTGAGGAGCGCGATCCCAATAGCCTGAGTGGGGGAGAGAAGCAGCGCCTGGTCATCGCGGGCCTTTTGGCCATGGACCCCGTCTTTCTCGTGCTGGACGAGCCAACCTCGATGCTTGACGCCGAGGGGCGCGCAGAGGTGCGCGAGGCCATCGCCAAGCTCCATGCGCAGGGGCACGGCATCCTGCACATCACCCACGAGCTGCACTATGCGCATGAGGCGGATCGAGTGCTGGCGCTCAAGGACGGGCAGCTTGTCTATGATGGCAACCCTGCAGCGCTGCTCAGCGAAGACAACCTGCTGGTCGATTTTGGCTTGAAAGCGGATGACAAAGGGGATGACAAAGGGGACGGTCCCTTTTGTCATGCTTGTGAAAACATGACAAAAGGGACCGTCCCCTTTGTCATCCCCTCCTCATCGCTGAAACTTCAAGCCGTCCACTACTCCTACAACTTCAATACGCCAGAAGAGCGCGCGGTGCTCAAAGGCGTCGACCTCACCATAGACCTCGGCAGCTACACGCTCATCTCGGGTAGCACCGGCAGCGGCAAGTCAACGCTGCTCCGCATATTGGCCGGCCTGCTGGCGCCCACAAAAGGCCAGGTGAGCTTCTCCACCGGCAAGGAGATCAAGCCTGGCGATGTGGGCATAGTCTTCCAGCACCCGGAGTCCCAGCTCTTCGCCAGAAGCGTTGAGGAGGAGATCCTCTTTGGCCCCAACAACCTTGGCTTGCTTAGCGGCGCCACCAAGGAAGAAAGGGCCCAGCTGGTAACAGAGGCCCTTGCAGCCGTCGGCCTCGACCCCCAGGCCTTCACACAGCGCTCGCCCTTCACGCTGTCGGGCGGCGAGATGCGCCGGGTCGCCATCGCGAGCGTCCTCGCCATGCACCCCAGCTTCATGCTGCTCGACGAGCCAACAGCCGGGCTCGACGCACAGGGCCGCGCCTTTATCCACAGACTCATCGCACAGCTGCAAGAGTCCGGCGCCGGCCTTGTGGTGGTCTCCCATGACATTGAGGAGTTCCAACAGCGCGCCCAAGATCACCTCACACTCAGGGATGGCAGACTATGGCGCTTGTAGTCCCCTTTGGCCAGTACGTCCCCGGCACCAGCATTGTGCATCGCCTCGACGCACGCATGAAGCTGCTTGTGGTGGTCACCTTTGTGCTCGCGCTGTTCCTCGCCCAAGGCTGGCTGGGCCTGCTCATCTGCACCGCCCTGCTCCTGGCCCTGTACCTCACGGCCAAGATACCCTTAAGGCGCGCCGCCAGAGGCCTCAAACCCATCCTCATCCTGCTGACCTTCACCTTCCTTGCCAACGCGCTCACCTTAAGCGCCCTGCCGCTGGGCGAGGCCCCGCTGATCCAAAACGCCAACCCCTTTGCAGGCCCTTTCGCCCTGCCCGAGAGCATCTCGTTTACCGCTGGCGGCGGCTTTGGCTTCAAACCCCCAGGCGCTCTGCGCGGCCTGTACTTCGCGCTCAGGATAGTCCTGCTGGTCTGTGTCACCTCGCTGCTCACCTACACCACCCCCATCGTCTCGCTCACCGACGGCATGGTCTCGCTCATGCGCCCACTCGCCAAACTCCGCGTCCCCACAGAGGACATCGCCATGATGTTCTCCATCGCGCTGCGCTTCATCCCCATCACTGCGGAGGAGGCCGAGAAGATCATGGTCGCCCAAAGTGCGCGCGGCGCAGTCTTCAACAAAGGCGGCCTCATCAAGCGCGCCCGGGCTTGGCTGCCCGTGATAATCCCCCTGTTCGTCAGCCTGTTCCGCCGCGCGGACGAGCTCGCCAGCGCCATGGAGACGCGCTGCTACAGAGGCAAAGGCCGCACCCACCTCAGAACCACCCAGCTGAGGGCAGCCGACCTCGCCATAGGCGGTTTCGGTGCAGTCGCACTCATCCTTATCGGCATCCTGCTGTAGTACGCAGACAACGCCGCATAGGCGCACTCTTTGCCCGCGCGACATTGCTGTTGTAGTATGTATAGCTGCACAAATGGCCCAGTGGCACAAGGAAAGGACCCACGCAATGGTTGACCCGCCCATCAAACGCGTTCTGATCTCTGTTACCGATAAAACCGGGGTGGTCCCGTTCGCCCGCACCCTGATACAGGAGTTCGGCGCAGAGATCGTCTCCACCGGCGGCACGGCCCGTGCCCTGGAAGAAGCCGGCATCTCTGTGCGGCCCATCGACAACCTCACCGGTTTCCCCGAGATGATGGACGGCCGCATCAAGACGCTCCACCCACGCGTGCACGGCGGCCTGCTCGCTCGGCGCGACAACGCGGCGCACCTGGATGCCGCCGCTGAGCACGGCATCGGCATGATAGACATGGTGGTGGTCAACCTCTACGCCTTTGAGGCCACCGTTGCCCGCCAAGGCGTCAGTTATGAGGAGGCTATTGAGAACATCGACATCGGCGGCCCCTCCATGTTGCGCAGTGCGGCCAAGAACCACGCGTTTGTGACCGTGCTGACCAGCCCCGCGAGCTATGAGGAGATACTCGAGGAAATGCGCACAAACGGTGGAGCAACCACGCTTGCCACGCGTAAACGCCTGGCGCTCGAGGCCTTCTGGCTGACCAGCGCCTATGACCACGCGATCTACAGCTGGCTGAACCGCGAGGTATCCAGCTGGGAAGGTGAGGCGCCCTTTCAACGGCATAAACGCCTCTACCTCAACAAGGTCAGCGAGTTGCGTTACGGCGAGAACCCGCACCAGCAGGCAGCCTTCTATCGTCTTGCCAGCGAGGCCTCAGGCGACGAGAAACCCGTGCCGGAATACCAGTTGGCAAACGCTCAGCAACTGCAAGGCAAGGAGCTTTCCTACAACAACTACCTCGACCTTGATGCCGCATGGAACGCGGTGCGCGAGTTCGAGGCGCCGACCTGCGCCATAGTCAAACACCTGAACCCCTGTGGCCTGGCGAGCAACGCAGACCTTGTCACTGCCTATCAGAGCGCACACGCAGTGGATACGGTCAGCGCCTACGGCGGGGTGATGGCCTTCAACAGGCCGGTCACCGGGGCCGTGATAGAGGCGATCTATGCCAACGGACAGTTCTTTGAGGGCATTGTCGCTCCCGGCTTTGAGCCAGCAGCCTTGGAGCTGCTTGCGCAGAAGAAGAGCGCCCGGATACTCCAGACCGGAGGCGCCAACCCGCCGGGAGGCCACCTGGACTTCCGCAGCATAGAGGGCGGCCTGCTCGCGCTGTCGGCAGACAGCGTCACCGAGGACCCCAGCGCTTTCACTGTGCCCACAAAGCGCAGCCCCACCCCAGATGAGCTGGAAGCCCTGTTGTTTGCCTGGAAGGCCTGCAAGTCGGTGAAATCAAACGCCATAGTCATCGCCAAGGACAACGTGACCATAGGTCTGGGTGCAGGGCAGCCAAACCGGGTGCACTCCGCGCGCATCGCCGCTGAGCAGGCAGGCGACAGCGCCACAGGCGCCGTTGCGGCATCTGACGCCTTCATGCCCTTTGCGGACTCCCTGGAGGTGCTCATCGCTGCCGGTGTCACAGCAGTCATACAACCGGGGGGCTCGATACGTGACAATGAGGTCATCGCCACAGCGGACGCCGCAGACATCGCACTGGTATTTACCGGGCGTCGGCACTTCAGGCACTGATATGGGAGGCCTTGTCGACACAACAAGCATCGCCCCGCTCACCTTGCGATGGCGCATCCACGAGGGACAGCTGCCACTCAGGCAGCGCCACCTGCGTTCGCTGGAACCCCTCAACCTGCCTGAGCCTCTGATGGGTTGGATTCACGAGCGCCTTGAATGGGCGGCGCTCAACATGCTGGGCAGCGATACAGAAGGCGTGTTGGTCTTGAACATCGACCCCGCACAGGAGGTCACCGTATTGCTTGACGCAGTACGGGAAGCGCCAGCTCTGAGCAGGGAGGACCTGCTGGTGGAAGACGGCCTCATAGTGGGCGCGCAGAGCGGAGGAGAAACCCTGGAAGGCACCGTCTGGCTTGAGCGCGTTGATGGCACACTCCAGGCAAGCGGTGAAAGGCTCTACACCGCAACCGCAACCTTGGCCAGCGACCTCTGCACAACCCTCAAGCTTCCCCTGGAAGTCAAACCGCAGTCGCTCGAAGCCTTTGACAGCGCTGCCGCAGCCTTCCTCATCTCCAACGAGTTCGGCTTTATCGCCATAAAGGACAACCCCAGCAAGCCAGCCCCCGCAACCGAAAAGCTCAAGGAATGCTTCTCAAAACTCTGGTGATGCCTCTACCTCTTATAGAAGTACCCGCTGTTAAGCCCGGGCGCTGTCCCTCCCTTGGGCACTATCACTATCTGCATGGACTCCATACGGTAGGAATACCCGGCAGACCCGCACTCCTGGCCGTTTTTGGCCCAGCCCGTCCAGCCTATGTTCTGTATATGCGTGCGGTAGTAGACATCATAGTGCAAAGCCATGGTGCCGGTGAGCTCTATGCGCACCGCCTCAAGGCGAAGCGACTCCCCAGAGGTGCCGGAAGGCGCACCGTTTGCCACCCAGCCGAGCCAGCCCTTGTTCTGCACATGGGTGCGGTAACGGATGCCCCCTGTATAAGGCGGGCTCTTAAGGGACAAGGAAAGCGACTCGAGTCTTAAGCTCTTGCCCGAGGTGCCAAGTGAGGTGGCGCCTTGGGCCGTGGCATAGCGCTTGTCGCCTACATTTTGTATATGGACGGTGGCGGTAAAGGAAAGGCCGTCTGACACCGCTGCGGGATCTATCATGCGCGGTGTGCCCGCAGCTGTGGTGACGCCCTTGAAGGCATCGGCAGGCCCAGGCGAGCCCTTGGCCACGATGATTACCTGCATGGCCTCAAGGCGAAGCGAGTGCCCGGCTGTGCCTGCCTCCTCGCCATTCTTGGCCCATCCCATCCAGCCCACGTTTTGTGCATGCACCCTATAGTAGATGTCGTAGTGTGTAGCGAGGGTGCCGGTGAGCTCCATGCACATGGCCTCAAGCCTTAGGCTCTGGCCCTCTGTGCCAGACATCGTCCCCTTGTCCTCCTTGTCTGAGTTGCCCGCAGTCTTCACAGAGGCCCAGCCCATCCAGCCTTTGTTCTGCACATGGGTGCGATACCTGATGCCTCCGGCCCAGGCGGTGTTGTTGGTGAGGTTTACCTTAAGCCCCTCAAGGCGCAGGCTCTTCCCTGAGGTGCCTGCCACAGCCCCGTCATACACTAAAGGCTGCCAGCCCACATTCTGCACATGGGTGGTGTAGGAGACGGACAGTGAGCCCTTGGGGATGGGGGCAGGAGCTATGGTGACGGTATAGGATCTAGACGCGTTTCCTGTGCTGTTTGCCGCCCGCACGGTAAAGGTCGCGCTTCCTGCTGTAGTGGGAGTCCCTGATAAGACCCCGGCGCTTGAGAGCGTAAGCCCTGCGGGAAGGCTTCCGCTTGTGCGGCTCCAGGTGATAGGTGCAGTGCCGGTGGCTGCAAGCGTCTGACTGTAGGCCGTCCCCACCGTGCCGCCAGGAAGCGAGGAGGTGGTGATGGTGGGGGCAACCGGCAGCCCGCTGACCGCTATGCTCTTTGTACGTGAGATGAACCCTGTTATCGAGCCGGTGAGTACCGCCGTTCCCGGTGCGACCCCCCGCATCTGTCCGTTGGACAAAGCCTGCAGGCACCCCGTGTTAGAAGAGGTCCAAGTGATGCCATAGTTGGAGTCTGGCGAGAAGTTGATGAAAGTCGCTTCGGGATTCGTGATCACCAACCTGCAGCTCTTTGTCTCCCCAACATTCAGCGATGCGTCTGCTTGCAGGGAGGCGTTCGAGAACATGCACGTGTTTGAGTCGATGGCTATTGTGCTGGTAGCGGTTCTATTCGCAGGCTGCGCTGGAGTAGTGGATGGGTTGCTATTGAACAACTGGACCCAACAAAGTACCCCTCCATGTTCAAAACAGCCAATGCCAACTGAATTAAAACCACTGTTCAGGATATTATTCTTATGACCCGACGAATTCATCCAGTCTGTCATCACGCTTGCAGGCGTCCTTTGTCCGGCTGCAATATTCTCTCCAGAATAGCCACCAAGGCTCACTATTGAGGGGACGGTAAAGCAAGATTGGCCATTGGGTCGCTCATGGTCAAAATAGACCGCTGTCTCAGAAGCCCTTTGCATGGCATCGTTCATAAGCGACGCGTTCATAGTCAAAGCAGGCCTACCAACCTTGCTGCGCTCCTGATTGATGATCTGCAATACCTGATATGCGTAGTCATAGCGCTGCGTACCGGTGAGCCTGATGTTCCCGGTTGCAAGAGGTTCGAGAAGCTCACCGTTCTCAGCCTGTTCTTGGAGAGCCTCCCCATCAGAGAAGTCTGCAAAAGCAGATTCTCCAATCAAACAGTCTGAAGTAGCATTTATCTCATCGGCAACAGGGTCGTCTTCCAGCGGCTCTGTGGCAAAAGCGCCAACAGCTGGCAATAACGAGAAGGCCAGGACAAAGCTGACCGCAACCAACACAAGCTTCATAGAAAAAGAGCCCCTGGTAGAACTGTTCTTCTGTCTCACGATAAGCCCCCAATCAAATCCGGGTAGGAAGCAACACACATCAAGACGCCTGATCTCGATGGAATGATTGTAACTGAAACAGTGGCAATTTAGGTAGCCTGGAAACCGGGACAAGGGGGACGGATGTGACAAAAGGGACCGTCCCCTTTGTCATACCCTTTGTCATAAGGGGGGACGGATGTGACAAAAGGGACCGTCCCCTTTGTCATAAACACCGATACAGTACAATACGGGATGTAAGCAGGGAGCGGCTGGTAGCAGGCAGAGTCAGCTCCAACAAAGGAAAGCAAGGCTGCTATGCGCATAGAGTTCTCGCCACCAGATATCACCAAAGCAGAGATACAGGCTGTTGTCGATGCACTGAGAAGCGGTTGGATCACCACCGGGCCGCGCACCAAGCAGTTCGAGCAGGAGTTGGCGCAGTGGTGCCAGACAACCAAGGTCGCCTGCCTCAGCTCGGCAACGGCGGCCCTGGAATGCGCCCTCAGGCTGCTAGGCATAGGCCCTGGCGACGAGGTCATCACCTCTGCCTACACCTACACAGCCTCCGCCAGCGTGATCTGCCACGTGGGGGCAACCCCTGTGCTTATCGACGTAAAGCCGGGCTCCTATGAGATGGACTATCAGGCGCTCGCCCAGGCGGTGACCCCACGCACCAAGGCGGTGATTCCCGTGGACATCGCCGGCGTCATGTGCGACTACGCAGAGCTGACTGCACAACTCACACACCCACAGGTTGCGGCTCGCTTCACACCCACTCCGGGCACTCTTCAGCAGGCTTTCGACCGCGTCATCATCGTGGCAGACGCGGCCCACTCCTTTGGAGCCACCTGGCAGGACACTCCCTGCGGCGCCGTTGCCGACTTCACGGCCTTCAGCTTCCACGCGGTGAAGAACCTCACCACCGCAGAGGGCGGAGCGCTCACCTGGCGCCCACGCAGCGGCATAGACAACACAGGACTCTACCACCAGATCATGCTGTACTCCCTGCATGGGCAGAACAAGGACGCGCTAGCCAAGAGCACGGCCGGCGCCTGGGAATACGACATCATAGCGCCGCTCTACAAGTGCAACATGACCGACCTCTTCGCCGCGCTGGGCCTGGCCCAGCTACAGCGTTATGACCAGATGCTCATAAAAAGGCGCGCGATACTTGAGCGGTACAACAAGGAACTCTCCAACGATAAGATCGAGCTTCTCCAGCACAACAACGAGAACAGCGCCTCCAGCGCCCACCTCTGCCTGGTGCGCCTGCTGGGGAAAAGCGAGGATTTCCGCAACCGCTTCATCGAGGGTATGGCAGAACGCGGCATCTCCTGCAACGTGCACTACAAGCCGCTACCCCTGCTAACGGCTTACAAGGAGCTGGGCTTTGACAGCAAGGACTTCCCCAACGCGTTTGCCCAGTATATAAACGAGGTAACCCTGCCTTTGCACACCAAGCTCAGTGATGATGAGGTGACCTACATCATCACGAGCTTCATAGCAGTGTATGAGGAGCTGGCCTAGCCTTCTGGCCTAGCCTTCTGGCTAACCCTCTGTAAAGGATCTCAGTAGATCAGGATCGCCGTGCCGGTGGGGATGTTGTCGTATATCCACTTGGCATTCTGGATGTCCAGGCGCACACAACCGTGCGAACCGGGCACACCCATGGTCCCCTCCATGATGGTGTTGGTGCCGGGATAATACAGGACCGAATGCATGAGGTAGTCGCCAGAGATCTGGGTCCAGTAGTAACAGGAATAGCCAGAACCAAAGACATAACCCCTGCTGCCAACCCGATACGTCCCCTTGATGGTGGGGGTGGCCGAGGTACCAGGAGAGCACAGCCACATATACCTGTTAGACCAATTGCCCTTTGAACCAGAGAAAACACCCAGGATGCAATTGCCCGTGTCGATGACAATCAACCAGTTCGTTGAGCTGGACATGCTTGCGGCTCTGTTGCTCATAGCAACATAGGAAGCAAGGAAGGGGGTCTCATAATACGCCCCACCTGTTGCCCCCGGGGCTGGAGCGCCCTTTACCACCACAAGGATCTGAATGGCCCGCAAGCTGTACCCCACCTTGGTGGTGCCTGCACTCGCGCCGTTCTTGGCCCAACCAAGCCAGCCATAGTTCTCTACGTATGTACGATAATAGATGTCAAAATAGCTCGCCATCTCATCGGTGAGGCGCATCCTCACAGCTTCGATGTGCTTCCCCGTGCCTACGGTGCCAGCAACTGTGCCGCCTGACTTCCAGCCTTGCCAGCCATCATGGCTGACATGCGCCCGATATTCGATGTCGCCCGGGAAACTGCCATTCAGAGTGACCCTGAAAGCCTCCAAGGGCTTCTTCTGCTCGGTGAGACCCACGGTCGCCCCTCCGCTCACTGGGCTAAGCCACCCAGTGCCTGAAATGCTGGCTTCGGAGGTGTAGCTCACCGTCAGATAGCGGTTTGAATCAGAGCCAGGCGCTTTGCCACCCTTGGGCACCAATGAAACCTGCAGGGCCTCCATCCGGGTGGAAAGGCTGGAAGAACCGGCAGGCTCTCCGTTCTTAGCCCAGCCGAGCCATCCAATGGTGGGGATATGGGCACGATAATAGATGTCGAAGTTCGCCTCCAGCTCACCGGTGAGACGCATCTCTACGGCCTCTATCTGGCGCGACTGCCCGGTGGTGCCGGCAACGGCGCCTCCTGACTTCCAGCCCTGCCAGCCTATGCCCGAGACATGGGCGCGGTATTGCACGGCGCCGGCGTAGTCGGTGTTTGCCACCTGGACGCAAAGCGCCTCCATGCGCAGCGAGCGCCCCACGGTGCCTGCGGTGAGTATCTTGCCGTTGGCGGCCCCTGACCAGTTCTGCCAGCCCACATTCTGTACATGGGCGCGCGCCTGCAGCTGCATGGCGGGTTTCTTGAAGGCATCCCCTGCCAGCGCCGGGGGCTTTCCCGTCAGCTTGTCCACCAGACGTATCTCGATGGCCTCCAGGCGCAAACTGTAGCCGGCGGTACCGGCGGACCCGCCGTTTTTGGCCCAGCCTAACCAGCCCAGGTTCTGCACATGCACGCGGTAGTAGATGTCATAGGCTTGCTCTAACTCTCCGGTAAGGCGGATGTCTATGGCCTCCAGGCGCAGCGAGCGCCCCGATGTCCCGGATACCTTCCCGTCTGCGACCCAACCCATCCAGCCCACGTTCTGCACATGGGTGCGGTATTCGATGGAACCGGTAAGGCCAGAGCCTGCAAGCTCGATGTTTATGGCCTCCAGCCTTAAGGAGCGCCCTGATGTCCCTGACACCTTCCCGTCTGCGACCCAGCCCAACCAGCCCAGGTTCTGCACGTGGGTGCGGTACCTGACCGAATAGGCGGCTGCCAGCAAAAGGAGCTCCTCGCCGTCTGCGCCCTCCACTGATCCTGTGCCCTCTGCACCGTCTGCGGACCCCTCGGATCCCAAGGGGTCGTCCTCAGGGTCTATGAGGGTGGGGTCGTCCTCGTCAGGCCCGTCAGGCCCTTCCTCCCCAAGGCCGTCTTCGCCATCTTCAAGCCCCTCGATATCGGTTTGGAGCTCGTCGTCATCAGCGCCTTCGGTCACGTCCCCTTCGACGGATCCCAGCTCCACCTCTTCTTCTGCGGCCTCATCGGCCCAGGCGAAACCCATGCCGGCAAGCGGCACAAGCGAGAAGCACAGGAGCAGGCTTATGATTGTCTTGCCGAACCGCGAAAACATAGTCTCTCCCCTGTATATCTCTTGTAAGACTGCGCTTTAGTTCCTTTGTGAATTCTAGCATGACAACAGGCTTTATTCCCACTTGTCTTGTGGTTCTACCTGTGACAAAGGGGGTGGAGGATGGCTTGCGGTGGGGTGCCCGGGTAAAGCTCCATCAGCAGGACAGTGGGGACGGAGCCACCGCGGGGGCGGACGGGGGATCCGGGGCAGAGCATCAGCACGGCGCCGGCGTATTCGTTACGGGGGATGTGGGTGTGACCGTGGACGGCGACGTGCGGTAGAGGCGCACCAGGGGGTATCTCTCCCCTGCCGCTGAGTGCCTCACGTACCAGCTGCGGGGTATGTGCGATGAAGAAGCGGGTGCCGGTCAGGGTGATGTTGGCGGTCTGATTGGCAGAGCGGTAGTCGCCGGGATAATCGCAGTTACCATAGACGGCGGTCACCGGGGCAATGAGCTCCAGCTCATCAAGGATGTGCTGTCCGCCTATGTCGCCAGCGTGGATGATGTGGTCAACGCCCGCAAAGGCCTGGTGGATGGCCGTTGGCAGGCTGCCGTGGGTGTCACTGAGGATGCCGATGCGCATAGCTGACCGTGCCTGTCGCGGCTAGCCGAGCAGGGAGCCGGTGAGTGCGAAGAAGCCCAGCACCAAGACGCCCAAGGCGATGCGGTACCAGCCGAAGACTTCGAAGCTGTGCTTCTTGATGAAGCCCATGAGGAAGCGGATGGCAAAGACCGAGACGATAAAGGCGACGATGACCCCCACGACGAGCACGCCCCATTCTGTGCCGGTGAGGGTCAGCTTGTCTATGAGGAAGGCCTTGACGGCTCTCAGCCCGCTCCAACCGAACATCACCGGTATGGCCAGAAAGAAGCTGAATTCCGCTGCGACCTGACGGGAGACGCCCAAGATGAGCCCACCGAGGATGGTGGAGCCGGAGCGCGAGGTGCCCGGGATGAGGGCCAGGCACTGGAAGGCGCCTATAGCCAGGGCGCGTGGGAAGCTGAGATCTGCAAGCTCTTGGGTGGGATCGGCAGCAACCGGTAGCCTGTGGGCAGCGTGCTTGCCGCGTGGCTGCGTCCTGCTCGTGCTGCGCTTAAGCCTTTCGATGACGATAAAGGCGATGCCGTAGAGGACCAGGGCGCTGGCGACGACGACTACGTTGTAGAAGTGCTCCTCGACCCAGGAGTCCCACAGCAGGCCGACCACTGCAGCCGGTACGCAGGCGACGATGACCTTGAGCCAAAGCGTGAGGGTAGCGCGTTTTTGCGGCCTATCCTTGCGCGGGGAGAAGGGGTTGAGCCGGTGGAAGTAAAGCACCAGGACGGCCATGATGGAGCCCAGTTGGATGACCACCAGGAACAACCCGAGGAACTGTTCTGATACGTTGAGCGTGACAAGTTCGTCGACCAGGATCATGTGGCCTGTGCTTGAGATGGGAAGCCATTCGGTGATTCCCTGCACGATGCCGATCAGCAACGCTTTAAGCAGCTCTATCAGTTCCATGTTGAGCGATTGCCCCTTCCACTTCTTCGCCAATCACGGTCTTGTATCCATTCGATAATGCCTATTATGAGTTCTACTATATAACCAATCCATCCCATGGAAAGTGGTCGCCTCCTCTACCCCGTTTCGCGTGTGCCGAAGTCGAGATCGCGGTTTATCACCGCGAAGTACTTGGGGTCTATGCTGCTGAGGACTTCCTGCGCAGCCCGCTCCACCTGCGCGAATGTGCGCTCGGGCTTATCGTGGGAGACCACCACGTCGAAGATCACATTGACATGCTCTGGGCCGTCTACCATGCGGAAGTCGTGCGTGTCGCAAACCCCCTCTATGCGGCTGAGCGCCCGGGCGAGCGCCTCCCTGATCTCTGTGAGCCGAGGGTTCTGCGTATCAAGAGGATCCATATGCCCCACAAGCATGATGTTGAGTTGGTCCTGCACCAGCTTCTCTATGTCGTCGACCAGTGCGTGGGACTCGAAGATGTCTGTGCGGGAGTCGACCTCGATGTGGACGGAGGCGAAGATGTGGCCGGGGCCGTAGTCGTGGACGATGAGGTCGTGGATGCCACAGACACCGTCCTGCTCGAGTATGAGCTCGCCTACCTCGCGGACGGTCTCAGGATCCGGGCTTTGCCCGAGCAGCGGGCCGGCGGTCTCCTTGACCAGCATGATTCCCGAGTACATGATGAAGAGGCCTACAGCAATGCCCATGTAACCATCGATGTTGAACGCCAGGAACCGGTCGACAATGATGGCAGCGAGTACGGCAAGGGTCGCGATGGCATCGTTGCGGCATTCCGTGCTGGTGGCACGCAGTGATGCGCTGTTGATGCTCCTGGATATGCTCAGGTTGAAACGGTAGAGCCAGATCTGGATCAACGCCATCACTGCCAAAAGGACCACTGCCAGATAGTCCCATACCAGCGGCGTTGGGTCCAACACCTTCTCATAGGCGACGCTGATCATCTTGACCCCGATGGTAATGACTATGGCGGAGATGATGACCCCGGTCATGTACTCGTAGCGCGCGTGGCCAAAGGGGTGTTTGGCGTCGCTTTTCCTGCTTGCAAGGGAGAACCCCAGAAAGGTGATGACAAAGGCGACAGCATCGGTCAGGTTGTGGACTGCATCGGCGATAACTGCGATGCTCCCGGTCACTACCCCTATGAATACCTTACCAAGCCCAAGCAGGATATTGAGCAAGATACCCACCGTACCGGAAAGCCGGCCGCTCAGCAGCCTTTGCCTGGCCTTGTCGTCCCCGCTTTTGGCGGTCACAAAGTATTTGATCAACCACGTATTCATCCGAGAAGTATACCATTAGGCCTTGACCATGCGGCTTGTTGCCGCTGCTTCTGCCGCTTGACCGCGCGGCTCCTTGATCCGCGTTAAGAAAACTCCCACATCTCTGTAATATTATGGTTGGCAGGAAGGTTTATCCCTTGTGGGATCCAAGGACTGAACAGAGAGGACAGGCGTGCTCATCGTTTTCGCCTTTGCTGATGTTG
>WRHL01000030.1 GCA_009783245.1 Coriobacteriia bacterium
TGATGACATCTATCTCAAGATCAACGGGCGCTCCTACGTTGAGAACCCCTATGTCTCTTTAGATGACCTCAGATACCTCAAGCTGCTGCATTATAACTTCGATCACAACATCCAGATTGGCGAGCTGATTGTCAGTGCAGAGCTGGCTGATGAGTTTTTAGAGATATTCCAAGAGCTTTTCTACGAGGAGTACGAGATCTTCTCGATGTACCTGGTAGAGGACTTCTGGAAAGAGGATACCATCATCACAGATGATGAATCCTGCTTTGCGAACAACACCTCGGCATTCAGCTATCGGGAGATCACGTACGGTGGCAGCCTGTCGATGCATGCCTTTGGCGAGGCGATAGACATCAACCCGCTGCAGAATCCCTATGTTGAGTACTACAACGGTGAGCCTTGGTGGTTGGACAGTAATGCTGATGACTATATCGACCGCTCAGCGGGCTTGCCCCACATGATTGATTACGATGATGCCTGCTATCAGGCCTTCGCGAGCCGTGGATGGACCTGGGGTGGCGACTGGTGGTCACCCAAGGACTACCAACACTTCGAGAAATGGTGATCAGAAACTGATGTGACAAAGGGGACGGGCATGACAAAGGGGACGGTCCCTTTTGTCACATCCCCTTTGTCACATCAGATGAAGATGTTGCTGAACCAGTAGTACCACCAGCCGGGAATCTCGCGGAGCATGGTGGGGAAGATGGTGCGGTCAAGGGGGTTGATGGGTGCAGGGCGCGTGTAGACATCGTGCCCATTTGCAAGGAAGAGCATCTTTATGCGCGCCATATGGTAAAAACTGCTCACAGCGCCGATGTGCTCATACCCGTACTGTTCGCAGAGCTTGATGGTGTTCCTCGCGGTCGCCTCGGTGTTGTTGCCATACTCGTCGATGAGGATAGCTGATTCTGGGACGCCTTGACGGATGGCGTAGTCGCGCATGGCTACAGCCTCGCTGACACCTGAGCTGTCGATGCCCCCGGACATGATGAGGATGGGGGTCTCCCCCAGTTTATAGAGGCGGATGGCCGCATCAAGACGGTCGGCAAGCGCACGCGAGGGTGTACCGTTGGGGTAGACTTGCGCGCCGAGCACCACGGTGGCATCGACGGGGTTCTTGTAATCAGTGGTGCCAAAACAGTAGATCTGCCCCCAGGGAAAGAGGATGCCCATAAGCAGTACCGTCAGCGTCATTATCGTTATGGTGGTCTTACGGCGGGGCTTGAGCTGCGCGCCTTTCCTTGCCTTGCCGTGGAGCAGGGGGTTGCCAAAGAAATAGACAAAGGTGAGCAGGAGGAAGGCCAGGGCGATAAAGAAAGAGAACGGCAGGGGGAACCCCAGGGTGACGCCGCCAGCGTTGCGTACCTGGAATACCTCAGCGGTGTTGTAGAAGGCCAGAACTGCGAATATGAGGCAGATGAGGGCGCCGCCTATGCGGGCAGCAAGGGATCTTGGGACATGGAAGGCAAAGACTGAGAGCGCTATTATCAATGCTGCCTGCAGGATGACACCTGCAGCCAGGGGAAGCTGGGTCAGGTCGATCCACCAGACGTTTTGGTTGTAGTGGTTCCCCAGCAGCACTCCCAGGCTACTGAGCAGGGCATACAAGGCGATGAAGAGCGCAACGCCGCGTGCGAAAGCCAGAAGCAAGGT
The DNA here is from genome assembly GCA_009783245.1 of Coriobacteriia bacterium. GTDB lineage: Bacteria > Actinomycetota > Coriobacteriia > Coriobacteriales > UBA8131 > WRHL01. The sequence continues at coordinate 1,657 of WRHL01000030.1, forward strand.
GGCGGGTATACCGAAGCGGCGCTTTTCTCGTGATTGTCCTGAGCTGTTATACTCCGGAGCCTTTTGCTGCATGTTCCTTTTCTTCCCTTGCAAGGACGCATTCCATGGCGGCGATGGCGCACTCGAGCATGCTGTCATCGGGTTGGTGGGTGGTCAGGCGCTGCATCTGCATGCCGGGCCAGAGGACAAACTGGACCAGGGGGCTCTCTGGGTGGGAGCCCGCCCATTTGACCGTGACCTCGTAGGAGAGGCCGGCGATGATGGGCAGCAATATGATGCGGCTGAGGATGACCAGTGTCAGACGCAGGGCGCCGTTGGTCACGCCCATGAGGTCGATGAGCGGCGCGATGGGGACAATGGTGAAGACCAGGATGGCGATGATCATGGTGGTGAGCAGGAAGGCCGTGCCGCAGCGGACGTGCAGCGTGGGGAAGCTGCGGGCGTTTTCCACCGTGAGTGGGAGGCCGTGCTCGTAGCAGTGGATGGTCTTGTGCTCGGCGCCGTGGTAGCCGAACATGCGCTTGATGTCCTTCATGCGGCCGATGAGCCAGATGTAGAAGATGAAGATGATGATGCGCAGTACGCCGTCGATGATGTTCCAGAGCAGCGTCTTCTCACCGTAGTCGCCTACCAGGAGGTTGGTGATGAAGGCGGGAAGCACAATGAAGATGCCTATGCCGAGAAGGACGCCGAGCACCATGCTGATGGCGATTATGCCTTTGGGGATGGTGGGCTCATCAGAGGTGGGGGCGTCTTTGGGGGTGGGCTCCTCCGGGGGGGTGGTTTCAGATTCTGGAGACTGTGAGTCTGTTTGCTGTGACAGGTTATCAGAACGCTTGTCTTGTGCGTAGATTGCCACGTCACTCGCTTCGCTCATTCCTCGCAATGACGGAGGATTATCTGGCTCCGTGGCTGAATCCTCTACTGGGGTATCTGCCACGTCACTCGCTTCGCTCATTCCTCGCAATGACGGAGGATTGTCAGGGGTGTCCGGCGACAACTGCGGTGGTTCTGCATCCGCAGGGGTATTTGTCACCCCGGGCTTGACCCGGGGCCTACCGTCAGTCTCGCTGAGTGGTTGCGGTTGTCGTCCAGAAGAGTCGCTGTTCGCTTCTTCCTCTTCTTCGAGGTCGAAGGCGTGTTGGGAGGCTATGTCAAGGGCTTTGAAGCTGAGGAGCAGGGACTCGACCAGGGCGGTGCAGCCCCTGACTATGGGCTTGTGCAGCCAGGAGTTCTTGTCCCTGCCACTGGCGAGGTCGTGTTCCTCAAGATAGATGCCGCCTTTTGGCTCACGTACAGCGACTGCCCAGTTGAACTTCCCGCGCATCATGATGCCCTCTATGAGGGCCTGGCCACCCACGTGGGTCTGGCAGACTACACCCTCGGTGTCCTTGGCGCGCGCCCATTCATCGCGGTTGCGAACCGGCGCCTCAAGTACTGCCTCCCCCTCTGCGGGGATTGCCTGGGCCTTCTCGTTCATGGGCGCGTGACCTTTGCAAAGGGCTGGCCGCAGCTCATCTTCCCCTCCGTGCAGCCTCTGCGCCTGCACGACGCGCCAGCATCCATGAAGATGTAGGGTGCTGTGGGTTCAACAAGTGCAAGCATACGGCGCGCAAGGTCGCGGATCTCCCACTGCGCACGATTGCAGCAACGCAGCTCAAAGAAATGCAGCAGCTCGCGGATGTTCATGGTGATGACTATCTTGGAGGTGCAGGCATTGGGCAGAACATAGCGCGCGTCCTCGGCGGGGATGCCTGCGTCGATAAGCGCGGCGTAAGCGGTATAGGCAGCGTCGATGGCAGCGTTGAAGGTCGCCTGGGCCTGAGGCGCCTGCGCGATGGTGTCTGGCAACACTACCTGGGGATCCCCCTGGTAGGTAACGTAGCGTTGGCTTTGCTGGTTGAAGCTGGCGATACGATGGCGGACCAGCTGGTGGGTGAGCGCCCGGCTTACGCCGTCAACCGCAAAGGTGTAGCTGGCATGCTCAAGCGCGGAGCCGTGACCGCTCTTCATTATGGTCTCGAGTACCTTGTCCACCTGCGTGTCTGTCATGCTTTCCAGGAGCTCCGCTGCGCCGAGGGGCGCATAGCAGAGCCGGGCGGCCATGGCGACCGCCCGCTGGGGTTCTTGGGTGTGGTACAAGAGGTTTACCTGCATGGGGATTCCTCTCAGCAGGCGTCTACTCTGCCGGGGCCTCCTCGGCGGGGGCGTCTTCGGCGGGGGCGTCTTCAACGACTTCAGCCGCTTCGGCTTCTGGTGTGACAGCCTCTTCGACAGGAGTATCTGCAGCTTCAGCGGCCTCGAAGACCTCGTCGATATCGGAGATCAGCTCAGCGGATGCCCCGTCTGTCGGCTTATCGGAAGCAGCACGCGCTGCCTTCTCGGCATACTTTGCTGCCTTCTCGGCATACTTAGCTGCCTTCTCGGCCTTCATGGCGGCTTTCTCCTCGCGAGCAGCCTTGGCGGCGGCGTCGGCAGCAACGGCAGCCTCCTGACGGGCCTTGCGCTTTGAGTCCTCGCGCTCAGCTACAGCAGCTGAGGCTGAGCCGAACTTATCGGCAAAACGCTGAACGCGTCCGCCGGTATCGACGAACTTCTGTTGGCCGGTGTAGAAGGGGTGGCACTCATTGCACAGCTCGACGCGGAGCTGGGGCTTGGTCGCGCGGGTGATGAAGCTGTTCCCGCAAGAACATGTGACGGTGCAGTCAACGTAGGCGGGATGGATTCCTTTTCTCATGGTACGTTCTCCTTTTGGCGCCTTGGTTTCCGACCAAGACAGGATAATGGGACAAAACCCGAGTAGTTTACCACAGAATGCAATCCAGACACAAAGAAGCTTTTATGGGACTGGGGTGTGGTGCGCTGTGACAGGTGTTTGGAAATGCAAGCGCTGCAGTGGATTGCCACGCCATGCTGCGCAAGGCTCGCAATGACGGTTACAATGTACGGATGGTTCTTTGAAAGGATGCCTGCAACTGTGCATTACACACAAGAGAAGCTCATTGAGTACCTGAAGTGGGACATAGGCACCTGGAAGCAGGCGTTACTGTGCTGGGATAAGGTGCTTGAGGGGGAGCCTCTGGATGAGGGGCAGGCGCTGGAGCTGGGTGCACGTGACGGAGGCCTGTCACTTTACCTTGCCGAGAAGGGCATGCAGGTGCTCTGCTCCGACCTGGAGGGGCCCACCCCGGCTGCACAAGAACTCTTCAAGCGTAACCTCAGAACAGAACAGATCATCCTTGAGGCCATCGACGCAACTGCCATTCCCTATGCAGACGAGAGCTTCACAACGGTCATCTTCAAGTCCGTGCTGGGAGGCATTGGCATGGTAAGCGGCTTTGCGGGTATCGAGCAAGCCCTGCGGGAGATGCACCGGGTGCTCAGACCGGGCGGGTTGTTACTGTTTGCAGAGAACCTTGCAGGCTCCTGGTTGCATCGGCGGGCACGAAGGGCTTTTGTGCCCTGGGGCAAAGACTGGCTGTATCCGAGCCTGGGTGAGCTTGAGGGGCTGCTTGCGGTCTTTGGAGAGTATGAGGTCAGAACCTATGGGTTCCTATCGTGCATGAAGAAGGACTTCGCACCCTTTGTGGCTGGCGACCGCCTTATATGCCAATCACCCAGATCGCCCCGCCATTACATGGCCTTTGGCTATGCGCGAAAGGTTTGACCTTACTGTATTGCCTGCTTGAGCTCTTCGACGCGGTTGGTCTGCTCCCAGGTGAACTCGGGAAGCTCGCGGCCGAAATGCCCGTAGTTCGAAGTCAATTTATAGATGGGACGGCGCAGGTCAAGCACGTCGATGATGGCAGCGGGTCGCAGGTCGAATACCTTTGACACAGCGGCGGTTATCTTCTCCTCGGGCACCGTGTTGGTGCCAAAGGTGTCGATCATAAGAGACAGCGGCTTTGCCATGCCAATGCCGTAGGCAACCTGTACCTCACAGCGGTCAGCCAGGCCAGCAGCCACGATGTTCTTGGCCACCCAGCGCGCGGCATAGGCTGCGGAGCGGTCCACCTTTGTGGGGTCCTTGCCACTGAAGGAGCCGCCGCCATGACGGCCCTTCCCACCATAGGTGTCCACGATGATCTTTCTGCCGGTGACACCGGTGTCGCCTGTGGGGCCACCGATCACAAAGCGGCCAGTGGGGTTGACATAGATATCAGCAGAGCCCCAATCATAGCCCCATTGTGTGAAGACAGGGGCGATGACGTGCTCGATCAGGTCGGCCTTCATCTGGCCTTCGACATCCACCTCATCCTTGTGCTGGGTTGAGATGAGCACCTTCTCCACCGCCACGGGTTTATCGTCAACATAACGGACGGAGACCTGCGTCTTGCCGTCGGGGCGCAGGTAGGGCAGGACGCCCTGCTTGCGGATCGCGGTCAGGCGCTCGGAGAGGCGGTGCGCCAAGAAGATGGGCAGGGGCATCAGCGTGGGCGTCTCACGACAGGCGTAGCCGAACATCATGCCCTGGTCGCCGGCGCCGGTGAGCTCATAGGGGTCGGTACTCTGCTCAGCGTGCTGTGCCTCATACGACTCGTCCACGCCCAGCGCGATGTCTGCGCTCTGCCCGTGGATGGCGTTGATGATACCCACTGACTTGCTGTGGAAACCGGTCTCCGGGTCGTTGTAGCCGATCCCAGCGATCACTTCGCGGACAACAGCATCCACATCAACGTATCCCTGGGTGCGTATCTCTCCGGCCAGGACCACCAGGCCCTCGGTCACCAGGGTCTCGCAGGCAACCCGTACGTTCTTCACGTCAGCTGTCTCGCCTTCTGGTGAGCAGTAGCCTATCTGTTGCAGGTAGGCCTCCTTGGCAAAGATCGCGTCGACAATACCGTCGGATATCTGGTCGCAGACCTTGTCCGGGTGTCCTTCGGTAACGCTTTCAGAGGTGAAGACATAGCTGTTGTGCAGGTTGGGGTCGCTCATGCTGATCCTTTCCGGGTTGATTCCGTTCAGTACAACTATACGTCATCTAGAGCGGAGCCGCAGGCACAGTCAAGGGATCTCATAGGAGATGTTTCGATTCCGCTTTCTACGGTAGCTCCACTCAACATGGTATGAAGGACACCTGTCGCTTTGCTTAGAGCTCGGCGATCTCCACGTTGCTCTTCTGCTGGGCTTTACGTGCGGTACGCATCAGGAACTCTGCGTTGTTCTGCGTCTGCTTGAGCGATTTGATGAGCATCTCCATGGCGCGTTCCGTGTTGTTCATATTGGCCAGGATGCGTCTGACCGCCCAGATGAGCGGCGCCTCCTGGGCGTCAAGCAGCAGATCCTCCTTGCGGGTTCCGGAAGCCACTGGGTCGATGGCCGGGAATATGCGGCGGTCCGCCAGGTCGCGGTCAAGCCTGAGCTCCATATTACCGGTACCCTTGAACTCCTCAAAGATGACCTCGTCCATCTTGGAGCCGGTCTCGATGAGCGCAGAGGCCAGGATGGTCAGCGACCCCCCGTCCTCTATGTTTCGTGCGGCTCCCAAGAAGCGCTTGGGCGGGTAGAGCGCCGTGGAGTCTACACCACCGGAGAGGATGCGGCCAGATGCCGGCTGCGCCAGGTTGTAGGCGCGGGCAAGGCGTGTGATGGAGTCAAGCAGGATGACCACGTCGCGGCCAACCTCCACCAGCCGCTTGGCGCGCTCTATGACCAGCTCTGCCACCGCGATGTGGTTCTCCGAGGGCATGTCGAAAGTAGACGACACAACCTCGCCCTTGATGGAGCGCTGCATATCCGTGACTTCCTCAGGGCGCTCGTCAACCAACAGGCACATGAGGTGTACGTCAGGGTTGTTGGCGCTGATAGCTGCGGCTATGTCCTTGAGAATGGTTGTTTTACCAGCTTTTGGAGGGCTGACGATAAGACCGCGTTGGCCTTTGCCGATAGGTGCGACCAGGTCTATGGTACGCGCGGTGATGGTGTTGATGCCATGTTCCATAAGCAGGCGCTCGTCGGGATATACGGGAGTGAGGTCCGCAAAGCGACAGCGGTTGCGGGCGTCATCCAAGGGTAGCCCGTTAACGGTGTCGATACGATGCAGGGCTGCGTACTTCTCGTTATCACGGGCTGGACGCACCTGGCCGGTGACCAGGTCGCCCTTGCGCAGGCCGTTGCGTCGCACCATGGACATGCCCACATAGACATCTGACTCACCGGGAAGATAGCCAGAGGTGCGGAGGAAACCGTAGCCCTCCGGCAGGAGGTCGAGGATGCCCTCGCAAGAGACGAAACCCTCCGCTTTGACCATGGCTTCAAGCACGGCTTCGATGAGTTCTTCCTTCTTCTTGATAGTTGAGATATCAAGGTCGATCTCTGTGGCCTTCTCACGCAGCTCAGCTACTTTGAGGCCTTCGAGGTCCTCGCGGGTGGTCTGCGGAGCGACCTGCTCGCGGGAGTTATTGAAGTTGCGGCGTGGACGACGCCCGTAGCTCTGGTAGCCTTTATTCTTGCCGCCTGAGCCCTGACCCTGATTGTTGGATTTGTCGGATTTATCGGGCTTTTCGGACTTTTCGTAACCGTTGTTCTGGCCGTTGTTCTGGCCGTTGTTCTGGCCGTTGTTCTGGCCGTTGCCCGAGTCCTCCAAAGGTCTGAAGGCGCTTTCAGCTCCTTGCCGCACACGCTCTTCTCGTGCTTCCTCTGGCCGCGCCTCCCCTGCGCCCTCTTTGCTCTCGCTGCCGGCTGCCTGTTGCGCAGCTTCTGACGGAGCGGCCTTGCGGGGACGCCCTCGCCTGCGAGGGACAAGGGCTGCCCCCTGTTCTGCTGCAAGGGCATAGCTTGATGTCTGTGCATAATCCGGCGCTTGGACCTGGGTGAAATCCGGCGCTTCTACCAGCTTTTTCTCAGATATCGGCTTTTCTATCATGCGCTGACGAGTCCTCCTTGGAATGTGGAATGGGATGAATCTGGAAAACTGAGAATATACGTTGTAATGGGATTATTGGCTCGCAGTCTATACCACTTGGTCTTTGGGGAGATGCTTGAGACTTCTCAGTTCCCGCAAATTATACAAGAAAGTAGCAGGTTATTCCTGCAGAATCACGAAATTTTTCTGTGTCAGGGGAGTACGCCATGAGGAATCAGCTACACTGGACTCCTGGATTGCAGGCATTTTCACCCGTAGCCCTTCATCGCCCTGAGGTGGGTTCTGCATCTTTTGATAGAAAATGAATGGATCTGAACAGACAGGACAGGAGCCCGATAATGACCAAGGCAGGACAGACGGTTCGTGCACACTACAGGGGAACGCTTGACGATGGTACGGTGTTCGACAGCAGTTATGACCGCGGCGAGCCCATTGAGTTCAACGTTGGCAGAGGACAGATGATTCCCGGCTTTGACGCTGCTGTTCTGGAGATGGAGCTGGGTGACAAGAGGACAGTGCACATCCCCGCAGCCGAAGCCTACGGCGAACGGCGCGAAGAGATGGTGCAGGCCATCCCTATGGAGTTCATCCCCAATGCTGAACTATTGCCGGTTGGCGAGCATGTCTTCATGCCGTTAGCAGATGGGCAGATGGCCCGTTGCAAGGTGCTGGAGAAAGAGGACGGTATAGTCACCTTCGACCTCAATCATGAACTCGCTGGCAAGGACCTCACCTTTGAGATAGAGCTGGTCAGCGTCTCCGACTGACTTCTACCCCTCAGCGCCCTCAACGCGGATCAGCACCGGCTCTCCGGTGAGGATGCCCGTCTCCTTGATACCCGTGATGGTCGCCTGGATGGCTGACTCCCTGGCCTTATGCGTCACGTAGATAAGATCTGCGCTGTTATCGTGCGTGCCTTTCTGCACCATCGAATAGATGGAGACCCCGTTCTCGGCAAACACCTGAGCGGTCATGGCTAGTACGCCGGGGCGGTCTGGTACACAAAGCCGCAGGTAGTAGCTGGTCTCAAGCTCATCCATCGACCGGATGGGCAGGCCTTCGCTATCCCAGACAGGTTGGGTTATCTGCTCGCGATAAGCCATGTGGCGAGCGACCTCTATCAGGTCGCCCACAACAGATGAGGCCGCCGCGCCAGAGCCTGCGCCCTCGCCAAAGAACATGGTCTCCCCCACAAAGTCACCCACAACATAGATGGCATTGAAGACGCCTTTTACCGCTGCCAGTTGGTGGCTCAAGGGAATCAGCGCGGGGTGCACGCGGATATCGATGCCGCCCTCTGTACGGTTGGCAATGGCCAAAAGCTTGATGGAATAACCCATCTCCTGGGCGAGCTCCAGGTCTATGGGGCTGATGTTCCTGATGCCTTCTACCGGCACATCTGCAAACCTGACATCGGTGTTGTAGGCGATACTGGCCAGGATGGCTATCTTAGCCGCGGCGTCCAAGCCGTCAACGTCTGCCGTGGGATCGGCCTCGGCAAAGCCTTTTGCCTGCGCCTCTTTGAGCGCCGTGTCATAGTCAAGCATGTCCTCGCCCATGCGGGTGAGCATGTAGTTGGTGGTACCGTTGACAATGCCCATGACGGAGAGTATCCGGTTGCCTGCCAGCGTATGGCGCAGCGGCCCGATGATGGGGATGCCCCCACCCACTGATGCCTCAAAGGCGATCTCTGCGCCCTTGGAAGCTGCCAGCGCCATGAGCTCATGGCCGCAGTCGGCGATGAGCGCCTTGTTCGCGGTGATGACCGACTTGCCTGCCTCAAGCGCGGCAAAGACATAGTCCCTGGCAGCGGTAGTACCGCCAACCAACTCGATGATAATGTCCACGTCGGGATGGTTGATCACCTCGTTGACATCAGGGAAGAAGATATCGGTGACTCCCAGCAGCTCGGCTTTCTCGGGTGAGCGTGTGGCAACAGCCACCAGGTTAAGGTCGATATCCTGGTCACGCACAAAATCGTCATGATGCTTCTGCAGAATGCGGATAACGCCGCCGCCGACCGTCCCCAGCCCGATCAGCCCTACGTTGATGGTTTTCATATCAGTATGTATCCCTTCCTGTTACCTGAAAGAACAGATTATCACATCGCCGTTTCCCTGTACTGTGCGCCCGGTGTGCAACCTATCACCGTTACGCGGACTCGCAGCGCATCAGATCCTCATAGGTCTCCCGGCGTACAACGAGACGGGCGATGCCATCCCGCACGAACACCACCCCTGGGCGCACCTGTTTGTTGTAGTTGCTTGCCATGCTCTGGCAATAGGCGCCCGTGGCAAAGACGCAGAGCACATCGCCGGCCTGGGTCTGCTGGAGCGGTACATCTATGGCTACCACGTCCCCGCTCTCGCAGTGTTTGCCGGCAACGGTCACCACCGTGTCACGCGGCTGGTCGGCCCTGTTGGCAATGGTGGGCTCGTAGTGGGCGCCGTACAGCGCTGTGCGGATGTTGTCGGTCATGCCGCCGTCCACCGCCACATAGGTGCGGATGTTGGGGATGTGCTTGATGATACCCACCGTGTACAGCGTGACGCCGGCGTTGGCAACCACCGCGCGCCCCGGCTCTATCATGATATGCGGCACCGGCAGGCCTCGCCGCTCACAGTGCTCCTTGATGTCATCCACTATCACCTTGCCGAACTGCTCTATGGTGGAGGGCTCGTCGGGCACGCCATAGGCAATCCCTAAGCCGCCGCCGGTGTCGAGTTCTGCCACCACGCAGCCGGTCTGATCGCGGATCTCCTCCATGAACCCCACCACCACCTCGATGGCCTTGGCAAAGGAGTTCAACACAAAGATCTGCGAGCCAATGTGCATGTGCAAACCTCTGAAGTCGATGCCCGGCAACGAGACCGCCTTCTTGACCGCCTCATGCGCCAGCCCGTCGCGCAGCCCAAAACCGAACTTGCTGTCTTCAGCAGCTGTCTGTATATACTCATGGGTGTCGGCAATGACACCGGGGGTCACGCGGATCAAGACGGGCTGCCTGACACCCCTGGCCTGGGCAAGTTGGTCTATACGGTCGAGCTCCTCAAAGGAGTCCGCCACAATGCGGCCCACGCCGGCTTCGATGGCCTCGGTGAGCTCACTTATGGTCTTGTTGTTACCGTGCGAGACTATGCGCTCTGCCGGAAAACCCGCCGCCAACGCAATGGCAAGCTCCCCGCCGCTGGACACGTCCAGATAGCAGCCTTCCTCCTGCACCAGGCGACACATCGCCTTGCAGATGAAAGCCTTGCCTGCGTAGACCACGTCCACATCTTCCCAATGGTAGCGCGTCCACTCCAAAAACTTGCGCAGCTGTGTTCGGATATGCTCCTCGTCCATCACATAGAGCGCCGTTCCAAACTCACGCGCCAGCTCCACGGTGTCCACGCCGCCTATCCACAGGTGCCCGTCCTTGACCTCAGCCGTCTGTGGCAGCACCGCCCCCAGCTCCATGGTGGTCTTGAAATCCGGTTTTGCATCAGGATTCCGCCCTATATGCGCCATCTCTTCCCTCTCCCTCGATTCCGTCATTGCTAGCTACAAGTCTCAACAAACTCCCCGTCATTGCGAGCCGCAAGTCGCTCAAATCTTTCCGTCATTGCGAGCCGCGCTTGCGCGGCGTGGCAATCTACGTGGGTGCTTATATTACTGCCAATCTATCACAGTCTCAAAACTCACGGTACCTGAGCGTTCTTTCCCTTTGCCGCTGAAACGCCCCTTTACATCCGCTCCGGTGCGCTGACACCCAAAAGGCCAAGCACCAACACCAGCACCTTGCGCGTGGCATCAGACAAGTACAGCCGCGCCTTGCTCAGCTCCACATCCTCGCCCACCACCTGGCAGCGCGTATAAAACGAGTGCAGCGCCGTTGCCAGCTCCTCCGCGTAGCGCGTGAGTCTGACTGGCGCCAGATCGCGCACAGCTCCCTCAATAACCTCGGCCAGTTGCGAGAATACCCGGGCGAGCTCCAGCTCAGAGGGGTCAACGAGCAACCCAAGGTCTGCCCCATCCAGCTCCCCCATCAACGCATCCGGTACCACACCCAACGCTGGGCCCAGCGTCTCTTCCGCCTTCTTGAACAGCGAACAGATACGGGCATGGGCATACTGCACGTAGTACACGGGGTTGCTGTTGTCCTGCTTCTTGGCAAGCTCGATGTCAAAGTCGATGGGCTGGTCGGTGGAGCGCGCCAACATCAGGTACTTGGTGGCGTCCGCCCCCACCTCATCCACCAGCTCCTCAAAGGTGATCATCTCGCCGGTGCGCTTGGACATGCGCACCGCCTCGCCGTTGCGGTACAGGTTCACCAGCTGGCCCAACACCACATCAAGCTTGCCTCCGTAGCCCAGGGCCTCGCAGGCGGACTGCATCCGCGGGATATAGCCGTGGTGGTCAGCGCCCCAGATGTTGATCAGATACTCGCTACCCCGTTGGAATTTGCTGAGATGGTAGGCGATGTCAGGCGCAAAGTAGGTGTAGGTGCCGTCGGACTTGACCAGCACGCGGTCCTTGTCGTCCGTGAACGTGGTGGAGGCAAACCAGGTCGCCCCGTCCTTCTCGTATAAGAAGCGCTTTCTCCAGAGCAGCCCCAGCAGGGCCTCAACGGAGTTCTGTCCGTTTTGCAGGAGGGGTTTATACAGTGTGCGCTCGGAGAACCACACGTCAAAGGGCACGCCGATGCGCGCGCAGAGCTGCTGCATGTGCGCAAGCATCAGTTGATAGCCGCGCTCTAAGAAGTGCGCGCTGCGCTGTTGCTCGTTTGCGGTCAGCCAGGCCTCGCCCTCCTCGTCCAGTATCTGTTGCGCCAGGTCTATGACGTAGGAGCCGCCGTAGAATTCTTCTGGCATGACCAGCGGGATGCCCAGAAGCTCCAGGTAGCGCAGCACCAGCGACTGGCCGAAGACCTCCATCTGGTGGCCGGCGTCATTGATGTAGAACTCGCGTGTGACCCGCCAGCCGGCAAATGCGCAGAGGTTGCAGAGCGCGTTGCCCAGCGCGGCCCAGCGGCCGTGACCCACATGCAGCGGGCCCGTGGGGTTGGCGGAGATGAATTCGATGTTGAGCGTGCGGCCCTGGCCCACGTCCACGCGGGCGAAGTCCGGGCCCAGCGTGCGCGCGTCGCGGATGACCTGCTGCAGCGCCGCGTTGGAAAGGCGCAGGTTGATGAAGCCCGGCCCGGCTATCTCCACGGTGGCTACCAGATCACTCTGCTCGATGCGCGCGGCTATCACCTGGGCGATCTCGCGCGGCGGGCGCTTCAGTTCGCTGGCCAGGCGCAGTGCGATGGTTGTCGCCCAGTCGCCGTGCCCTGGGTCGCGCGGTCGCTCCACCGCGGCGGCCAGCTCAGTTGCCTCTGGGACGCTAGACAGCGCCAGCTCACCGTTGTCTACAGCCGCTTGCACCGCCTTGCGTACTATGTCCTCGATTGTCGCTCGCATCTTTGCTCCCGCTTAGTTACCAATCAGTTCACGCCCAAGGATTATATCCCATATCCCGCCGCGTTCATGAGATAATGAGGCAGTAGAGAACCAAGAAGGAAAGGGGCTGACAGTGAGTGGATTACCCTGGGTCTGGATATGGCTGGTGCTCGCCGCCCTGCTCTACGTAGGCGAGATGCTCACCGCCACCTTCTTCCTGCTGCCCTTTGGCCTTGGCGCGACTTTCGCGCTTATCGGCGCTTTCTTCGGAGCGCCGCTCTGGCTCCAGTGGCTGCTGTTCGTTGTGGTCTCAGTGTTTGGCCTCATCTTCCTCCGGCCATTCTTCAAGCGCCTTACCTCCAAGGCGGAGAAGACCAAGGCGGGCGTCGACCGGCTCATCGGCATGACGGGAACCGTTGTGGAGGGCAACGCACCGTCCGGCGCCAACCGCGCCCGTATCGACCGTGAGCTCTGGAACGTCTCCACCGAGCAAGCCGAGCAACTGCCCATCGACACCAGGGTGCGGGTACTGCGTGTCGAAGGCACCTACCTTATCGTAGAAGCAATCTGAAGAGAGGAACAGTCATGAATCTCAGTGGTATGTTTTCCGCAGCAGCCATCATCGGCATCATCGTCATCATCGTGGTGCTGGTGTACGCCATCCGCTCGATCAAGATCATCCGTCCTTACGAGAAGGGCGTGGTCGAACGTCTGGGAAAGTTCCTCAGGGTCTGGGAGCCAGGCCTGCACCTGCTCATCCCCTTTCTTGACCGTGTGACCAAGGTTGACATGCGCGAGAACGTGGTGGATGTGCCCCCGCAGGAGGTCATCACCAAGGACAACGTCGCTGTCACCGTAGACGCCGTGGTGTACTACGAGGCGACCGACCCCTTCAAGCTCATCTACAACGTGACCAACTTCTACCTGGCTGCCACCAAACTGGCGCAGACCAACCTGCGTAACGTGGTGGGCGAGATGCAGCTGGATGAGAGCCTTACCAGCCGCGAGAAGATCAACATCACGCTGCGCGATATCCTGGACGAGGCAACGGACAAGTGGGGCGTGCGCGTAGTGCGCGTGGAGCTCCAGCGCATTGAGCCACCGGCCGACGTAACCCAGGCCATGCACCGCCAGATGAAGGCAGAGCGCGACCGTCGCGCCATGATCCTGGAGGCCGAGGGTGACCGGGCTGCCGCCATCGCCCGTGCTGAGGGCACCAAGCAGAGCGCCATCCTGGAGGCCGAGGGACGCGCGACCGCCATCAAGGAGATCGCCGCGGCCGAGCGGGCCCAGAAGATCCTGGTTGCCGAGGGCGAGGCCCAGGCTATCCGCAACGTCTTTGGCGCCATTCACGACGGTGGGCCCACCCAGGACCTCATCACCGTGCGCTACCTGGAGACGCTCAAGTACGTGGCCAACGGCACCGCTACCAAGATCTTCATGCCGCTGGAGGTCCAAGGCCTTGCCAATGCCGCTGGCGTAGTAGGCGAGATGCTGGGCAGCACCCTCAAACAAGCTGAGTAGCCGCCCTTCTCGTCACTCCTCTACCGCAGGAGCCTCTGGACGCGCATACCCGCGCCCGTCAAAGATATCCAACGCCCCTACCAACCCCGGGTAATCCTCGCGGGTGGCATCATTCACCTGCACGTGGCAGTGGTTGCCCGGGTCAGGCGGCATGGTGAAGTTCATCAGGTTGCTGTCGATGATGTAGCCCATATCTCGCACGAGCGCTATACGCGTACAGCCACCAATGACCTCATCGCCCACCTTGATCATGAGGTTGTCGATATGCAGCACAATAACGTCAAGCTCCGGGTGGTCAGGTGACTGGATATGGATCTCGTAGTCATCAAGGAGGCCGTACAGCGAGTACGTCTTGATCTTCACCACCGTGCCCGTGATCGGAGCATAGACAACCGTGCCAGCGACAGCGCCCACATCCACGGAGGTGTTCTCATCCCCCACCGAATCCAGCCGCCAGGTGCTTACCGCCTCGGCAATGAGCGGCACGTTGCCGTAGGGCTGGTCCTCCCAGGGGATGTGGTTTGTACCGTGCCGCTCCATGGTCTCATCAGTATCGACAATGGTCAGCAGCGGTGTCATGGACAAGGCTGTGTCATAGGAGGCCTGGTGGAACTCTATCTCTGTGAGGTCCCTGGGGAGAATGGGGCAGTGGATCAGCAGGTCGCCATAGGTCGCGATCAGAGGAGTGGGTAGGCTGCTGATATCGGGGTCGCTGGGGTCCGCGCCTGCCTCGATAGCATCCATGATGCGGATCTCCTCCGGCGTTGGGGCGGGAACCTGCTTGCCCGGCATGGTCGCCTCCGCCAGCCAACCCGTGAAGCCTTCAGCCTCTGAGTCAAAGCCCAGTATCAGATAGCCCAGCCACGCCCCCATCCCCAACAAGGCAACCAGCGCAATGCTTACCACGGTGACGATAAGGACGCGCCGCTTCCTTCTCGGGCGCGCCGCTTTTCGCTCAGGAGGACTTACTGCACTGCCCGGCAGAGGCTCTTCTGCGCTTTTCATCTCTGGAATATCTGATTGTCTGGGTTGTTCATCCTTTGCGTGTCTCATAGATGTGATTGTACGGGACTTGATGGATAATCGCCATTGCTTTCTGTTCCAGTCTTCTTGGTGGCTTGAATCAGTATACTTACGGTTGTTGTTCTCAGTTGTATTGCCTTACATGGTTGTGTGGTTTGCGAGGGTTTATGGACATTGTGCGAAGAGCGAGGGGCTCAGAGATTCCCCGGCAGGCTCAGCGGGTATTCCTCAGTTGGGACGAGGATAACAAGCGGATGCGTGAGCAGTTGATCGAAGCCGTGCTTTCACGAGACGCGGGGGCGGACTGTGTTGTCAGTTGGACAGAGTCGCCTTGGGATACCTCAGACTTGGAAGGCCTGGAGAATGAGCTCCATGAGACGCAGCTTCTGATCTTGTTGGTGACTCCGCAGTTCTTGGCGCGACCTGCTGCGGATATACCGCCAGAGTATACCCATGCAAAACACCTGCAGTTGCCCGTGTTGCCAGTGGTTCTCAGCGAGGAGCTTCTGTCTCAATTCAGCAAGCAGGAAGGTGCAATACACGGCATCTCAGTGACTGACCCTGAGTTCCGTCAAAAACTGAAAGAGCAGCTCAGCGGCTTCATTGTATCCAATGAGTTAGCGCAGCAGATCATGGACGAGGCTTTTGCGGCAACGATCTTTCTCAGCTACCGTAAAAAGGACGTAGTTCATGCGCGCGATTTCATGAAGGCTTTTCACGATGTACCTGGGTTTGAATCTGTGGCTATCTGGTATGACAACTTCCTTACCGCAGGAAGGGTATTCGATGTCGAGATCTGTGAGTCCATCGACAAAGCTGATGCTTTTGCACTATTGGTCACACCTCATATCAGCGAGCCTGGTAATTACGTGATAACAGAGGAGTACCCCTATGCTGTCAAACAAGGTAAGCGGATTGTGTCTGTTGAAGCCGTAGAGACTGATATGGATGAGTACCATGTCCTGTTTTCGCAAACCGAGCGAAGATGGGACGTGATCGATCAAGAGAGCCTGCAGGCAGTGTTCACCGCTGCGTTGGGCAGCGCGCTTAAGACAAGCTACAACTGTGAGCGCACCTACCTGCTCGCGCTTGCCTATCTGGGAAACCTTGGAGTGGAAAGGGACCGTGACCGGGCGATTGAACTTTTAGGCATAGCCGCAAAGGGCCGGGGACTGACCGACGCCCATGCGTTGGATCTGAAGACGGCTGTCAAGGCAGCAAAGCAGCTGGCGGCAATCTATGAGGATCCGCTGAATCGCGAGAACAATTCCCTGAATGAGCTCTATTGGAGAAAACAGGTAATGGAGCTCACAGCAAAAGCCTATGGCGATCCTTCGGAGGATATGGCTGAGGCGATGCTGGACATGTGCCTGACTTATCGTCATCTGCAACGGTTCGAAGCCGCTTATGAGCTGTATGGGAAAGCCATCCGTATGGAAAAGGAGGTAATCGGTTATAACCATATCGATACGCTGAATTCCTTTGCCATGTTCCTTATGGAAATGGGGGTCCCCGGCCAGGCGGCCAGGATATTCGAGCTGATTCTCAAGCGTTATGAGCAACCACAGGAAACCGCCCCACAGGGAGTGGCGAATGTCTACAACAACATGGCTGCAACCTGTCTAAGCTCGGGAGATTACGACAAGGGCCTGGAGTGGGCTTTGCAGGCGGTTGAGCACAACGAACGGGTTCTTGGGCCAGATGATCCCGCAACGGCAACCTCTTACAGCACTCTTGGCACCGCATATTCGGCCTTAGGTCAACACGTAAAAGCGCTTGATTATGCTGAGAGGGCATGGCAGTGCTACAAGGAATCCTACGGAGAAGACAGCCCTCATACGGTGGTGTTCACCCTGAATGCCGCTTCGGCATACCGCATGGTCGGCAATTGGGAAAGAGCCTTGGAGCTGACACGGCAGGCCCTGCGAACCGCAGAGATGACCTTGGCAAAAGACCATCAATACATTGCTGGCGCTTATGTGGGACTGGGAGAGACATTGCTTGCGCAAGCGGAGGAAACCGAAGACACGTCCCTGCATTCTGAGGCGAAAGGATGCTTTGATCGAGCGCTTGCCATCTACGAGAGAACCCATGGTGAGGATCATGAGGAGACTGCCAAGACCTACGCGCGCAAGGCAGGTATTCTCTTTGTGGAGCAGGAGTACCAACAGGCGCTTGATCTGGCTGCCAAGGCTTACCGCGTTTTCCATGAAAGCGACGAGGTAGGAGAAAACCACCCACAAATGCAGTTTGTGTCCAAGCTCTTGGGATACCTGTTTGAAATGGCTGATGGTGACGAGAAGAGACTGGCCCGTTGGCTGCTGGAGCCAACAGGCCAGTTGAGATTCGACTAGATTTGGGACTATATGCCTGCGGATATGTCTGCCAGGATTATCTTAGAGATCTGCATGGTGTCAGTCTGGTCACAACGATAACCGAGTCTTTTGGCCAGGGCGAAGAAGTCGTCGAGTGGCGGATCAAAGGGATCGGCAGTTATCGCGTTTATGAAGAGATTCTTCAACTGGTTGTACTCAGAAGGTTTGCTGATCTTCAGATCTGGCAGTATCTCAACCAACGGTGCGTTCCCGGCATTCCCCTGTGAAGCTGGTTTGTCCTTCTTTCCAAATAGTGCCATAAAAGCAACCACCCTTCCTTTAATCAATTGATTATCAGCATCTCAACAGAATAGAGTAAATACCTGCGAAAGGGAACTATTCTGTTATCAGGTTGCTGAGTATGATTCCCCTTCAACCATTGAGAAAGATTCTCGCGTTTTTTGTCCTTTTCCCTTGCACGAGTAACCTTGTAGTAGTAACCTGTTCACTCGCACATAGTGCGGGGTGGAGCAGTCTGGTAGCTCGTCGGGCTCATAACCCGAAGGTCATTGGTTCAAATCCAATCCCCGCGACCAACATTTATTAAGCCCCTGTTCAGGGGCTTTGTTATTTCCTCGGGGTTGCGGGGACAGGATTTGGGCTTAGTAGTGCCAGTAATGCAATCTTTTCTTGAATTCAGCAAAAGGACAGAGATTGTCATCTGAAGAAAATTCATCAACGTGGACTTTTCTCACAACCTGTTCACTTATTTCGAAAACCACCCATAATACCCAAAGAACTCTTGAGACATTCGGACTATGGCTTATGCATAGTTCTTCTTAATGCTACCTATCTTTGATAAAGGCAATGTAATGCCTATCTAAATACTTAGGTATTGGATTATTACTGACAATTGCTTGTGCAATAGCTGGAATCGCTCCTGCAGCTACTCCTGTGGCCATTGTAAGCGCGTCGCCAGTAACTACGCTACCACCAACACCACTTAAAACCCCTGCTAAAAAAGCCACTAGATTCCCACTTGATAATAGACTCGACTTCCTTGCTTCTCTGCATATAGCTTCTCTAGCATACTCCATCATTTCAGAAACACCCTGTTGGATATCAGCTGGGTTATTATGTGCTGCCCTCATGCGTCTGGCATAATCCAAAGCATGTGATAAGTCGCTCCTCCAAGTGGCCAGCGCTTCACTGGATTTTCGTATTGACACGATATCAGTCAGAGCGAGTTCTGAAAGATTTGGCATATCCATCATGGTCAATTCATGTAAACGGAGCTCATGATCAGGATCAGGAGAACCAAGAAACAGAAGCCTTCCCATTAAACGTGACGCACAGAGTATATCATTGGTGCCGCCTAGCATCTCAATTGCAGCTATTGTTATAGTAGTTCCAGTTATGGCATTCTCTATGATATTTCGAGGATTTAATACAGTGACGATATCTACAAACATTTCAAGATTTTCTGAATCTCCACTGTCAAGTGCTTAATTTATGCATCTCGGTTGTGCTTCCAAGATGCAGCTCTGCTGCATGACATAGGGGATCTTCGATGACTAGTCCATGACAATATGTTAAGGCGCGCATGATGCCATCGGAAAAAACACCTGTGCCACTGAATCGCGGGTTGGTTGCAGATGATAAGCTGAGTCCAGCAGATACGTTGCCTCTTATGGGAGACACATACTTCTGCTGATCAAAGAACAAAGATGCACGAAAAGTTACTAGGGGCCAGATTTCTGTCACAGGCTTTTCTTCCAAGTAACCGCGACGAGCAGTATCGACAAGTGTCTCAGCCAATAAGCTCAGCTCAGTGTTAGAGATGGTGTCTATGGCATGAACCACAGAAGGCGCATCTGCACTTCAATAGTCCATCATTTTGAACTTAGTCTTTAAACTGATATCTCCCTGCGACCAACGCGACGTACATACAGGATCGTGGTTTCCTCGGAAAACTTGAGCCTGTAAGTTTTAAAGAAGGGAGCAAGCTTATCTTGTTCCCTTCATTCTTTGATGAATGCAAAACCTATTGGTTTTTGCCCTATATCCTGACTAATTACTACACTGACTCATCTCTCCAAACCTCAAGAATATCTGAACGGAATGGTGAATCGCCATCAATGTGCATTGTGTGACCAGCGTCAATTTTCGCTGCCATCTCTTGAAGCCGTTCGGCTCCAGCTCCAGGCCAATCGTGACACAGAGCCCAAGCATACACCTGATCTGCTGGGAGGCTGTATCCGCCTTTGCGAAGAACAGTCAGTACTGCAACTGCATCTCGATGATCCAAAACACCCGCCAAGTTGTTAGAGTGGTTTACCATTTGTGTCAGGGCTGCCAGACCAGCTTCAACGACTGGATCAAGCTGAACAGGGTTCGAAATTGGTATTTTGCCATCAAGCCGCTCTGGATGCACAGCTTGCTCCCAA
>WRHL01000031.1 GCA_009783245.1 Coriobacteriia bacterium
CAAAGGGGACGGTCCCTGTTGTCACATCAAACGCTCCGTCCCCTTTGTTGGAGCGTTTTACAATCCTATTTGGAATCAACGGTTTTCGCGAGGACAGGTAGCGCCTTTTGTGAATGCAGGTAACGGCCTATGCGAAGAAGTAGATAGGCAAGACCAAAGATAGAATAGATAGTGAGAGCGATAACTGCGTCTTGACTCCCAGCACGTGCTGGTTGCAGAAGGAAGAAATAGATATGAATGAAGATGAGGCCATAAAACGGATAAGCAAGCCGCTGCAGATTACTCCAGCTCTTCGGCTTCATTCGTTTTCTTACCAGTTTAATCGAGGTTATAGCAAGCGGAATGAGCATGAGCACAAGAATGAGGGCAATCAAAGTTGCAGCTAGACGTAAAGACGGCATTGAAGAGATACTGCTCAGCGCTTTCCCAAAATATGACTCTCCATACTTCACAATATGTCCGATGCAGAGGATTGAGGCGATTATTGAGATTTCAGCACGAATTGAGAGCAGCGTCTTTTTGAGAGCTGAGTGATTGCTCATTACTCCGGTGAACATCACAATGGTGAAAAAACCCATCGCCAAGGTATTGCTCTGGAACAAGAATAGAAAGTACTCGCGGAACCAAGGGGGAAAGCTCACATAGTTACCGGCAATAAGCAAGACATCAAGCAGAAGCGCCAGGACATAGAACACCCACGGCGCTTTACGTAGTGGTACATGTAGGATAGCCGTAAATAGAACTGCGATAACAAGGCCTGCGAGAAACCTCATAGTGCACTCTCCTTGAGGACTCCGACACACAGGAGTGCCAACCCTTTCATGAAGTCGGTGGTAGCGTTTTCTTGAACACAGGCACACCACTGCTCAATCCAGGACATCGGGTGTATTTTGCAGAAGAGGTTGCCAAAACTGCAAAAAGCCAGGGCCAATAACAGAGATGACCAGGTAGAAAAGGGACTGTCAGAATACTCTTAAGATTTTTGCTGTGTCCTTGGTATTATCCTATGGTTCATTGCCGGCGCTTTATTCAGCGGTGAGGATTATCGGGGCGTCGTCGGTGATAGCTACGGTCTTCTCAAAATGCGCGGAGGGAGAGCCGTCCTCGGTGAAGACCGTCCAGTGGTCCTCAAAGGGACCGCGGGTCCTGTGGGTACCCAGGTTGATCATAGGTTCAATGGCTAGGACCATGCCACTCTTCAATTTGAGGCCCTGTCCCTTGTGGCCATAGTTGGGGACGTTGGGCGGCTCATGCATGGAGCGCCCGATGCCGTGTCCCACGTACTCGCGCACCACAGAGAACCCTGCGCCTTCTGCCCGGCTCTGCACCGCGTGACCGATGTCGCCCAGCCTGTTGCAACTGCGTGCCGCATCGATTGCATCCCACATGCACTGCTCCGTGACCTCAAGCAGGCGACGCGTCTTTGGGTCGATCTCCCCCACGGCAAAGGTGGCGGCATTATCCCCCACCCAGCCACCAATAATGGCGCCTACATCAATGGAGATGATGTCGCCCTCGCGCAGGATGACCTCGCGGGAGGGTATACCGTGCACTATCTGGTCATTCAGCGACGAGCAGATCGAACCTTTGAAGCCTCCGTAACCAAGGAAGGCGGGGATACCGCCCTCCATGCGGATGAGGTTCTCAGCGAAGCGATCAAGCTCAAGTGTGGAGATGCCGGGGCGCACCAGCTCGCCGGTCTTGCGCAGCGCCTTGGCGCTTACGCGACCGGCTTCCCGCATGGCCTCGATCTGCTCTGCAGTCTTGAGTTTGATCATTTGAGCCTACAAACCTGTTGGGTGCATGGACGACAACCGCAATCGTGCTGCAGCCGCTGGGGTAGGCCCCGGGTCAAGCCCGAGGTGGCTAGGCAAGCTTGCCCTTGATGTCGGCAAAGACCACCTCAACCGGGCGATCGCCGTCGATTTCCATCAGCAGGTCGCTGCCGCGGTAGTAATCGATGAGCGGCGCAGTTGACTGCTCGTAGACGTTGAGGCGGTTGCGCACAGTCTCAGGTTTATCGTCATCACGCTGGTACATCTCGCCACCACACTGCGGGCAGGCAGCATCTGCCTCGGAGCCGATGTAACCGCAGGCGCGGCAGAGACGACGGGATGTCAGGCGCTTGACTATCACCTCTGCATCGACATTGACGGCGATGGCGGCATCGATGTCGCGGCCCAGCGCAGTGAGCTCGCTGGCAAGCGCGACTGCCTGTGTGGTGGTGCGGGGGAAGCCGTCCAGGATGAAGCCCTTGTCGGTATCCTCCTCCTGCAGGCGCTCCTTCACCAGGCCGATTACCACGGAGTCCGGAACCAGTTCGCCTTTATCCATATAGGATTTGGCCTCCAGGCCCAGCGGCGTGCCGGCGCTGACGGCTGCCCTGAGTATATCCCCTGTTGAGATATGAGCGATGTCGTACTCGGCGACGAGCTTCGCCGCCTGTGTTCCCTTGCCAGCTCCTGGAGCTCCCAATAAGACGATGTTCACAGCATCCTCCTTTTTGTCGTAGTGTCCAAATAGTATACCGCCAATCGGTTCTGAATAGTTGGACGGAAAAACCAGACAGGCGCCTGTTAAACAGACGCCTGTCGAACCTTGATTATGTGTTCCCTGGATCCCGTTTACGATGTCTTTCTTACCTGATGTCCCTTCCAGACAGCGAGGGAGACCAGGCCGAGAAGCAACATCTGCAGCGCGACCAGGAGGAATATGGTGCCAGTATCTCCTGTGGCGGGGATGGTGGTAAGCGGAGGCTCAGCAGTGAAGTAGAGGAACTGGGTTGCACTTGTAACCCTGACACCGTCTATGTAGTAGCCGATCTCCACGATTGTCCTGTCGTTGAAGCGCGCTGGAGAATCTGTGGCCAGGGCGGTCAGGTCGAAGTCCTTTGTATCGCCGCCCGAGAGCACAAAGCTTGCCGGTGAGATGCTCATGTCGATATCGGTGGATAACGCTCCGTCGCTTTCATAGGTGATGGATTCCACCTTTGCTTCACAGAGATAATCCGGCGCTGTTGCCGAGGGCACTATGATTGCAGTAACAAGCGCATCTGAGAGCTCAGTCTGGTTGCTCCATGTGTATTCCGGCACGCCCAGCTTGGTGGCCAGGTCATTAAGGGGAGTACCCCAGTAGCTGGTGATGACAAGCTGGATATTGTAGTCGTTTGTGATGTCCAGCGCGCCATCCAGGGTGACTGGGTAGCCATCTACATCGAAAGTCAGGCGGTATTTAGAGGGCGCATCTGTGATGAGTACTACCACATGGAGGGCATCTGCTCTCCAGGGGGTCTCATCAACGGTACACATGTAGGCCATGACCGAATCTTCAGGTAAGTCTCCGCCGCCTGTTGGAGTCAGGCTTGACAGGGCTGTGCTTACAGTTGCGGGGTCATGGTTACCCAGGGGGAGTGTAATACCAAACCAGGGATCGTCATAATCGAGATCCCCAAAGAACGCTGTCCCAAAGTAGATATCGGTCGCTCCTGCAGATACAAGGTCACTGGTGAACCCAGAGACCGTGTTTGCCGCTATGGTCCTTCTACCGCTCATGGAGCCCGTTGTGTCCACAACATACATGATGTCCATCTTCTCTGGCAGTGGGTAGTTGGTCAGGGGGACCTGCCAGTTCTTTGTCTCATCTGCATCCAGGGTATAGGTAGCAAAGGGGACCTTTGGGCTAGGCGCTACTCCAGCAAGAGGGGTGTACAGGATGGGGCTGCCAGTAGCCAGAGGAGCCAGCGCGGCATCTGGGTCTGCGCCTGTGGGTTCACCCTCGTCAAGGGGTTCTACTGCGTCTTCTGAATCTGACTCAGTGGCATCAGTGTCTGTAGTAACGATGGCTGGATCGTCGACCTCATCCGCGTTTGCCACAAGCGTGAACCCCGGGAAAAGTGACAGAGCGAAGACAAGCGCCACAAAAACAAGCAGCTTCTTCCTTATGGATTCACTCATCGTAATCGGTTTGTTCATTTTTCAATCTCCCCTTTCATAACGCCCTTCATAGTAGCTAATTATATACGAGACAAGAACGATATCATTTACGAAATCAGAAGAAGTATAGGATTTTTTAGGAATTATCACCTGCAATTTATGCCACTCTATGTGGCATTTTAACTTGGGAAACGTGCTCAAGTAGACAAACTAAGAAAAAGGGGACGACTCTTCCAAGTCGTCCCCTACTGCTCTTATCGAACGAGCTCACTCGGTGTTTCTCGTGCTATTTGAAGAAGCCTTCATAGTGGTGCATCTTCAGCTGGCTCTCCAGCTTGCTCATGGTATCCAGCGCAACGCCCACCATGATGAGGATGGACGTACCGCCAAAAGCGGTGATCAACGCGTCGCCCGTCACAGTAAACAGGATGCTCGGGATTACCGCGATGCAGGCGATGTAGACGCCGCCGGGCAACGTGATGCGGTTGAGCACATTCTTGATGTACTGCACCGTGTTGGTGCCTGGGCGCACACCAGGGATGAACCCACCCTGTTTTCGCAGGTTGTCGGCAGTGTCGTCAGGATTGAACACCATGGAGGTGTAGAAGAAGCAGAAGAAGACGATAAGCACAGCATTCAGCAACCAGTTGATCCAGCTGCCGCTGGACAGAGCATTGGAGAGGTTAGTCAACCAATCGACAGCGAAGAAAGCAGCCAGCTGAGCTGGGAAGTACAACAGGGCGCTCGCGAAGATGATGGGGATGACGCCGGCGCCGTTGACCTTGAGCGGGATATAGGTGGAGGTGCCACCCATGACGCGACGGCCCTGGATGCGCTTGGCATAGTTGATGGGGATACGGCGCTGCGCGCGCTCGATAAGCACAATGCCGGGGATGACCGCCAACACCACGATGATGATGAGTGCGGTCATGGCGATGCTCTGGGTCTGCGAGGACTGCCAGATGGCGCTGGGGAAGCCGGCGACGATGTTCGCGAAGATGATGAGCGACATGCCGTTGCCTATACCCCGCTGGGTGATGAGCTCGCCCATCCACATGATGAGCGCAACACCTGCCACCAGAGTGAACACAATGACCACGCTGGTGAACATCCTAGGCAGCTCTGAGGTCAGGACAACGCCGTACTGCTGGCTCTGGAAGAGCAGCAGATAGCCGATGGCATTGATGAGGCCCAGGCCCAAGGTCACATAACGCGTGATCTGCGTTATCTTCTTCTGACCGGACTCACCCTGACGGGACCAACGTTGCAGGGCAGGGATGACACCCTGCATCAACTGCATGATGATGGACGCGGTGATGTAGGGCATGATACCCAAAGACAGCACCGAGAACTTGGAGAGCGCGTTACCGGAGAACAGGTTCAAGAAGACCATCGCGGCATTGTCTGATGTTGCCTGGAACGCGTTGACCAGTGCATTGGCCGGAATACCGGGCACAGGTACAAAGGAGCCCAGACGGTACAGCGCGATAATAGCCAGTGTGAAGAAGATCTTCTTTCTTAGATCCGGAACCCGAAACGCATTGAGGATTGCGCTTAACAAGGTGCCTCCACCCTTCCGCCGGCAGCCTCTATCTTGGTAGCGGCAGTGCCGGAAACCTTGTCGACCTTCACGGTGAGCTTCTTGGTGAGCTCACCGTCACCCAGTACTTTGACAAACATATCGGCGCGTTTAATCACGCCCTTGTCTGCCAGCGACTGGCCATCAACCACATCGCCATCATTGTACAACGCATCGATCCGCCCCACATTGACGGGCACGTATTCGACACGGTTGATGTTCTTAAAGCCCGGCAGCTTGGGGAGCCTGCGGGCCAGTGGCGTCTGACCGCCTTCAAAGCCGTTGCTCTTTGCGCCGCCCGCACGGGACTTCTGGCCGTTATAACCACGACCGGCGGTTTTGCCCAGGCCGGAGCCATGTCCGCGTCCCTTACGCTTACGGTTCTTGGTGGATCCGGGAGCCGGAGCCAAATCATGTAGCTGCATTTATATCTCCTCGACCTTCACCAGGTGCTTTACCTTGAAAATCATACCACGCACTGCCGGATTATCCACCTGCTCAACCGTACGGTTGATCTTGCCCAGGCCCAGGGCCCTGATGGTCCTGACCTGGTCGGCAGGACAGGTAATGGTGGACTTGACCTGCGTGACCCTGAGGGTCTTCTTCACCTCAGGCTTGCTCTCAGCCTTGACCGGCGCATCAGTCTTCTCGGTCTTTGCCGGCGCCTCAGCCTTAACAGCCGCTGCTTTCTCTGCCATCTCTTATTTCTCCTTCCAGCCGTAGATCTTCGCTACGGTGGTGCCGCGGCGCTGCGCGACCTCCTGGGGGCTGGACAGCTGCTTGAGTCCCTCAGCTGCCGCCTTGACTATGTTCATGGCGTTGTTGGTGCCAAGCGACTTGGACAGCACGTTCTTCACACCCGCAAGCTCCATCAGCGCACGCACGGGCCCGCCGGCGATGACACCGGTACCGGGGGTTGCGGGCTTCAAAAGCACCTTGCCAGCGCCGTAATGGCCCATCACCTCGTGGGGCAGTGTGCCCTCGGGCGTCAGCGGCACGGTGAAGAGGTTCTTCTTGGCGTCCTCCACACCCTTCTTGATGGCGATGGGGACTTCTGCGCTCTTGCCCATGCCAACGCCAACCCTGCCTTCTCCGTCGCCCACAACCACCAGAGCGGTCAGCGCGAAGCGACGCCCGCCCTTGACAACCTTGGACACGCGATTGATATAGACGACCTTCTCCTGCAGCTCGGCTACGGGTGCCTTTACTCTTGCCATCTGACCAACCTTCCTAGAATTTCAGCCCGGCCTCGCGGGCGCCGTCTGCCAGGGCCTTGACCCTGCCGTGGTAGATATAGCCGCCGCGGTCAAAGACCACGGTGTCGATCTTGGCCTTCAGCGCACGCTTGCCTACCAGCTCACCCACAGCCTGGGCGCCGGCTACATTCGCGCCGTTCTTATCCTGCTTCTTGAACTCCGGGTCCAGCGATGAGGCCGAGACCAGGGTTCGCCGCGCCACGTCATCGATGACCTGCGCGTAGATATTGCCGTTGGAGCGCGTCACCCGCAGGCGCGGGATCTCAGCTGTTCCGCTGATCTTGCCGCGGATTCGTCGCTGCCTGCGCTGGAGCTTTGCCGCTTTTTCCTTGAGTTTGTCCATCTTCCTATCTCCCTTTACGCGCCGGCTGCCTTGCCGAGTTTCCTGCGGACCTTCTCGCCCTCATAGCGGATACCCTTGCCCTTGTAGGGCTCGGGCTTGCGCCACTTGCGGATGTCCGCCGCGACCTGTCCGACCTTCTGCTTGTCAATGCCCAAGACCTTGATGGCCGTGGGTTGCGGCACCTCAAAACTGATGCCGTCCTCAGCCTTCACAAAGACGGGGTGCGAATACCCCAGCTGCAGCTCGATGCCACCTTCCTTGAGGGCCGCGCGGTACCCCACGCCCACAATCTCAAGGCCCTTGACAAAGCCCACACTCACACCCACCACCATGTTGTTGATAAGCGTACGGTACAGCCCGTGGTCAGAGCGCGCCTGCGCACTGTCGTCCACGCGCCCCACCAGCAGCTGACCTGGCTCCTGCGTCAGGGTGACGCGGTTGGAGACAGCCTGCTCAAGCTCGCCCTTGGGGCCTTTTACCTTGACGATAAGACCGTCAATGGTCACCTCAACACCCGCCGGTATCGCTATGGGTTGTTTGCCGATTCGAGACATAGCCTACCCCTTTCAGCTCTACCAGATGTACGCGATGACTTCGCCGCCTATGCCCGCCTTGCGAGCATCGCGGTCGGCCATCACGCCTTTGGATGTGGATATGATGGCGGTCCCCAGGCCTCCCAGAACACGCGGCAGCTCGTCCTTGCCAGCGTAGACACGCAGGCCAGGCTTGGAGATCCGCTTGAGGCCGCGAAGCGTCTTCTGCTTCTTGGGACCGTATTTCAACTGGATGGTCAGCTGCCCCACGGGCTTGCCGTCCTCCACGTCGTATTCGATTATGTAGCCTTCTTCTTTGAGGATACGCGCGATCTCGACCAGCTTCTTGCTGGTTGGCATCGTTACTGTTTCCTTGCCCGCAGAATTCGCGTTACGCACTCGCGTGAGCATATCTGCGATGGGGTCTGTCATTGACATGTCTACCTCCTATGATTCTTACGGATGAACCATCCTGTCGGTTCGCTGCCACCCGTGGTGGCCGCGCCTGCCAGGAGGGCCTTCCCGGTCAGTCCAGCCGCGTAGCCAGTGGCCCTGTGGCCTACCAGCTCGCCTTGCGGATACCGGGCAGTTCGCCTCTGCTTGCAAGCTCCCGCAAACAGACCCTGCACAGCCCAAAGTGGCGGTAGTACGCCCGAGGCCTGCCGCATCGAGTGCAGCGGTTGTGCTGACGGGTCGAGAACTTGGGTGCTCGATTGCCTTTAGCGATCATCGACTTCTTTGCCATAAAACTTCCTACTTCCTTTAGTTTCGCTTAAACGGGAAACCGAGGGCTTTGAAAAGCGCCAGGGCTTCCGCGTCAGAATCCGTCGAAGTAACAAACGTAATATCCATGCCGCGCACTCGATCAACCTTGTCATAGTCGATCTCGGGGAAGATCAGCTGCTCGGTCACGCCAAAACTGTAGTTCCCGCGCCCGTCAAAGCTCGTGGTGGGGATGCCGCGGAAGTCACGCACCCGCGGGATCGCCGTGCTCAGAAGCCGGTCGAGGAACTCCCACATGCGCTCGCCGCGCAGGGTCACCTTGGCGCCGATGGGCATGCCGGTCCGCAGCTTGAAGCTCGCGATCGACTTCTTGGCGCGGCAGATCTTAGGCTGTTGCCCGGTGATTATGCGCAGGTCGTTAACGGCGGCATCCAGCTGCTTGTTGTCCTGCACAGCCGACCCAACACCCATGTTGACAACGATCTTCTGCAACGTGGGCACTTTGTTGACGTTGTCGATCCCCAACTGCTCCTCAAGCAGCGGTACGACCTCCGCCCTGTACTTCTCTTTGAGTCTCGCGGTCATATTAATCTATGTCCTTCCCGCATTTCTTGCAAACCCGGACCTTCTTCTTCTTATCATTCACGCGCACAGTCACACGCGTCGCCTCGTTGCACTTGGGGCACACCAGCATCACCGTGGACACATGCACCGGCCGCTCAATGCTCATGATGCCTCCGGAGGGGTTGTCGCGTGTCGGCCGTTGCGCCTTCTTGACCACGCCCACCTTCTCCACCACAACCTTGCGCGACTCCGGCAACGCGCGCATGACCGAGCTGGTCTTGCCCTTGTCCTTGCCGCTGATCACTTGAACTGTATCGCCCTTATGTATTCGCATCTTAGTCATCTTTTGCGTCTACCTCTCTTTTGGTACTAACTACAACGTCTCTGGAGCCAACGAGACGATCTTCATATACCGCTTGTCACGCAACTCGCGGGCAACCGGCCCAAAGATACGGGTACCGCGCGGGGCGCCGTGGCTGTCTATGACAACGGCCGCGTTCTGGTCGAACTTGATGTAGCTGCCGTCCTTGCGGCGCACTTCCTTCTTCACGCGCACAATGACGCACCGCACAACTTCGCCCTTCTTGACGTTGCCGTTGGGTGTCGCCTCTTTCACGGCGCAGACAATCACATCGCCCAGACCCGCGTAGCGGCGCTTCGAACCACCGAGCACCTTGATGCACTGCACCTTGCGTGCCCCGGAGTTGTCGGCGACGTGTAGCATGGTTTCTGCCTGGATCATGGCCGTCCTCCCTTTCCTACTTCGCCTTCTCGACGATCTTGAGGAGGCGCCATCTCTTGAGCTTAGAGATCGGGCGGGTCTCCATGATGGTTACGGTGTCGCCCACGCCTGTCTCGTTAAGCTCGTCATGGGCGTGGTATTTCTTGCTGCGGGTCATCATCTTGCCGTAGATGGGATGCGGCTTGCGCTCCTTGACCTCCACAACGCAGGTCTTGTCGGCGGAGGCGGAGACCACTACGCCCTGACGGACCTTGCGGTGGTTGCGCTCCTGTGCTTGTACTTCTTCAGCCATGGGTACTTATCCTCTCAGCTCGCAACGTCGATGATGACGTTTTCCTGTCGAGCACGGATCTCGGTCAGGATACGGGCGATGTCCTTCTTGACCACCTTGATGCGACCGGTGTTATCCAGCTGGCTTGTGGCCATCTGGAAACGCAGGTTGAACAGCTCGGCGCGCCCTTCCTTGAGCTTCACCGTCAGATCGTCGTTGCTGAGTTCGCGTATCTCTTTTGCTTTCATTTCACTTCCCCCTCTACTTCTCGGGAGACTATCTTGCACTTGATGGGCAGCTTCTGGATTGCCAGACGCAGCGCCTCCATGGCGACCTCATGGTCCACATCGGCAATCTCGAACATGATGCGACCGGGCTTGACCACGGCTACCCATTCCTCGGGGTTGCCCTTGCCTGAGCCCATGCGGGTCTCGGCGGGTTTCTTAGTGATGGGCTTGTCCGGGAATATGGTGATCCAGACGCGACCGCCACGCTTCATGTGACGGGTCATGGCGATACGGGCTGCCTCTATCTGGCGGTTGGTGATCCAGTGAGGCTCCAGGGCCTGGATGCCCCAGGTGCCGAAATTCAGCTCGGTACCACCCTTGGCGTGGCCTTTCATCGAGCCGCGCTGCACCTTACGGTGCCTGACGCGTTTGGGGATAAGCATGGTTATTTCCTCCCTTCGCCGCGCTCACGCCTTGGGCGCTGCGGGCGGGACGAACCTTCAAGTGCGGGAGCAGGCGTGGGTTGGCCGGGCAGCTTCTCGCCGTGGTAGACCCAGACCTTCACGCCAATGGAGCCCATGGTGGTGGCTGCCGTGGCAAAGCCGTAGTCGATCTTGGCGCGCAGTGTGTGCAGGGGCACGCGACCCTCGCGGTACCACTCGCGGCGGCTCATCTCGGCGCCGCCCAGACGGCCAGCGCACTGGATACGGATGCCCTGGGCGCCGCTCTTGCGGGCGTTCTGCACGGCCTTGCGCATGGCGCGCCTGAAGGCCACGCGGCCCTCAAGCTGCTCGGCTACGGACTGGGCAATGAGCAGGGCGTCCAGCTCGGGACGCTTGATCTCAATGACTTCAACGCTGATGTGGCCGTTGGCGATCTTCTCCAGGTCCTTGCGCAACTCGTCGATCTCCGAGCCCTTCTTGCCTATGACTATACCCGGGCGGGCCGTGGTGATGATGACCTTGATCTTATCGCCGGCGCGCTCGATCTCCACCTTGGAGACAGCGGCACGGGCCAGGCGTTTCTCGAGGTATTTACGCAGCGCGAGGTCGTTCTCGAGCATAACGGCGTATTCCTTGTTGGCGTACCAACGGCTGCGCCATTCCTCGGTGATACCCAGGCGGAACCCGGTGGGATAGACTTTCTGACCCATGTGCTATGCCTCCTCTCGCGTTGCAACGATGACGGTGATGTGGCTGGTGCGCTTGCGGATACGCGAAGCGGAGCCCTTGGCACGGGGGCGGAAGCGCTTCATGGTAGGGCCTTCATCCGCGAAGATGGTCTTGACAAAGAGGTTCTCGGCCTTGACCCCGTCACGCTCGGCGTTAGCCACGGCGCTGTTGAGGCATTTCTCGATGACCTCTGAGATGTTCCGCTCGTTGAATTGCAGTATCTCGCGGGCGCGGATGACGTCCTTGCCGCGGATCAGGTCGATGACCGTACGCGCTTTTCTGGGGGAGACCCG
Source organism: Coriobacteriia bacterium (assembly GCA_009783245.1). Lineage (GTDB taxonomy): Bacteria > Actinomycetota > Coriobacteriia > Coriobacteriales > UBA8131 > WRHL01. The sequence goes on from WRHL01000031.1 coordinate 11,636, forward strand.
CACGTAACGGGCCTTTGCTTTAGCTTCCATTACCTCTTGCCTTTCTTATCACCCGCGTGACCACGGAAGGTGCGGGTGACGGCGAACTCACCCAGTTTATGGCCGACCATGGACTCGGTGATATACACCGGTACATGCTTGCGGCCATCGTGAACGGCTATCGTGTGCCCAACCATCTCGGGGAAGATGGTGGAGGCGCGAGACCAGGTCTTGACAACGTTCTTCTCCCCGGCCTCGTTCAGCGCGTTGATACGTCCCAGCAACCTTGGTTCCACGTATGGGCCCTTTTTAAGACTACGACTCATGTGTTCTCACTTTCCGCTATTTCTTCCTGCGACGGATAATCAAACGGCTCGACGCCTTCTTCTTATTGCGGGTGCGGTGTCCCTTGGTAGGCACACCCCACGGAGTAACCGGATGACGGCCGGCGCTCTTATTCTTGCCTTCGCCACCGCCATGGGGATGGTCGACCGGGTTCATGACCGTACCGCGGACGGTGGGGCGCACGCCCAACCAGCGCTTGCGGCCGGCCTTGCCTATCTTGATGTTGCTGTGGTCCGAGTTGCCCACCTCGCCAATGGTCGCGCGACAGGTGATAAGCACGCGGCGCATCTCGCTGGAGGGCATACGCAGGATGGCGTAATTGCCTTCCTTGCCCATCAGCTGGATGGAGGTGCCGGCGCTGCGGGCCAGGGCCGCGCCCTTGCCGGGTTGCAGCTCAACAGCATGGATGGTGGTACCCACGGGGATGTCCTTGAGGGCCAGCGCACAGCCGGGCTTGATATCAGAGCCGGTACCGCTGGTCACCACGTCGCCCACCTTGAGGCCCTTGGGATGCAGGATGTAGCTCTTGGCGCCGTCTGCGTAATGCAGAAGCGCGATGCGGGCGGAACGGTTGGGGTCATACTCGATGGCCGCAACTTTTGCCGGCACGCCGTCCTTCTTGCGTTTCAGGTCTATCACGCGGTATTTACGCTTGTGCCCGCCACCCTGGTGGCGGGTGGTGATGCGACCGTAATTATTGCGCCCGGCCTTCTTGGGAAGGGGCTCGGTCAGGCTCTTCTCGGGCCTGTCCCGCGTGATCTCCGCAAAGTCGGATACCGACTGGAAGCGCCGCCCCGGAGATGTCGGTTTGTATTGCTTGATCGCCATTACTCTCTCGTCTCTTTCGTCGGTCCATTTATCCAATTTCTGGCTGTGTCAGCCGCATCGCTCTCAAAATCACGTACCTCAGTACGCTGGATTTTGTTCGCTCTTTGCTTCCTTGCCAGAAACCGCCTAAATGAACCTCCTACCATTACGCACAACTTTTCCAATTACCTACACGCCAAAGGCTTCAATGGTCTGGCCCTCGGCGATGGTGACAATCGCCTTCTTCCAACTGCGCGTATACCCCTTGGCAAACCGCACGCGCTTGGGCTTGCCCTTCACGCTCATGGTGTTGACGTTAAGCACCTTCACGCCAAAGATCGACTCAACGGCCTGCCCGATCTCCACCTTGTTCGCCTGCTTGGCAACCTCAAAGGTGTACCGGTTGTCGCCGATGAGGTCGTAACTGCGCTCTGAGATGATGGGGCGCAGGATAACCTGACGGGGATCCTTCATTACTGCAGCACCTCCTCAATGCGCTCAAGGGCCGTCTTGGTGAAGACCAGCGCCTTGTTGTCGATAAAGTCATAGGTGTTCGCGTCGCACACATCTATGGCGCGTACGCGGGGGATATTCCTGAACGATAAGAACGCGTTGGGATCCACGTCGGTCATCACGATGGTCACGCGACCTGTGATCTCCAGGGTCTCCAGGAACTTGATGGCCTCCTTGGTGGACGGCTTCTCAAACGCGAAGTCCTTCACCACATGCAGCACTCCCTCGGCCTGCTTGGCAGACAGCGCTGAGCGCATTGCCAGCTTGACTTCCTTGCCGTTGACCTTGAAGGCGTAGCTGCGGGGATGCGGGCCAAAGACCACGCCGCCACCCTTGTACTGCGGCGCACGGATGGTGCCCTGACGGGCGCGGCCGGTGCCTTTCTGACGGAAGGGCTTCTTGCCGCCGCCGGCAACCTCTCCGCGCGTTTTTGTGTCATGGGTGCCGGCGCGGCGCGCGGCCATTTGGGCGCGGCAGACCTCATGCATCACATGGATGTTGGGGGCGATGCCAAAGACCGCCTCGTCCAGCGTGTGGGTGCCGGCCTTCTCGCCCTGCATGTCCGTAATGGTCAGCTTCAAGGTGGGGGCCTTCGCCTTGGCGTCTGCCTTGGTGGCAGGCTTGGCAGCTGGCTTCTCAGTTGCTTCTTTGGCCGGTTTCTCAGCCTTCTCAGCCTTCTCAGCCTTCTCAGCTGCCTTGGCAGCCGGCTTCTCTGCCGTCTCTGCCTTTGGCTTGGCAGCGGCCTTCTTGGGTTTCTCCTCGACTGTCTCGGCCACTTCTGCCTTGGCCTTGGGAGCGGCCTTCTTGGCAGCCGGCTTATCCTCGGTCTTCTCGGCAGCCTCTGCCTTGGCCTTGGGGGCTGCCTTCTTGGCAGCCGGTTTCTCGGCCACTTCGGCCTCTGCCTTTACAGCAACCTTCGCAATCTTCTCCTTGGCCGGCTTCTCGGCCTTCTCAGCCTTCTCAGCAGCCGCCTTGGTCGCCTTGGCCGGCTTCTCGACCTTCTCGACCTTCTCGGCCTTCGCCTTTGCGGGCGCCTCCTTGGCTGGCTTCTCGGCCTTGGCCTTCACCGCTTTCTCAGCGGCTGGCTTCACATCTTTTTCTTCGGTTGGGTTCACAGCAGTATCTGCCTTTGCTTTTGTCGCCATGGGATACTCCTTTCCCTCTACGCGGTGCGGACGCTGACCAGAGCGCCCTTGCCGCCGGGGACGGCACCTTTGACCAACAGCAGGTTCTGCTCGCTGTCTACCTTGATGACCTCGAGGTTCTTCACCGTGACACGGTCGACGCCCATGTGGCCAGGCAGACGCATGCCCTTGAAGACGCGCGACGGCGTGGCGCACTGGCCAATGGAGCCGGGGGCGCGATGGAAGTGCGCGCCGTGGCCACCAGGGCCGCCGCCGTAGTTATGCCGCTTCATGACGCCGGCAAAGCCCTTACCCTTGGAGATGCCGGTCACGTCGACCTTCTTCACGTCAGCGAGGAAGTCCACGGTGATCTGCTGACCAAGCTCATAGTCTGTACCGCTGGCCACGTGCACCTCGCGCAGGACCTTGGTGGGTGCCACACCGCTCTTCTCAAAATGCCCCTTGGTGGGCTTGTTGACCTTCTTTTGCTTCTTGATGGTGTCAAAGCCTATCTGGATGGCCTCGTAGCCTTCCTTGTCCACGGTCTTGATCTGCGTGACCGCGCAGGGCCCCGCCTGGATGACCGTGACGGGAATGAGCCGGTCATCATCGGACCAGACCTGGGTCATTCCGAGCTTTCTTCCCAAAATAATGTTACTCATTACGTTGAACCTTCTTTCTCGAACGGTCATGGGACTTTACGATGAACCCTTCATCGTCCCCAGCGGACCGCATCCTCCTCGTTATAGCTTGATCTCTATGTCCACGCCCGCGGGCAGGTCAAGCCGCATCAGCGAGTCCACCGTATTGGGGGTGGGCTCCAGTATGTCAATCAGGCGTTTGTGCGTGCGCATCTCGAACTGCTCACGGCTGTCCTTGTCCTTGTGCGGCGAGCGGATGACGCAATACAGGTTGCGCTCCGTGGGCAGCGGGATGGGGCCGGACACCTTGGCGCCCGTCTTCTGGGCGGTGTCGACGATGAGCTTAGTGGACTGATCCACAATCTCATGGTCATAACCTTTTAAGCGAATCCTGATTTTCTGACTACTCAAAGCCTTCTCCTTTTCTGTAACAGGCTTCCTGTGACGGGCATCTTGCCATTCATGCAGAACCTGGGTTTCAGTCACGTATTACATATACGCTCCTTACAACCCAGAACCTGCCTTCATGTCAATCTGCACCCTCACAGAAACCCATAACGCACTCCATCAAACACTCCCACCGGCCTTCTGGACAATTTCTTCCGCAACATTCTTCGGAACTGGATCATAGGACGAGAACTGCATGGTATAGGACGCGCGGCCCTGCGTTGCGGAACGCAGGTCGGTCGCGTAGCCGAACATCTCAGACAAAGGCACCAGCGCCTTGATGACCTTGGCGCCGCCGCGGTCATCCACGCCCTGGATCTGCCCACGGCGCGAGCTCAAGTTGCCCATGACGTCGCCCATGTAGTCCTCGGGGGTGTCAACCTCCACGGCCATCATCGGCTCCAGCAAGACGGGCTTGCTCTTGCGCAGGGCCTCTTTAACCGCCATGGAACCGGCGATCTTGAAGGCGGCCTCCGATGAGTCCACCTCATGGTAGGACCCGTCGATGAGCTCCACGCGGATGTCAACCACGGGATAGCCGGCGATGATGCCGCTCTCCAGCGCCTCCACGATGCCCTTGTCCACGGGGTTGATGTATTCCTTGGGAATGACGCCGCCCACGATCTTATTCTCAAAGACATAGCTGGCGCCCTGCTGCTGCGGGTAGAGGTTGATGACCACATGGCCATACTGGCCCCGGCCGCCGGTCTGGCGGACAAAACGGGCCTCGGCGCCCATGACGGGCTCGCCGGCGGTCTCGCGGTAGGCCACCTGCGGTTTGCCCACGTTGGCCTCAACCTTGAATTCCCTGACGAGACGATCGACTATTATCTCCAGGTGCAGCTCGCCCATTCCCGCGATGACGGTCTGGCCTGTCTCCTGGTTGGTCGCCACCTTGAAGGTGGGGTCTTCCTCGGCAAGCTTCTGCAGGGCCACGCTGAGCTTGTCCTGCTCGGCCTTGGTCTTGGGCTCTATGGCGATGTCGATGACCGGGTCGGGGAAGACCATGGACTCCAGGATGACCGGAGCGCTCTCAACGCAGAGCGTGTCGCCGGTGGAGGTGTCCTTGAGGCCCACCACGGCAACAATGTCGCCTGCTGAGACGGAATCGATGTCCAGGCGGGAGTTGGAGTGCATCTCAAGCAGACGCCCGATGCGCTCCTTGCGGTTCTTGGTGGCGTTGAGGATATAGCTGCCGGCGCCCAGTGTGCCGGAGTAGACGCGGAAGTAGGTCAGGCGGCCCACGTGCGGGTCGGTCATGACCTTGAAGGCCAGGGCTGCGAAGGGTTCCTTCTCGTCAGCTTTGCGCTCGACCTCCTGGCCGGTCTTGGCGTGTGTGCCCTTGATGGCGGGGATGTCCAGCGGCGAGGGCAGATAGGCGACAATGGCGTCGAGCAGCTGCTGGATGCCCTTGTTCTTGAACGAGGCGCCGCAGATGACCGGCGTGATGGCGCAGCTGATGCAGCCTTTACGTAGGGCGGCTATGACCTCGTCAGCGCTGTAGTCCTCACCCTCGAGCACCTTTATCATAAGGTCGTCGTCGAACTCTGTGGCGATCTCCACGAGCTCGTCGTGGCTGAGCTTCGCCTGGTCGAGGTACGCGGCGGGGATGTCGGCGTCCGAGGGATAGATCATGCCCTTATCGTCTTCATTGAAGAGCTGGGCACGCATGGTTACCAGGTCGATGAGCCCGGTGAACTCGGCTTCTGCGCCGATGGGTATCTGCAGTATAGCGGTGCGGGTGTCCAGGCGATCCTTCATCTGGTCCACCACGGAGAAGAAGTCCGCGCCGGTGCGGTCCATCTTGTTGACAAAGGCCATGCGCGGTACGTTGTAGCGGTGCGCTTGGCGCCAGACGGTCTCGGACTGGGGTTGCACGCCGCCCACCGCGCAGAATACGGCGACGGTGCCGTCCAATACGCGCAGCGAACGCTCCACCTCGGCGGTGAAGTCCACGTGCCCGGGGGTGTCTATGATCTGGATGCGATGCCCGTTCCAATAGCAGGTGGTGGCTGCTGAGGTGATGGTGATGCCGCGCTCCTGCTCTTGGGGCATCCAGTCCATGGTGGCAGCGCCGTCATGCACCTCACCGATCTTATAGTTCTTGCCCGTGTAATAAAGGATGCGCTCCGTGGTTGTGGTTTTACCAGCATCGATGTGAGCCATGATGCCGATGTTGCGCGTATCCTTCAGAGGGGTTCTTGCCATGTTCTTAAAACTCTCTTACTTTCTTTCTTACCAGCGGTAGTGGCTGAAAGCCCGGTTCGCTTCTGCCATCTTGAAAATATCTTCGCGCTTCTTGACAGAAGCGCCAACGCCATTGGAGGCATCCAGTATCTCGGCTGCCAGGCGCTCGCACATGGTCTTCTCCTTGCGCTTGCGGGAGTAGTCCACAATCCAGCGGATGGCCAGCGTGGTGGCACGGCGGGAGTTGACCTCCATGGGCACCTGGTAGGTGGCGCCACCAACGCGCTTGGGCTTGACCTCCAGCGTGGGACGCACGTTGTCCATCGCCTGCTTGAAGACGGAAAGCGGGTCCTTGCCGCTCTTGGACTCGATGATGTCGAAGGCGGAGTAGACAATGGTCTCTGACACCGACTTCTTGCCGTCCAGCAGCACCTTGTTGATGAGCTGGGTCACCAGACGGTTGTTATACACGGCGTCCGGAGTTATTTCTCTCCGTATTGCAGCGGCTCTACGCGGCATGGCGTTTCCTTTCTCAACACAAAATAAAGGCGTATCCTGATACGCCTTCTGCGTTACTTATATTACTTAGGCTTCTTCGCGCCGTAGCGAGAGCGGGCCTGCTTGCGGTCATTAACGGAGGCGCAGTCCAGCGTCGCACGGATGACCTTGTAGCGTACACCTGGCAGGTCCTTCACACGGCCGCCACGGATGAGCACCATCGAGTGTTCCTGCAGGTTATGGCCTATGCCCGGGATGTATGCGGTGACTTCCATGCCGTTGACAAGGCGGACACGGGTCACTTTACGCAGCGCCGAGTTTGGCTTCTTGGGCGTGGTGGTGTACACACGCGTGCACACGCCGCGCTTCTGCGGGTTGCCTTTCAGGGCAGGTGTCTTCTTCTTGTCGACCTGCTTCTGACGGCCCTTGCGGATCAGTTGGTTAATAGTAGGCAAAAGCTTCTCCTTCTAACCGATGTACCTGCGGTTTTGTATCTACCGGACTATTCCGGGCGCACACAAAACAACACGGCTTGAAAAGCCGCGGAGTCGAATACTAGCACCGTAACCCCAGCATGTCAAATGCCACGCCCCCGGGAGTAGCCATGGAGACTGTCTATATTATGCCACTCCAGCCTTACTCCCTTTAGCCACCACGGACTTGTTTCTCTGTTTCCCCGGGCTTGCGTCTGTCACCACGGACTTGTTTCTCTGTTTCCCGGGGTGACAGTATAGTGTGACAGGGGTGACAATATGACAAAAGGGACCGTCCCCTTTGTCATGACAAAAGGGACGGTCCCTTTTGTCATGCAGTTGCGAGTGAGTGCGTGAGTGAGTGAGTTATACTTTCGCATGGAGAGTTCCTGATGAGTGCAATGGGAGGCGCCCAATGATCAAGCGACTTGTCATTCTCGTTATCACTGGATTGCTGCTGATGCCAGCGACCTTCGCGTTTGGCGACGTTGCCCCCTGGATTGACGACCCCTTCTTTGCTAAACATGAACGCGATTGCGTCTATGAGAACCGCTACTACACGGTCAACAATGCGAGCGGCTCGGTGGACATTGTGGTGGAGCCGGGGTCGAGCCGGAAGCTGGCTGTCGCAGAGAACGGCACCACGCTGTACGTGATGTTCACGTATACCAAGGGCGGCAAAGCCTGGGGCGTTGGCTGGCCGCATGGCGATTTTGATGCGAGGGTTTCCGGCTGGTTCTCCATGGAGGGCCTTGAGGTCCAATACGACAATATCAGTTTCTTTGAGGATTTCAAAGATGAGCTATACAGCTACACAGGCGATTACCATAAGCTGGAGCAGGCTGAGGACATCATAATTTGGTCCTACCCTGGGTCAGGCGAGCAAGTGGGGTTGCTCTACTACCGTTCGGACGATGACTTCAGCTACATCTTCTCCAGCGCCTACCGAGACACGCAGGGGCGCGAGTGGGGCTTCATTAGCTATTACCTTGGCCAGAGGAACGTCTGGGTCTGCATCAGCGACCCTGGCAATGCCAGTATCCCCGCGTTTGGACCCGGGATCCAAGGCTCCCAGCAGGGGCAGAACGGGGCTGTAACCGCGGTTGACGGCGGTTGGGCAATAAGCAGGCTACTGACAATCGCGCTGATATGCGTGCTGGTTTTCGTGGTTGTGGTGACCACCGCGATTCTGATCTGGGTGTTCTATCGGCGCGGAAAGAAGAGCGCATAGCAGTGCCCGCACGCACGTTGAGCTCCTTGCGCGGCCGTATGGTGGCGGTCTATTCCGTCACGCACTTTTTGGTGGACCTCAGCTGCATCTTTGCGCTGTTCTTCCTTGTTGGCACGTCTGAACTGCATCTTTGCATCCTGCTCTACAACTTCTGTGCCTTTGCGCTACAGATGCCCCTGGGTATTGTGGCAGACCGCATAAGCCGCAACTTTGTGTTTGCCGCTGCCGGTTGTCTGCTGATCGCGGCGGCCTACTTGCTGGGGCAGGCTCCCTACGTGATGGTTGTTGTGCTGGGGATTGGTAACGCGGCCTTCCACCTGGGTGGCGGCATCGACGTTCTGAATGCTTACGATAAGAAAGCAGGCCCTTTGGGGGTGTTTGTCTCTCCCGGGGCGCTGGGTGTCTACCTGGGGATGCTGCTAGCCAAGAGCGTTGTGTCACCTGCCACTCCCCTGCTGATTGGCCTGCCGCTTCTTCTGTTGGCTGCAGCCTGTATGATCCTACTGGTACGCAGGGCCCAGGGCGATGCTTACCCGCGCAATGCTGAAGTGAGTCTGGCACCAGCAGCTTCTCCACAACTGCTGCTGGCAGCAACCTGCCTCTTTTTGGTGGTCTGCCTGCGCTCCTGGGCAGGGTTGAGCCTGGGTTTCTCCTGGAAGGCTGCACCCCTGTTGGGTTTGGCGGTGGTCTGCGCGGTTGTACTGGGCAAGACCCTGGGCGGCTTTGCGGCCGACCGCTATGGGGCGACACGGACCGCCGTTATCTCCCTGGGTGTCGCAGCGCTGCTCTTCGCCTGCTCGTCGGTGCCCACAGTTGGCGTCGCCGCTCCTACTGGTATTGTGGCGCTGCTGCTGTTCAACATGACCATGCCCATCACCCTCTGGGCCCTGGTCCGGATCCTCCCCGGTGCAAAGGGCTTCTGCTTTGGCCTGCTGACCTTTGGGTTGTTCTTGGGCTTTATCCCCAGCTATCTGCGCGTCGCTGTCTTCACCGACATAGGCTGGCTCTTTGGCCTGGCCTCCCTGGCATCTTTGGCGCTGCTTTGGCTCGCCCTGCGAAAGGCGCGAACATGACAAGGGGAACGGACTTGACAAGGGGGACGGTCCCTTTTGTCATATTGCTTTTTAGCAA
>WRHL01000032.1 GCA_009783245.1 Coriobacteriia bacterium
CGTTATAACAAGGAAATCCTTTACGGAAACCAGCTCTGTGGTGCAGCTGTGAGAGAGTTAGTTGAAGGAATTATCGTTTATTCTGATAAGCCGAAGACAGAAGAGCATATCAAGGTTGATGAGGAAAAGTGCAATGGCTGCGGACGCTGCTATCGTCTCTGCCCAACTGGTTCTTACGAGATGGTGAATAATAAGGCTGATTGGGTGACTTTTGGCATGACGCACTGCGCTGAATGTGGCCTCTGTCGTATGCTCTGTCCGTTGGATGCAATTGATTGGAACTATCCGCAGGGCGGAACCGGTATCATCCACAAGTTCAGCTGAGGGAGGGATTCATCGTGAAGATCCTCACCACACAGGGCGAAGAAGTGGCCTCCGTCTCCATGACTGTGGCAGAAGGTGGGAGCCTGAGCGCTGCAATCAAGGCTGGAGACATATCTATCGCAGCCCCTCCCGTAGAGATCAGCATCGAGGGTACGCCTGATGGTCTCATCGCACATGTCAGGATACCAGGTATTGCCAAAACCGACCTGCTGATTGAGCCGCAGGATGTTAAGCAGATGATGAAGATACCTATGAAGGGTCTGGTATCGTTTGGAGCAAAAACGATTTTTTCTGGAAAGTGACCGCTCTCCTCAGAATTATTGTCCTTGGCCTTCAACCAGAACGGAGCACCATACAAGAGGTGTTCCGTTCTGGCGGTATGTAGGAAAAGTCTGGCAGAACTTGTAGCTACAAGAAAAAGACGCAGACGAATGACGAACTGATGAAGATAAAGAAGTAGTAGCCATACAGCACAGGCAATCTAGCTGCTAAGGATCGAGAGGCAGAACAGCGCTGCGCAAGCTCCCATTGCTCGTGAGAGAGGCCACATGAGTGTATCGAGCTTGGAGGGGCACTCGCCAGAATGGATGAGCTTTCTGAAGCGAATGCAGTGATTTATCAGGGGTATAAAAGCAAGGATGAACAGGAAGTTCTGGATGCTCAGCAGCCCAGAAGCTATGGGAAAGAGGGCATAGCACAGAAGCGCAGCCAAAGATAACAGGTAATGATAGACAATAACGCGGTTGCGCCCCAATATAATCGCGGTGGTGTTCTTGCCGTGAAATCTATCATTATCGAAATCTCTCAGGTTCTGCAGATTGATGGTCTGCACCAGTAAGAAACCTGCCGCAGATGCTGGCAATAAAACCAACCAGTCAATCGTATGTGCATAGAGCCAGAATCCTCCCACCCCTGCAACCGGCCCAAAAAAGAAGAAGGAAACCAGGTCTCCCAGTCCTCGATATCCATAGGGGCGTTTTCCCATCGTATAGCCAAAGGCTGCTGCTATACAAACCGCGCCCGCCAAAAGGAATGCAACGATTCCCCAAGGGTTTGTTGGGTGTAGCAGGAAGGATCTGACAACAAGCAGCACACCAACCACACCACAGATAACCGCCAGGACAATACATGCCCTGAGCATGGTAGCTGGCAATATCTCTCCTCGCTGCAAGGGTCTGATCGGGCCCAGACGATTTGCGCCGTCAACACCCTTTTTCAGGTCGCCGTACTCATCAGCCCAACATGAGAGGGTTAGAAGGAGAAAACAGAGCAATAACTCCAAAAGAAACGTAGCAGGTTCGAAAACCCCGTTTAGTCTCGCCACTGTGCCAGGGATTATCCCGCTGGCAAGCCATACAGAAAACATTCGTGGCCGCGTAGCCTCCCACCAGGGGGCAATGCTGGCCCTTATCGACTTCTTCTCAATGTTGTACTCGAATGTTGTTGACATCGTAAGCTCAGTGTATCGCGAGGATACCAGAATGCCGATAGACAACTCCTACGATGTGTCACCTCTAAATCAGTAATCTCACACTTCTGAGAACTGTGAAGCAGGTACTACCTGCGAATGGCACAGCCGTATCAATAAAATGGGCAGCGATCAGGTTCCAACGCAACAATCAGACATACAGGATGCTTATCAGCCTTTGCCAGCTTGTTTTAGAAGGGATGCTGCTAACGACAGATAAAGGCGAACACCGGCTGGCAAATTTCATCGACGAGCAACGCATGTGTCGGTTGTTCGAGAAGTTTATCTTGGAGTATTTTATCAAGGAGCATCCGGGTATCCGCGCCTCCTCGTCACAGATACCTTGGGCATTAGATGACGGTGTAGGGGGTGGACAGGGGTACGTATAATTCGTCCATCTATTGCCAAGGTCTGTTACACTGCATGAGAAACAAGCATAGCCTCTATGGAGAAAGGCTGATTGACAGTGCCTACAATCGGCAGAGAGAAGTCATCAACTGGAATCTACCACGTCATGCAACGAGGCCTTGACCATCAAGCGATATTCTATGACGACGAAGACAGGATAGCCTTCCTATACCGTCTGATACGATATAAGGAGACCTGCGCTTTTAGGGTCTTTGCCTATGCATTGATGGAAAACCACGTGCACTTGCTGTTGAGTTTTGACGAGGAGATCGCTTCCAATGCCTCGGGAATATCAGATGCCATGAAACGTTTGTTTCTAAGCTATGCATGGTACTTCAACAAGCGTTACGACCGGCAGGGTTTCCTTTTCCAGGGCAGATTCTCGAGTAAGTCGATAACGAGTGACTCCCAACTGCTGGCAACAGTCTGCTACATCCACAACAATCCCGTTGAGGTTGGTTATAAGATTACGGATTGGACCAGTTATCCTGAACTGATAGAAGCAACGGATCACAAAACGCTACTCACAGAGACAGAGCTTGGGCGCCATGCATCTGATTACACTCTCAAGGGTCTCAACCAAGGCGATTTGAAAGCAGTAGATGTGACGGAAGCATTAGGTGCGCTGGGCTTGGGCACAGCTGATAGGCAGGGTAGGACACTGCAGCAAGCACTCAGCATTCCACCAGCGTCAGGAGGTGAGCCTGGACTTGATGCAGGTTTTTACTCTGCCAAGCGCGAACGCATGAGTGACCAGGATGCGCTCAATATTATCTTGGACATCCTTGGTAGCGCAAACCCCCTGGATGCAAAGTTACTGGACAGGGAAACACGTGATGATCGCTTAAGCGAAATGAAGGAAATGCATCTGTCCGTCCGACAGATTTCAAGACTTACAGGCATCACCAAAAGTGTTGTGCACAAGGCCAGGCCTACGTCGTAGTATATGCTAGATGGACGAATTATACGTACCCTTGTCCACGCTCTCAGCAGCTTTGAGAATGAGGCATACCAAGGGGGGCTTTGCTCTCAGCAGCTTTGCGAATGAGGCATATCCCAATGCAGATGAGATCGAACCCTTGCTCAAAGGCTTCATCTGGCATGGTGTGCGAGGATACCTGAACAGCTGACTGGACGCTGGGACACGAGAAGGGCAGGGGACAACCTCTTGTCCCTTTAGCTGAACTCCAGCCCACCTACGCGTAGATAACCGCTGCGATGCTTGCCTTGAGGGTCGTGGTGCGTCCAGTGTATGACCCCGCCCTCATCGTTATATTCATAGATACCTGCAAAGAACACTATGTCACCCACAGCCAAAGGTTCAACACGTGGAGCGATGTCGATATTATGAGTCACTAGCAGCGTTTGCCCGGACGCAAGCCGCAGGATGAAACGTTGATGCTGGATACCTTTTGTGTCATCGCTCAGGATGCGCTCGACAGTACCAGCGCCAGTGATGAACACATTGTGTTGTTGGGTTTCGAATAGCCGGGCCAACTCTTCATCTGTGGAACCAAGGGCTTCAACGCCTGCGGTTGTCCCATGCGGAACAGCTCCACCTGTTCTATACTGCCCCGCAGGCGTACAGCCCCATAAAGCTACTGTTAAAAGGCCAGAAAGAATCATCAAGATTATACGCGGAGTTCTCATTCAGGCAGTATAACCCGTGTCACAGAGTGAGTGAGCAGAGAAAAGCCTAGAAGGTCATAGGAGGCTACAAAGTACCTTCAAACCCAGGCATCCCAAGACTGGTGTGACTAGTGTGGCTTCCGCCCTCAGTTGTTGACCGTAGCGGTCAGCAGTGCTACCATAACGTTGACCGTAGCGGTCAACAGCGCAGACACAAGAGGTTATCTTGGAGCAGCTTTCAGCGGTACCAGACGATAAGAGACAAGCCATCATCAACGCTGGTATGAGTGTCTTTGCCTCAGCGGGGTACAAGAAGGCCTATATCAGCGAGATTGCGGCAAGAGCCGGCATCTCAAAGGCCCTGGTATTCCATTACTTTGGAAACAAGAAGTCGCTCTATCTCAGCCTTGTCGAATATGCCAGCAACCTGTTGCTCCAGGAGATGCAGGCTGAGTTGGATACAAGCCTCACAGACTTCTTCGACAAGCTCCAAGATGTGGTCAAGGTGCAGATGTCAGTCCTTAAGAGGCATCCTTCCCTGATCAGCTTCATCACCAGCATCTACTTCGAGGATGACCCTGAGATCAAACCGACACTCCATGACGCATATCTGCAGGGTGAGTCCACTCGTGCGCAGCTCGCCCTTGACGGCAGCGACAGCAGCAAGTTCAAAACCGGCGTCGATCCAAAACTGGTATTGGAGATCCTGCTCAAATATACAGAAGGCGTTGTCAATAACCGCATGGGCGCTAATCAGGGTTTTGAAGAGACCTACGATAAATTCGAGCAGTGTATGACATTGCTGAAGAACAACCTGTACAAGGAGGAGTATCTCTGATGGAAGCAATCATCGAGCTGAACAATCTGACCAAATCCTACGGCAAACAACGCGGCATCGAGGATGTCACATTCACCGTGGATGAAGGTGAGGTGTTTGGGTTCATCGGGCCTAACGGGGCCGGCAAATCCACTACCATCCGAACACTTCTGGCACTATTCAAGCCCACCGCCGGCAGCGCACGCATCTTTGGTATGGACTGCACAAAGCAGGCAGATGTGATAGCGCAAGAGGTAGGGTATGTTCCCAGTGAGGCCGCCTACTATGACAACATGAAGGTCAGGGAGCTGCTCAGCTACACCGCGGCGCTCTACAGGAAGGACTGCAAGCAGAAAACCGAGGAGCTCTGCACCCGCCTCAGCCTTGACCCCACCCGCAAGATCGCCGACCTCTCTTTTGGCAACAAGAAGAAGGTGGGTATAGTGAGCGCCCTGCTCCATAGCCCCAGGCTTATCATCTTGGATGAGCCTACCGCCGGACTTGACCCCTTGGTGCAGCAGACCTTCTTTGAGATCCTTGCCGAGGAGAACGCACGCGGCGCCACCATATTCTTCTCGTCCCATATCCTGAGTGAGGTGCAGAAGTTCTGCCAACGCGTCGGCATACTCAAAGAGGGAAGGCTGGCCAACATACAGTCGGTCAAAGAGTTGCGCAGTGACGGCTTCAAGAAGGTCTCCGTCACGGTGAAGACCGCACTGCCGGCAGACTATTTCAAGGCGGACAAAGTTGCCAACCTGATACAAAACGATACATCGGCCCAATTCATGCACAAAGGCGATGTCGATCTCCTGTTCAAGAAGATAGCGGCTTTGGACGTAGAAGACGCCTTCATCGAGGAACCTTCCCTGGAGGAAGTCTTCCTGCATTACTACCAATAGGGGTGCGCAGATGGCTATCCTGAGATACGAACTGAGGCAGTTACGCTTCTACACCCTGTGGTGGGGCTTGGCGTCAGCGCTTTTCATCTACGCCGCGCTGCCCAGCTACCTGGATCTGCTTAATCCCACAGCACTGGAGACAGGTTCCCTGGGAGACGCGGGGATCTTCTCCCTGCTTGGCGTCGATGTGGACGTCCTTACCGCGCCCATCGGCGTCTTTGGTTTCCTCACCTCTGTCCTTGTCATAGCGGCTGGCATCAACGGCATGTTTGCCGGCCTGAAGGCGTTCTCCAATGAGACCATACGCAAATCGGCAGAATTCATCTACACCAAACCATTCAGCCGCAACAAGGTGTTCTGCGCCAAGGTCTCAGCGGCGCTCATTTCCGTGTTTATAGTTGGCATCTGCTACTATACGGCCTCCATGGCCTCTGCGTTCACTAACGTAACTCAAGGCTTCGACTTTGGCCAATTCTCGCTGGTCGCCCTTTCCTTTCCCCTGACCGGATTGTTCTTTGTGCTGTTCGGCGCCCTGATCGGCGTGCTGCACCCAAAGATCCGCACTCCGCTCCTACTCTCTTCAGGCGTGGTGTTCCTTTTCTACGTCCTTGCCGCATTCGCCGGCAAAATGCAGGCCGACGCTATCAAGCTCCTGACCCCCTTCTCCTATTTCAGCACCAGCAGCATCGTGAACAGTGGGGGATACGCAACGGTCAGTCTGGCTGCTTTGATTGTTTTGTGTATCTGCTTTACTGCCATAAGCATTACCGTGTTCGCAAAAAAAGATATAACGATACTATCGTGAGGTGAGGATGTTGAACGCGCTATTCTTAAATGAGATCAGGCGAATCAGGTTCGGGCTGCTTATCTGGAGTCTGATCGTCGCTTTGATAGTTGGCCTGGGGATCATGGAATACCCCATGCTCAAGGACTATCTGGGAACCATGGTGAACGCGCTGTCCATGATCCCCAAGATGGGGCAACTGGTCTTTGGTGTGTATGACGTCGATTTGTTCGAGCCCATCGGCTATTACGTGGTGATGTATTACTGGACCTGCCTTGTGGTGTTCACGCATGCTGTCTACACCGGCGCCTCTATTGTCTCCAAGGAATCCCGCGACAAGACCGCTGAGTTCCTCTTCACCAAACCGTGCAAGCGGAATACTATCATCTGGGCCAAGATCTGCGCTGCGCTTGTCAATATCACCGTGGTTGGCCTTGTCGCCCTGCTCGTGTCGCTTGTGAGTATGATTGTCATCACCAGTGACCCAACAACGTACCTGCAGGTTCTTGTTTCTGGCCTTGGCATGTACCTGACCCAGTGTGTCTTGGCGGCGCTCGGTTTACTGATTAGCGCTTTGCTCAAGACCTACCGCTCAACCGTGATGGTGGCTGTTGCTGTCCTACTGGCAAGCTATTGCCTGATGTTCTTTGTGCAGTACACCCAGATGCCCCAATTCAACTTCATTTCCCCTTTGGCCTTCTTCCAGGTCTCGGATGTAGTGGCCAACGGACTCAGCATCCCCTACGTGCTCCTGTCAGCTGCCGTCATTGCTGTCTGTCTTTTCTTGACACAGAAGTTCTTCGCAAAGAAGACCATGGTCGTGTAGCAATATGACAAAGGGCACGTGACAAGGGGCACGTGACAAGGGGGACGGATGTGACAAAGGGGACGGTCCCTTTGTCACATCTTCAGACTTGACAAAAGGGACCGTCCCCTTTGTCACATCCGTCCCCCTTGTCATGTGCCCCTTGTCACGTGCCCTTTGTCAAACCGTTCCCATTCTGCGCTGACGCAGCTACGATAGAACTACCAATCAGCTTTGAGGAAGGCCTCGTCGCCTTGCGGTAGCCTCTTTTTATACAGCGCCTCTCCTGGCAGATCCCTCATGTCGTCGCAGTAGACAACCAGAAAGCGCAGGAAAATTCCACCGATGATCACGCAAAGTGCAGCGCCTGCATGCAGTATCCCACTGCCAAAGGCCAGCAGCAGCAACGGTATCACCAGGCCGATAAAAACAAGCCCTCCCCAGAACGCCCAGGCAAAGGCCCCCTTCAACCAGCGTGCCGCAGCTTTGCGCGCTGCCGCGGTAGAGGAGGTGTACATCATCAAAACGTAGATGAGGACCGATATCAGTGTCACAACAGAAAGCGCACCCATGCACACAACCAGGATCGACTGGACAGCCGCAAGGCTTCCCGCAGATCCAAGGCCTCCCGCAGATCCAAGGCCTCCCGCAGATCCAGGGCCTCCCACAGGCTCAAGGCCTCCCTCAGGCCCAGCCGCAGCAACTGCAAACTCAGCGGAATAGGGCCATACGCACAATACCAGGTAGTCACCGGCACAGCCAACAAGAAGCCCAGAAAGCGCGAACAGGATAGGCAGCGCGGGGGTGTTCCAGAACACGCGGGCCTTCATACTGGAAAGCTCGATGCCCGTGTAGAGCATGACGCCACAGCCAAGGAGCAGGCAGGCGCCAGCCACCGCCGACCTCAACCAAAAGAGCCCAGACCAGGGGACAAAATCGAACCAAAAGCCCAGGTAGACAGCATCAAGAACCATCAGGCAAACAACCATCCAGGCCCCAAAGGTAAGGACAGCCCGCTCCCTGGAGAAAACCCGCCAGAACTGCAGGGGGCGCCCAAGCTCAAAGACCAACAGGAGGCTGCCAAGCCCAAGGGCAACCAGGGAGCACCCGGCGCAGGGGATGAAGAAGGACCCAAGCCCAAAGAACAGGTCGCCCACAGAGGCGACAATGACCATCCCGGCCCCCAGTCCGCCCAAGAACAGGTAGCCTGCGATAGGCCACGTCCACACATGCGCATGTCTCTTCACCGTTGCTTCCGCATGCTTCTTCATCCTTGCCCTCCTTTACTCATGATGTAATAGACCTGAGGCTCCGTGCCAATGTCCTCAAACAGCCTCTCGGTCCTGAGCGAGTTGACCAGCCGCGCCACGGCGCCGTGCTTATCGTCAAGGTCGCCAAAGACCCGCGCCCTCTGGTGGCAGGTCTTCACGCAGAATGGCTCCTCACCATCACGCACACGGTCCTTGCAGAAGTCGCACTTGATGACAACACCACGCTGCCTGTCGCGGTGGCGCGCGTTGTAGGGGCAGGCTGCAATACAGGCCCCGCAGGTGATGCAGCCCTTCTCCTCAACCCAGACGATGCCGTCCGCGTCCTGCCTGGAAGCGCCCGTAGGACAGGCGTGGACGCAGGGCGTCTCTGCACAGTGCATGCAGAGCAGGGGAGTGTGGTTCATGTGGAGATGAGGGTACACGCCGTGTGGTCCGTCCCTCAAAACGGGGCAGAAGAGTACGTCAAGCGGGAGCTCATTCCACACCTTGCAGGCAATGGTGCATGAGTCGCAGCCCACGCAACGCCGGGTGTCCATAACCATCGCATATCGTGTCATGAGAGCCCGCCTTCCTCGGCCTTGTACACGCGACAGAGAAGGCCCCTGTTCGCCCAGGTCCCGCTGATAGGGTCGCAGTGCTCCTCAGCTGTGGCCGTCAAGACGTTCGCGTTGGACTCCAGGACACCAAAGGGGTCATCCCCACAGATCTCCTTGCGCTCTGGGTACCACCAACCGCGCTGGACCAATACGACCTTCTCGTGCACCGCATTGGTGACGTTCGCCCGCTGCCTGATGCGACCACGCAGTGTCTCCACCCAGCACCAGTCGCCATCTTCTATGCCCAACCTCGCCGCCGTTGCAGGGTTGATCTCCATGTAGGGGTCATGTCGCAGATAGCGCAGCTCCTTGATATTGAACTCTTCGGAGTGATGGAAGGGCATGAACCCGCCCGCAGTGGAAAGCGCCAGAGGGTACTCCTCAGCCAGCTCAGGATGCTCGACCTCGTTCTCAACCGGTCCGCAGTACTGCGGCAAAGGCGGGTACCCCAACTCCTCAAGCACCGTCGAATACAGCTCCACCCTGCCGGTCCTGGTGAAAAAGCCCTCCTCCTTGTACCGGTAATACTCCGGCTTGGGAAAATAGAAGCCTACCTCCCGGACAAAGCCGTTGTAATCATCCACCTCAAACCCCAGGGGCTCCACAATGTCAAAGTACGCCTCCTCCTCGTTCGCCCAGGGCCACAACTCCTCCCCCTGCCCCAGACGTAGCCCCAACCCCTGCCAGAACCAATAGTCGGTTCCGCGCTCATGCAGGGGATACACAGCCCGCTCACCGGTGACGATGGACGCCGCACAGCCATAGTTGTTGTGCACAACCGGGCGCTCCAGCGCGCCCGCAATAGGCAAAACGTAGTCCGAGTACAGCGCCGCAGAGGTCATCCAGTACTCATTGGTAACGAGGAAATCGACCTTTTTAAGAGCCTCGAGGACTTCCCTGCTATTGCCGTAGGAATTCACCGGGTTCGTCGCTGCTACCAGCAAGGCTCTTATCGGATAGGGGTCCTCGGTGAGTATCGCGCGGAAGACTGCAGGTGCGTTGGCTTCGCACATCCACTCCGCCGTTGGGGCCTTGCCCCAATACTCCCTTGCGATGTCTGAGATGAGCCGGTATCCCGGCCAGGAGCAGAGCTTGAAAGCCTCGGAGCCAAGCTGTTTGGCACGTTGCTCTTCAGGCAGGTACTCGTTCGCTTCAAGCTCCTCGTCAACGGTGTATTCCATGCTGGGGCCGGGCATGAGGTCCCCACCCGGACAGTCGATGTTCCCGGTGATCGCCCGCAGTATCGCCCGGGCATGTATCGCAGCGCCGGAGGGTTTCCCCTGTTGGTCAAGGGATGTGCCCCACTGTATGTTGCCGGGGGTGTTGGTGGCATACATCCTGGCAGACTCCCGGATGAGCTCGGGATCCAGCCAGGTGAGCGGGGCGGCCCATTCTGGCGTGAACTGCTCCACATGTTCCACCAGTTCCTTGAAGCCATAACACCAGTCCTCTACAAAGCCCGCATCATAGAGCTCTTCATCGATGATGACATTGATCCATGCCAGCGCCAGAGCAAGGTCGGCGCCAGGACGGATGGGAAGCCAGAGGTCCGCATGTGCTGCTGTCTCGGTGAAGCGCGGGTCTATACAGATGAGCTTCAGGCCCTTCTCATGCAGGTCCGTGAGACCCCTCATCGCAGGAAGCGTCGATGCCCCGGGGTTAGCCCCCCAGATCACTGCGACCCGGCTGTTCTCCATATCGCTTAAGAAGGGGCTCCAGCCAGAGATCGCCGTCTCTATCATGAAGGTGGGTATCCAACAAAGAAGCGCATTATGAAAGCTGTTGGGGCTCCCAAAGAGGTTCATGAAGCGGCGGCGCGCCCAGTCATCGGTGCGGACCGTGCCTCCCGCTGTGGCAACAGCTTCAGCCCCGTATTCATCTTTGATTGCCGCTAGTCGTTCGGCTATCTCATCAAGCGCCTGGCCCCAGGTGATCTCCTCCCACTGGTTGGCGCCTTTCTCTCCCGTGCGCTTCAGGGGTTTGTTGATACGATCCGGGTGGTCAAGGTGCTTTAAAGCGATGTTGCCGCGACAGCAGAGTCCACCTGCGTTGGTCGGGTGGTCCGGATCGCCTTCGATGTAAACGACCTCCCCGTCCCTGACATAGGCAAGGACCCCGCAGTTGGTGTGACAGAAGTAGCACATCGACTTCCGCACTTCGATATCAGGATCACGCAAATCGATTACCTTAGGCATGAACGCTCCTTTTCATGGGATCGATATTCGGTGGTTACCTTGGCCCAGAGGGCCCAGACGGCCCGCTCGGCCCAGACGGCCCGCTCGGCCCGGACGGGCCAGATGGCCCTGAGGGCCCAGACGGCCCAGCCGGCCCTGAGGCAGCCGTACGCATACCACCCGGCCTGAATTGAGCTCCGCACGCGCTGCATTTCCTGTTGGTCATCGGCTGTTGGGCGCCACACTCAGGGCATTGCCGCTGCCGTCTTTTCTGTGCTGACTCCTCGAACTCATGCCCGCAATCCGAGCATATGGTATTCTCCACATCCTGTTTCTTCCCACATTCGGGACAGGTCCTTTTCGCAGTCGCTGATTTGTTGAAACACATGGTCCTAGCCTTTCAAGATCGTTGCCTATTGGCCTGACAGTCTTGTATCCTGCCTGGCGGTCTATGGGCGCCTACTGGTATTCCCTTGGTTTTCTCGTACAGGTTATTGCCTTTATCTGGCAGAAGTTGAAGCACTTCATACAGCCGATGCAATCATCGGGCTCTTTGACAAAGGCTTTCTTCCTGCCGTCGATAACCCTTGCGCCGATAACCGTTTTTGTAGGACAGATGCCCGCACACCTGAAGCAACCGGTACAGTATTCCTCGTCGATGACAATGCTGTGCTTGTAGAAGTGGAACGCGACCGGAGGCCCGTACATGCTCGTCCTTTTCATACTGTGTGGAATCGGTTGTTCGGCGTCCCCCCTGGTACTTAGCCCCACTCACCCCACAAAAGGAGTGGGCAGGGCTAAGTCATAGAAGGAGTAGTGCCAGCTCACATCCGTCCTGCATACGGCCTATGAGCCTGTTGCTGGAAACCTAGTACTGTCTATCCACAACGCCGCCTTCGGGCTTATGGACCCAGGCATCCCCAATGTCATAGTCGATGGTCTTGCCGTCGCGCTCCCAGAAATTGAGGTTCGCATACGACTTCTCAAAGAACGTGTTGCCCTTTGTCTGATCCAAGGCAGATACCTCTGTGTCAGAGCGGTCGCGTGCGTCGATGCAGGGATAGATCTTGCAGAGCAGGCCACGGCCGCACCAGTTAGCGGTCATCGGGTCAAGGCTCTCGATCGAGTCATCGACCAGCACGTTGGCTGCTGACTCGAACACACCCTGGCTCCAGGGCTCCTCAGCGGGAAGCTCGGGATACCACCAGCTTGGCGGAACCTGGACCACGCCCTTCTGGATGTCCCAGCCAAGGTGGGCGATCTGACGGATGCGGCCACGCGGTGTCTCGATCCAGATCCAGTCGCCGTCGCGTATGCCAATATCGCGGCCGTCATCAAAGTTGATGAAGGTCATCGGATACGGGTTCATCGAACGCATCCCAAAGCCAGGCTGACGCATCTCAGCGTGATACTGCGGGCTTACGCGGCCAGAGGTGGTCAGGCGGAAGGGGTATTCCTTTGCCAGCTCAGGACTACTGAGCGGAGTCTCGGGCAGCTCGCGATAGAACGGCAGCGGATCATAGTTGAGGTCCTGGTAGATGGAGGGGACTATCTCTGCCTTACGGGACGGGGTAGCAAAACCGCGGGTCTCACCGTTCTTGAGCTTGTTCTTGTACTTGTAGTACGAGGTCTCCTGCGGACGATAGATACCGTCGGTGACAGCCTTCTCATAGTCAAGGTCAGGCACGCGCTCGATGCGATGCTCAAGCACCTTCTCATAGGTGTCCCAGGGCCAATCCGCTTCCTGGCCAAAACGCAGGCCCAGCTCGCGGAAGAACTCATAGTCGGTACGGCGCTCACCGATGGGAGCAACACCGCGGTCACCAGCAACGATATAGTCGTTCGCATCCTCGCAGGTGCTCATGGTAGGACGTTCCATCCAGTCGGTTCCGGGGATGATGTAGTCGGATATCGCGGCCGTTGGGGTCTTGAAGAACTCAACGGTCACGAGAAGATCGAGCTTCATCAGGGCCTTGTAGACGCGCTTGGTGTTTGGCGCCCATGCCAGGGGGTTGGCCTCCCAGACAATACCAACGGTCAGCGGGTAGGGATCCTGTTCCTCAATCGCCTTCCATGCCAGAGGAGGCGCGCAAAGCAGTTGGTGGAGCATTGGGCGGTTGAAGCCGAACATCTTCTGGTAGCACTTGGCCACAGCCTCAAAGCCCGGCCATGCCATCATGCGGAACTGGTCATTGCCCAGATACTTCTTCCGAGTCTCAGGCAGGTTGCGTTCTGCCATCTCCATCTCAGCGTCACGCACCGGGTACTTCTTGATGGGATCCCCTGCGGAGTCTGGGCCAGCAGGCTCGCCGACATACTCGCCACCAGGGTTGTCGATATTGCCTGTGAGGATACGCAGGATCGTCTTTGCCTGTGCGGAGTACGCGGCATTGTATCCGTGGAAGTCTCCACCGCCAAGGCCCCAGCAGATACAGGCCGGTCCATTGGTGGCATACAGGTAGGCAGCCTCCTGGATCTTACGCACAGGACAGCCAGTGATCTTCGAGGCCTTCTCAACCGGGTATTCAGCCAGGCGGGCCACCAGGGCATCCCAGCAGGTCCAGCACTTCTCAACCTTGCCGTCGGCAAGGGTCACATCATAATCACCGCTCAGGGCAGCTTCAACACCGGCGTCATAGAACTCGCCCTTATCGGAATTCCAAAGCGACACGCCACCGCTCTTCTCGCACCAGACAACAAAGTCATCGTTGTTGCCGTCTTTTGAAACGTGCGAGGAACGGAGGATCTGGTTGTCGGATTTCCTCATCAAGAAGACCGCATTCGACCAGTTCTTGATGAAGTCAACGTCGTAGAGCTCCTCCTGGACAATGTAGTTACACCAGGCAAGCATCAATACCAGGTCGGTGCCGGGATACGGACTCAACCATATATCGGCCTTGCGGGACTCCTCAGTGCAAACCGGGTCGATCTGGATAAGCTGCATGGGGTCCTTCTCGCGGTTAAGCGACTGGAGGACGGTACGCCACAGCGGGCCTTCGGGAGCATAGCTTTCGCAGAGGCGCTTGCCCCATACTACAGATGTGCTTGCGTATGCGGTCCCTGGTGGGAACATGGACTCGATAGGCCAACCGACCATAGCCATGTTGAGCGTGTAATTCCAGCACCAGCACACGGTGCCTGGGTCGACAACATTTCCCGGGTTGCCCAGGCAGTTCATGAAACGGGTACGTGCCCACAGATGGTCGGTGCGATAGGTCCCCTCAAGGGCGAACACGGTCTCAGGGCCGTATTTGTCGATCTGGACCTTCATCTTCGCAGCGATCTCATCCAAGGCCTGCTGGTAGGAAATAGTCTCCCATTTGTCTTCGCCGCGCTCGCCAACCCTCTTGAGGGGGTGGTTGATGCGGGCGGGATGATGATGGAACTTGATGGCACGCTCGCCCTTGGGGCCAAAGCGGTTGCACAACACCGTTCCCATTTCCTCATGCGGGCGGATCTCAACGATACGCTCGGTCTTGGGGTCTGCGCCGATAATCACACCGCAGTTGAGGTGACAGAAGTGGCAAATCGAATAACGCCAACGCACCCCATTCTCATCGACATGGTTATTCGGCATCTTCTTGGTTACTGCCATACCTTCTCCTTTCCTGACTTCCTCTTACAAATGCTCGCTCTTGGTCATCAATGGACCGCAGATGATTCGGCCGAATCAGTGGCGCCAGGCAAGAAACGGCGCCTTCCTTTGTAAGTGTATTGTCAGTGGGGGAGCATTACATGGTCTGCCCAAGGTGATGCGAGGTACTATTTTTGGGTGATACAGCCCATTCAAGCTGTACTACTCCCCGTCATCATGCGAGTCCAGGTGCAGCAGACGCATCCACTTGCGTTCGATTACAACTCCCCGTCATTGCGAGCGCAGCGCGCAGCGCGTAGCGTGGCAATCTACGGCAGCGGTCAGGGATTTGTGACGCTAACACAGCGGACAACCCCTCGGTCACTCTTGCCTCAAGTCTGCCTTACGGTATATCTATGTACTGCCGGGGATCATGCTCGTCGTTTGGCGGGGCCATCACCGTCAGGCCCATGCGGTCGACCCATTCCAGCACGCGCCTGGCCAAGAAGAGATCCGGTTGATACAGGCTGGCTTCGGCCACCGCGTTCAGGCACGAGATCATGTGCGCCAGATCAGCATCACCGTCTACATCCGAGACAGGGCTGAGGAAAGCGTTCGGCACAGAAAGCCCACGTAGCTTCATCGTATAGGCATCAAGCGCCGGCAATCCCGTGAGGTTGTAGTACACCCCCTGGGCCGGCAGGGGAGTACCCCTGGTCATTCCCACAAGCGAGACCCCGCTTTGCTGGCAGGGCGCCTGCACAAATGCAAAGCCCTCCTCTGAAAGCCCGGAAAGACGCTCAAGCCAACAGAAGGCATCAATGATATGCTCTCGGGGGAGCAGGGGCATGTCGGCGCCAATGGACACAACGCTTTCATAACCCCGCTCGAAGAGCTGGGAGAAGGCGCTGTCGAAATGCTCATCAAAGGATGCGCCCTTATCCTCGATGAACCCAAGCTTCCGTGGCCAGGGAGCCTCCTCAGCAAGGAGGGCGGCGATTATGGCAATCGCATCTGAGGAGATCGTCGAAATGAAGAGGTCGTAGGTCTTATCAGGGGCTGCCGCGCTGCAGGCCCGCTCCTGTGCGTTCTTCTCGTCAAGGTCATCAAGCGCCAGCATCGCCAATTCCGTCACATCAAGAAGCGAACACTGAAAGAACTCCGCCGCTTCCTTCTCGCTCAGATTACCTCCGTGTTCCTCTGTCAACCGGGTCTTAACCAGTCCTGGAACGGGTGGTTTGCTGAAGATCATAAGCGCGGATCTCCTTGTGGATGACATCTGTTTTCTCTCTTTCTGCCGACGTTTGCCCATGGACGCGCTTCTGTTCTCAGCTGCCTACTACCGACAATGCCTCAAGTTCGATCATGGTATGCAACAGTTCTGGAATCGAATGGACATCCATCTTCTCGTAGATGTGGGAGATATGCGTCTTTGTCGTGTTCCGAGAGATACAAAGCGTCGAGGCTATCTCTTTCCTGTTCATCCCACGTACAAGCATCTGGAGCACTTCTCCCTCTCTGCTCGTAAGCCCCCAGTGATCAACAAACACGCTCTCAACCACAGGCGACCCTGCCACCAGGTCGGGCCCCACATCTGCTGCGACACCCTTGGAAGCCAGGGAATCGAACGCGGCGATCACCTTCCGGGCGAACCTGTCCGTCTCATAACTGAGTCCACGTGAGCCTATCAGCTCTCGTAAGAGCAGCCGGACAAGATCGCCTTCCTCAAGGAAGGGCAGTAGTATCAGCTCGCGTTTTGCGAGCTCAAGCGCCCTGTGGAGGAATCTCCCTGTCTCAGGGATCCTTCTATCCAGGTAACAGAGCCTGACGATAAGCAACAGCGCTTCGATATGAACGAGGAGATATCGATGATCCAGTGAGTATCTCGCAAGCGCCTCCAGCTCCTCAAGGAGCCCATTGGTGTCCTCGCGTCTCTCAAGCTTTATACGGATGGTCAAGATGTCGTGGTAGAGGGCGCCTTCGGTCGCATGGGGAAGCAACAGTGAATCGTATTCCCTGAGCAGGTCCTCAGCGGCATCAAGGTCATTGAGTCTGATATAGAGGCGTATCTGCTGCGCATACACAACAGGAGCCACCCCGCGAGGGGGAGTGTCCTTGCTCAAGGTGATCGCCTGACGCGCAAGCGCCAGCTTGGTCAGGGCCTCCGAATAGTCCTTGTTGATGATCAGGTATTGGCTCTGCACAACACAGGCATCGAGGAACAGGTCTATGTTCCTGTCTGGCGAAAGATGCAGGAAGGCCTGCTCAAAGCTTGCCTCTAGATCGTCCATGCGGTTCTTCATAAGGCTGATCTGGGCCTGCGACACCTGCAGGGCTCCATACACCGTGTAGTCGGGAGGACAGTCGGCCAGTGCAATACGGCAGAGGTTCTCTGCCTCACTCAACCTGCCCTGGATGTACAGCAGATGTATCAACTGGTAGCGCGTCAGGCCAACCAGGAAGTCAAAGCCATTGATGCGGGCAATGGTCATTGCTCTTTGGAAGTGTTTCCCAGCTGTCTCAACAGTCCCGCGAAGCTCATACGCCTCGCCCAGGTTCTGGTACAGCACCATCTTGAGTATGTCATCGAGCAAGGGGTCCATGTCGTTCAGCAAAAGTGAGGACACGTCAACCCCGGCCTGGGTTTCTCCCAGTAACGTACAGCACTTCGACTCGATGACCTGTGAGGTTATCCTGATCCGCGCCTCAAGAATGGAATCATCGGCAAGATCCCGCTGCCTGTGCGCAGGCAGGCTCCGCTTCCTTTTCCCCGTATCATCGATGCGTTTCTCCGCAATTGACGCTACGGTGAGGCAAAGCCAACGCTTCGCGTCAAAAGGGCGGCCTGAATACGCAAAGGCCCAGGCTGCAAGCAGGCAGAAATACGGCTCCTTCTCCAAATCCGCCTCATGCAACTCAAAGACCCACGTAAGGAGCTTACTGTCAGAGATCCGCGACCTTACAAACACACTGTTCGTAAGGCTGGTGATGAAGCTTCCTTCGCTAGCGGCAACAATATGCTTTGCTGCAAGCAAAGAGCGCTTGTTGTTCCGGTACCAGGATCCTGCCCGTTGGTTCAAGGTGCGGACCTGATCCAAGTGAAGGGTCATGGCCTGATTCCGCAGCCACTCCGCAAACAGGTAGTGGTACCGGTACCAATGGCGATTCGAATCCACAGGGAAGATGAAGGCCCCAACACCTTCAAGCAACTCGATGACCTCTTTGGCACCGTTGCCTTGTAAGACATAATCGCACATCTGTGTCGAGAAGACCTCAAAGAACGAGGTTTCCAACAAGAATCTCATCGCTGTCTGTGGAACCTCCATGGGCACTCTCTTGAAGACGGCCTCAAGGTACTGGTCTTTGCCAGAAAGCTCCTTAATCGCATCCTCCGGGGTCTTTCCTGCCGCGATCTGTTCCTTAAGGATATAGACCGCAAGGGGCCATCCTTCTGTCTTCGTATACATGAGGTCAAAAAAACCGCCCTCGATGACGTATTCCCCCTTATTAGTGAGAAGCTCCTGCGCTTCCTGCCTTGTCAGCGCCAAGGTGCCCACATCCAGCAGTGAGAACGTGGAGTAGGCGTCGTGCTCGATAAGGCGGCTGTTTGGGTAGTCTTTTGACGCGATGATGATATTCACGTTTGAGGGCAACATGGCAGAGAGGATGAAGAACTGGGTTTCGCTCTCTGAGAGTTTGAAACTGTCGAATCTGTCAAAGATAAGCGTGTATTGGATGTGCTCTTTTGAGAATCTGACAATCTGGTTTGCAAGTATCAGGATCAGTTGACGATAAGAACACTGTTCCCACAATCCAACACTGCTGATAACGGCCTCCTTGATTCCAGGCCAAGACCTGTTTCCCAGTTCGATGAAGTTGCTCCAAAAACAATCTGGATCCCCATCGGCTGTGTCAACACGGTACCAGAGGGTGATCCTCTCATTGTCAGCCTTTGTCCGGGAGTACCAATCACTGAGCAAAGAAGCCTTTCCATAACCTTCTGGGGCGTGGAGAAGGGTGCATTTGTGGTTATCGCACAGGTCGAGGCGCTGGATCAACCGCTCTCTGCGAACGTATTCTGGATGGGTTTTTGGCGGTATGAATTTCGAGAGATTCAGGTTTCTTGAGAGCCTCTCCATCGTTTGCATTCCTGACCCTTTTTCTCCACATACAAGCATTCTTCAGTGTGCGCATGAAAGGAAGTCTTAGAATCGGGTGATTATCAAGGCGATCCGTCACCCCGAGAATCACCCGTATTATCCGAAAATCATCCTTTCAACACATTATTCTACGGAGAAGCCATCCCCTAGAATTGTTCTATCTGGCGGGAGCCTGTGACCCCGGTCCTGAGCAGAACCCATGCGATCAACACATAAGATTCCTTAAGGAGGGCACATGAAGGTCGCGGAAAAGAAGAAGGCTAAGAACAAGCTGCTGCTGAGCGTTACCGCAACTGCAGATGAGGTAGATCGGGCATTCGAGGCGGCACAGATCGCCTTCGCCCAACAGATGGGGCTCCACCCTGAGATGAATAAGACAATCCCTGAGATCGTGCAGGAGAGACTTGGCATACAGGATCTCGATACTATCGTGGCAACACGGATTGTCGAGTACCTCACACCTTTTGCAATAGACAAAAAGCGCCTTTCTCCGGCCTTCCCTGCAAAGGCAACTGAACACATAGTTGCCAGAAGGGGATTTGAGCTCGAGTTCACGGTAGAGGTGACTTTGAAAGGAGACTTCAGGCTTGCATCGTATAGCCCCGTCACCATCTCCCTTCCTCCCTTTGCGATCAGCGAAGAGGAGGTAGACAGGCAGGTTGCCCAGATGGCTGACTTATATAGCGCTGTCATTGATGACGCATGGATAAGGCAGAACGCTCCTGAGGCAAAGACCTTGGCGGGCTTCAGGGATCTTATCTGCAAAGAGTTCGAGAAGAGCTATCGGGATGAGTATGAGGACCTCAAGCGACAGCTTGCGGTTGCTGAGCTAGCCAAGCGATTCACCGGAGAGATCGATGACGAGGCCATTCTCGCCATGCAGCGAAACATCATCGATAACCTCACGGCCAGACTCAGAAGTGAAGGAACAAGCTTGGCCACATATATCGAAGAGAATGGCGGGGAACAGCAGTTCAACCTGGTCACCATGATGCAGGGCAAAGAGCTCCTCACACAAGGCTATGCCCTCGATGCCTTGTTCCAAAAGAAGAGACTCTGCCTGACCGACGAGGACATACGCGAAGCGTGCAGGTCGTTTGACCCGGAGAACCCCGATCTCATGAGAAAGCAGATGGAGTATTCCGGATGCACCTTCATGCTGACCGAGACCGCTGAACGTCTCAAGGCTGGCACATGGCTTTTGGAGAATGCCTGCATCGTTGAAGAGTATCCCGTGGAACAAGCCTGTCTCGTCAGCTCTGAGCGGCTAGCCTTGCCTTCTTCCTTTGTCTGACGCGACGCACCCTGCGCACAATCAAAAGCGGGACAAAGATGAGGATCGCAAGCAGCAAGACAGCCACGCCAAGCACTATGAAGAAGATCTTGTTGGGGCTCTTCAGCAGGTCTGGCAGCGACTTGCTGGTTTCCTCGATCTTCCGCTGATGCAACTGGTTGTAATACTCAGGTACCTGCGCGGTGCCATTGATGGGCTCAAAGGAGGCCAGGTAGTCAGCAAGTGCGACCCACTCCTTGAGCTCTACGCCGTTGCTATAGACAATATGCTCCTCAAAATCAACAATGGGATTGCCCTCGGCATCCTTTGGGACAATCTTCAAAAGCCCAAAGGAGCGCGACTCTACCTCACCAAGCATCTGGCAGGAATACAGGCCGCCTATCACCCGGTACAGCTTGTTGCCATCCAGCTCGCTCAGCGTCCCATCAGGGCTCACAAGTTGCACATCGGTAACCCTGTTCAGAATCAGGCGGGAGGGGTTATAGGTATAGGAAAGGCCCGAGACGTACAGCCGTGCCTCCTTCATCAAGGTTGAGACAGAGATGTCCACCTCGGCTAAAGTCCTCAGTTCCTCGCCGGTCAGATAGATGCTGACCAGCGGATAACCCGGCACCCTGTCCGGCCCTATACCCAGACTGCTCACGTTATACGCATCCGCAACGGTTATGGGGCCTTCCGGAAACGAGCCACGGATGACACCGTAAGGCACAACAGCCACGGCCACTTCGCGATAGTCGGCACCTTCAGCCCTCTTCACCGCATAGATGTAGGAATCAGCAATGAGATTGCCCAAGGGCTC
>WRHL01000033.1 GCA_009783245.1 Coriobacteriia bacterium
TCCGCATGGCGTAAGCTATGGTTCTGGCCTGGCGTGCTGGATGCCGCGTATGGTCGCCCACGTTGTTACGGTAGGAAACTACACACAGGTCGACTGTTCACAGATCTTTGAGGATCGCTGGGACCATGAAGGCTTCAAGATCCCTGAGGTCATAGTTGTATGGGGTAACGACTGCACAAAATCCAGCTCCGACGGCTTCTTCGGCAGCTGGCTGGTCGAGTGTATGCAGCGTGGCTCAAGGGTCATCACCATCGACCCGCGGCTTACCTGGTTCGCCGCTCGTTCCGAGATCTGGCTGCAGAATCGCCCGGCTTCCGACTCAGCGGTAGCTATTGCCTTCTTGAAGACGATCATCGACGAGGACCTGTACGACCATGAGTTCGTCGACCTCTGGACCTTTGGCTTTGATGAGCTCAAGGAGACTTTAGAGCAATACGATATAGACGAGCTTTGCGAGAGGGCCTGGATCGATCCCCAGCAACTGAGGAAGGCAGCTCGCATCTATGCTGCGGGGAACAACTCCGGCATACAGCTTGGCCTTGCCCTTGACATGCAGTCGAATGGTGTGAACAGCGTGCAGGCGATCCTTTGTGCGATTGCCATCACCAACAACCTGGATGCCCCTGGCGGGAACATCTATGCACCCGACCCCGGTGGAGTCGCCACCTTTGGTTGGGGCTGGGAGTTCCTCTCCGAGGAGGCACAGAAATCCCTCGTGGGCTACTATGAGTACCCCATGATCGGTCTGGGTATGCGCCTTGACCAACCGGACCTGCAGCTCGAGCAAGCCGAGCGCGATGACCCGCAACCTTATCGTGCAGCCTATATGATCGGCACGAACCCGCTTTGCTGCATGAGCAACGCAGACCTCTCCCGTGTGTACAACGTCATGAAGAAGATCGAGTTCTTTGTCATCCTCGACTACCTTATGACCCCAAGCGCACAGGCTCTGGGAGACCTCTTCCTTCCCATTGCCTGCTGGCCAGAGAAGAAGAGCATCCGCGCCTGGTACGCGAACATCAGCGCCATCACCCCCTGTGTGGGTCTAGAGCGCAGTGGCGATGTGAAGTCGGACCAGGAGATCATCATCGACATAGGCAGCCGTTTCAACAAGGATATGTTCCCCTGGCCGGATGTCGATGGCATGTATGATGCCATGTTGGAGCCTGCTCCTGTTACCTATGAGGAACTCACAAAGATGCGTTGGTGGTATGACTCCTCCATAGAGTACTATCGCTACAAGACAGGCGGCCTCCGCCATGACGGCAAGCTCGGTTTCCCAACTCCTTCTGGCCGTGTTGAGCTGTATTCAACCGTGGCTGAATCCATTGGCGCTCCACCACTGCCCTTCTATGCAGAGCCCTATCAGAGCCCCTATTCAACACCGGAGATGTACAAGGAATACCCGATCATCGCGATGACCGGTACCCGTAACATCCAGTTCTTCCACTCAGAGGGACGCCAGGTTGCCAAGTTCCGTGAGATCTGCAAGTATCCGCAATTCGAGGTCCATCCTGACCTTGCCGCATCACTTGGCATCAAAGAAGGCGATTGGTGCTGGATCGAGAACAACCTGGGACGTATCCGTCAGACTGCGCATATCACCAGGATTATCGACCCTCGTTGCATCAACCTCCAATCCGGTTGGTGGTTCCCCGAGATGGATCCAAAGGGTGACCCCATGTATGGCTGCTGGGATGTCAATCCCAACCTTCTGAGCGAAGCTGGCCATCAGGGAGTGACTGGATTCGGCGCAGATGTCAAGGCTATTCTCTGCAACATATACAAGTGTGAGGAAGGTGAATACTGATGTCTCAGCTAGGTCTTCTTATCGACTACGAATACTGCACGAACTGCCACACCTGCGAGATCGCATGCAAGGCAGAACTTGATATCCCAGAAGGCAAGTGGGGCATAAAGGTATTTGAGATCGGTCCGTGGCAGATCGATGAAAACAGCTGGCAGTTGACCTTTGTCCCTGTCCCCACCGACATGTGCGATCTTTGCGCGGATAGGGTCTCAAAGGGAAAGAAGCCTGCCTGCGTCCACAACTGCTTTACGGGCGCCATGAAGTATGGGACCGTTGAAGAGCTTTCCAAGGAACTTGAGAAGAAGACGCGTCAAGTCCTCTTTGTTCCCAAGCAGTAGGACTGCTTTGGACCGCTACAATGGTTTTGGAATGCAACTTACACGTAAGGAGGAAAAATGGCTGAAAGACTGACCGATATACCTTTTGGCGTCGATGTCTTTGTTTGCGATGATTGCAAAGCGATCTACGCAAAACCAGCCTGGATGATTGCCGGGAAGAAATGCCCCGAGTGTGGATCCGAGAGCAAGGAGCTGCGGGGGAAGTTCTATGATCGGAAGATCTTCATTGATGGCTATATGGCCCAAATCGACGGCGGCCTCTGGGCCGATTGGGCTGAGAACGGCTTTCTGGTTGGTGAGCCTGCATCTGGTCTTGAGAAGAAGGTCCAGCGGTAGCGCTCTTTGTTCCAAAGCAAGTCCGAACAGGAAATGGGCGATCCGAAAGGGTCGCCCATTCTGTGTGCCTCGTTAGGAAAGAAGTGACTGGTTAAGCCTGTGCCTGCGCCTGTTCCTGTGCCGGTTCGGACGTATCATCCCATTTGATCTTCCCTATGTAGTTAGTCGCGATGATAGCGAATACCGCGATGATGACAACAAGGAACATCCCAAAGTACAGGACATAGGTGTAACTGCCTGTGTACATATAGATGAAGCCGAGGATCGTGGCGCTGCCGCCACCGGTGATACTGCCAAGCATCGGCACATAAGCAAAGATCTTCGCGAAGTTCTTAGGCCCAAAGATAGTCCGTGTGAGCAGGGGATAACCAACAGACACCAGCGCATTGTGCATACCAAAGAGGAAGGCGCCGATTATCATCCCCGCGGGGTTGTGTATGGTCAGCCAGATGACGTATGCGCAGATGAAGCAGATATAGAAGATGATGAATGTCTTGCGGATACCGAACTTATCGGTAAGGAAGCCAAAAATCAGCTTACCGATGATGTTGGTAGCCGCAGCAACCGAGATCATGGATGCGCCAAAGAGCGGTATCGATGCCGGATCCATCTGGCCTGCCAGGAATTCTGCTGCGAAACTGGGCTGGTTCGCATTGATCCCCACGCCCATGACGGTGAATGCCAGGGCAAGCAGGACACACCAGAAGGCCAGGGTCTTAACCGCAGACGAGAGACTCGCGCCACGCTCTACGGGCTTCTCGGACTTCTCCGTTTCTGCTTTATAGCCATAGGGCAGCAGGCCCTTGCTCGCAGGGTCGCGCTTGAAGACGAACAGGGAGAAGGGGAAGAGGAGAATGGCACAGATCAGCGCAACAATAAGGTAGGTCATCTGTAACCCGATATTCTGGATGAGTATGGTGAACAGGGGAGCCCAGACAAAGGTGCTCACCCCAGAGAAAGCCGCTGCGATTCCCAGCATCCTTCCCCTGATACTGACATCGAACCAGTTACCTATCAGGGTTGCGGAGATGATGTTGAAGGTGCAGGGTATGGAAGCGCCTACGCAAAGGCCTGCAGCTATGAGCATCCAGAGGCTGTCTGCGAAAGCGAAGATGACCATTGCCGCAACCATGAACGCCGCCCCGGCTGTGGTGACGATGTTGATGTTCTTGCTGTTGATGAGGTAACCCCAGAGAGGCGCGGTCACAACTGAGGCTGGCCCGGTTACCGAAAGCCAAAGGGCTACTTCTGCTGGACTGAGTTGCAGGGCGCTTTGGAGGGGCCGCAGGAAAACGCCGGCTATGTTCATGGATAGAGCCATGGTCCCCGCGTTGAAACAGCAGCAGCCGATAAGGATCAACCACGCATAGTGGAACTGTTTTTTCTCTTTAGCCATTTTGCCGTGTCCCTTCACAGCAGAAAAGACTCTTCTTTGCCTCTCAGTTATTCATGGATTGTTGGTTCGAGCCACAATCACCATGGGTGATCACACCGACTCTCAGACTACCTCGAAATCCTTTTCCTTCAGCTGGAACTTAGGGTTCCGTTTCGCGATATCAACGATGTAGTCTTCCTCTGTACTCCGCCAGCTATAGCGGCACTTCTCGCAGAAGTATACCTCCCAGGCACCGCTCCCATCAGGGGCGTCGCACACCTTTGAAGCTGTGTCATTCAGGCAACGTACGCACTGCATCTTGGTATCCTCCTTCTTATCAGTGAACAACAACGGGCATGGGCGCACGCGAAAAACCTGCGTCACTGAGCCTTGAAAACAGTCTACTTCGATTCGGATGATCTTTCATCCCAAACAGAAGCTTATTAGGCTATTGGCAGTAAAGATGCTCATTAGTAGAAGCGGCTAGTCTTGAAGTCCGCGGGCTCATCCATCCTGATCGGGTACTTCGAATGACTCGATGAGGGTGATGAGTTCCTGGCGAGAATGGACATTGGTCTTCGAGTAGATATTGTAGATGTGGGCCTTCGCAGTATGGCCGGAAATCATCAGGGTCTCCTCGATGTAGACCGCATCCCGTCCCTTTGCCAGAAGGAGCATGACCTCCAGCTGGCGCGGAGAGAGACGATAGTGCTCTGCGAACTTCATGCAGCGATATCGCCAGAATCCGTAGTGGCTTTCTGTATTTGGAGCTGCGATATTGTTCGTCTTCCTGCTGACAGTGAACTGATAGGAATGGTTGCCGCTGACGATGATCGGATGCATGAGTACCAGGATGATCATGAGCACACAGGGGAAGAATGAGCCAGTGGCGGCCTCGAGGCCTTCCGTGCCAAAGGAAAGGAAGGAGAGGAGGATGCCGATGCCGAGCCCCGTCAGGTTCCCCAGCCTGTCAACACTGAAGATGATCAGTGGATTGATCTCATTGGTCCTCGCGTTCTCACCGATTGCGCTCATACCGGTCATGTTTGCCAGGCCGGAGTAGATCAGGATGATGCAGCAAAGGTAGAAGGTGATGTCTGCGTTGATGAAGGAAAGCGGCAGAAGCGTAATGGCGGCAACCAACATCAGGCTTCTGCCTAGTGAGTCCATATTGATGATATCTTTGTTTGAAAGGTCGATGACTCGGACAATACAGGCGATAAGGATCATCAATCCAAAGACCAGGGAAGCGTTGTGGGATGTCATTATGAAGAAGTAATAGATCGCAAAGCCAAAGAAGAGGCTGTTCTTCATGGTTCCCAGTATCGAACGGATAAGCGCCCCGTTCCTTGGGAATGGTTTGTACCCGGAATTCACGAACTCCTCATGTATCGAGGCGCTCCTTTCGCTTGACCGCATCCTGCGCTCCAGATAGAGCATGAGCAGTGATATCAGGGGGAACAAGGTGATCACTACAGCTGCAGTCGCAGGATCGAATAAGCCCACCATCATCATCAGAAGGCCCATGAAGACAAAACTGAGTGTGGGGTATAAAACGATACGACGATGGTCGAGCTTGGTGATATAGGAGCCCCAGAACACCAGGATCACCGTGGTCCCGAATCCCGATATGGCCCAAAACACAAGGATGGTGGCAGGGCCGGCGCCAACGATGTCCAGGATGGCTGCCAGAGGTGAGCAGGCTGCAACCACTATTAGAAGGTAGACGGTCAGCCGCACAAAGAGTTTGAGGGATACCAGTAGAAGGATGATGACCACAATGAGCAGCTGTGCTGCGATGAAGACTTCCTTGGCGACTATGGGCAACATGGTCAGCCCCAGGGTCTTGAAAAGAAGCGGGCTTCTCAGCACACAAAGGCCCCAGGTAAGGTTGAAGGTGATGCCCAAGACACCAAAGATATCGTGGATTGCCAACTGTGGCACGTTCTGCGACTCAGCCACTGTTGCCTCTGGTTTGGTGGACTTCTGTCTGTCTACGCTCGTCATTATCGAAAGCCCCGATAGTCAGGTTTGTTCGTGTGCATAGTATAGACTAACTCCTGGTGCGATAAGACCCCTCCCTTGCGATTCAACAGCTGAGTGCATATTACCTGAGAAGAATCTTAAATCCAACGTGATGGTATAAACTGGTTTGACTGTGAGTGTTTTTGCCCTTTTCTGCGAAGTAGGTAGTAGAGGCTTAATCAGGCACAGAGACCCAAGGAGTCAGTTGTGGACGAGGCAAGGATCATCAAGGGGTTACGGGCACGCGATGAGATAGCATTTGCGCAGGCTATCTCCAGTTACTCGCGGCTGCTGTGGGTTGTGGCCAGCCGGCATCTGGCGAAGGCAGACGGTTTCACCGGGCATGATATCGAGGAATGCATCGCTGATGTCTTCTTGGACCTGTGGCTAAACAACGAGCGTTATGACCCCGAGAAGGGAAGCCTGAAGTCGTACCTGTGCGTCTTGACTTCCCGCAAGGCGATCAGCAGGTATCGCAGGGCGGCTCAGACAAAGGTCGTCTCTTTTGAGGACCTGAGGCAGGATGAGGAGCCGTCCTCTGAAGAGGCGGCGGATGTAGAGGACTATGGCGACCTGTACCGTGCCATAGTGCATCTGCCTGAGCCAACTCGGGAGATACTTGTGCGACGGTATTTCTACAACCAACAGCCTGCCGAGATCGCAGCAAGGACGCAACTGCCAAAGAAAGAAGTCGAGAACCGTCTCTATCGTGCTAAGCAAAGCCTCTCAAGTTCCCTGCCCACCAGATATAAGGAGGCATTGTAATGAATTATCCCATCGACCCATTGGAGCAACTGTCAAACGAGGAGCTTGAGTCGCTTGCCGCATACGAGCATCCTCTCAGTGACAGTAACATCCAGAACATACAAGGGCGCTTTGTCGCCAAGACTGCCGAGTGTGCTCAGGTTGAAGAGGCTGCCCAGGCTGAAAGTGCTGCTATTGCAACTGCTGCAACCGTGAGGACCGGCAGGCAAGCCAAGCCACGGAGAAGGCTTCTCATGGTGGCTGCAATCGCTGCTGTGTTTGTCCTTCTCGTTGGCTTTACCAGCGCAAACCGCATCTATGAGCTGTATTACCAGTACTTTGGCGAGGGAGCGAACATCGCCAAGTATGTGTCGGAGATCGGTCAAAGCGCCTCCGACCAGGGCTTCAAGATGGAAGTCCTGTCCGCTGTCAATGATGGCGAGAATACCTATCTGTTTGTCGAGGTGACCGACGAGACGGGCGATCGCCTTTCCGACGACGCCACGATCAACCGCTGGAGCATGACGGGAAGTCGGCCGTTGGGTGGGGGAGGATCGACCCTGGTAGGGTATGACCCCGCCACAAAGACGGCTACCTTCATGATCCACTCCATCAGCGCAAAGCCGGGCGACAGCGTCTTGTTCACCCTGAGTTCCTTCATGAGTGGCGTGGTCGAGTATCGCATTGCCGCGAATGACATCAACATCCCACAGCTGCTTGCCGAGAATGAGGGGGACTTTGTGAAGCGGAATACCCTGGAGGGTACTTCTGGGGGTTTCAGCACCAAGTTCTACGAGGACGGCAATGATCTTGATAAAGTAAAGGAGATCCTTGAGTTAGACGCCTTTGCGCTTGCGATACCCGGTTGTGACAAGGCTTGGATTTCCAATATCGCCTATCGTGATGGCAAGCTCCATGTCCAGTTGGGGCGCGACAGCGATCGCGGTAATGCTGCTACCTGGTTAGCGCTTGTCAACAAGCGTACGGGTGAGGAACTGCAGTCGTATTACTCCATTGGCGCAGGGCAACGCAACGAGGACGGTCTGGCTGACCACGAGGAGTATGTCTTTGAGATTGCCAGGGAGGCGCTGGGAGAGTATTGCTTCCTCTTTGAAGGCTTCTACTATACACAGGTCATTGATGGCGTCTGGGAGGTAGGCTTTGAGGTTCCCGAGCGCATGGACACCATTATCAAGAAGGTTGGCGCTACGGTGAATGTCAGTGGTACGCCAGTGAAGCTTGAATCCGTGGAGCTTTCTTCCCTGGGCATCACGGTCAGGATGCAGGGTGCAGTCAAGG
Organism: Coriobacteriia bacterium; assembly: GCA_009783245.1. Classification (GTDB taxonomy): domain Bacteria; phylum Actinomycetota; class Coriobacteriia; order Coriobacteriales; family UBA8131; genus WRHL01. The sequence goes on from WRHL01000033.1 coordinate 7,928, forward strand.
TGGGAGCCGAGTTGGACATAGATGTCGTCTACGAGGATGGCAGTGTTTACAGCATCACTGAGGAAGGTATGAGCGTGATCTTTCAGGATGCTGGCGCCAATACGCACACCTTCACCATTGTGAGGCCGCTGCCTGGCTTAGAGCGTGTCGACCACCTGATCATCAATGGGACCAGGATAGACCTCTGACGCAAGGCGACGGTAGGATAGAAGTACAGGAGGGGCCCCGCTGGGGTCCCTCTTAACGTGGTCAGCTTAGCGGTTGACCCCTCCGTCATTGCGAGCGGTGACTGTGTCGCGCGGGTAAAGAGCAAACCCGCGCTTGTCGCCAGCTACGCTGGCTCCGTATTGGTAGGAAGTGCAGATGACGCAACGGCTGGCTAGGGTATAAACACTCCCGTCATTGCGAGCGGAGGCGCAGCCGTAGCGTGGCAATCTACGCCAGCGGTTGGGGATTTGTGACGTTGACACAGCGCAAAGACTCGCATTGCTGAAGGAAGAAGAGCAGGCAAGGAAGAGTGGCAGTGTGTGCCCTGTTGCCGCGCTTCTGTTGGCACGCCTGTGGGTTTCTGCTTGGGATACAGGTGCTGCCGCGTGTTTCTCTTCGCCCTTTACGCCAATAAACGCAGCCGCAGGCTGCGTAACACTGCTTTCACTTGCACCGTGCCACAAATCCGGGAGTTCCTGTCGCAAAAGTGGCGTATTGTTTGATTTCCCAGCTGCCTCTTCAAGGCTATTTGCTACTTCATATCTAAACCTGCTGGTAAGTGAATTGCCAGTCGAGAAGGCTATTATGGAGCCCTGCGATGAATCAAACAATACGCCACTTTTGCGACAGGAACTCCCGGATTTGTGGCAAGCGGCTTCTTTTCTGCCTACGAGAAGGACAATGCCAACGGAGTTGGTGGCCTGGCTGCCAGCCACACCATGCATCCTTTTCACTGCCTGCTTTTTCCCTCGTAGTGCCCATGGCAGGAATAGACGACAGCCCTGGTAGTTCTACAACCGCTGGGCTAGGCCCCGGGTCAAGCCCGGGGTGACAAGAGGATGCCACCTCTTCTTCACTGCCGTCTCTTCTTCCTTCAGCAACGCAAGACTGTGCGCTGTGACAGGCTGCCGACAATGAGAGCTGTATCCATAGATTGCCACGCTGCGCGCTACGCGCTACGCTCGCAATGACGGAGAGGTAGACTTCAGCCATCGACCCCAAAACCGCAACTTGATGCCCTAGGTTGCCGCGCTGCGCGCTACGCGCTGCGCTCGCAATGACGGAAGTTTTGCACGAGTTGTCACTGCGCTCGCAATGACGGGGAGGTAGACGGAATCGCAGGTGGATGCGTCAACTGTACGATGGAGGTAGACTTCAGCCGCCCTGCCCAAGACCGCAGCTTGATGCCCTAGGTTGCCACGCTGTGCCGCCTTTTGCGCGGAGTGTCAGCGGTTGTAGAGGTCCTTGGTCTTGTGGCGGATGCGCTTTGCCAGGCTTGTAGTAAGCGCTTCTGGGGGGCACTGCCACTTCCAGTTACGGTTGCTCACCGTTCCGGGCCGGTTCATGCGCGCCTCTGTGCCCAGGCCGAGCCAGTCCTGAAGCGGGATGATAACGGTTTCCGCCTTACTTGCAAGCGCCGCCGCGAGCAGGGCATCGGGCAGGTCCTCCCTGTGCGAAAGGCCAAGGTAGTCCAGGGCGTACTTCCGCTCCATTGCAGGAGCAGAGCGAAGCCAACCGACGAGCGTGTTGTTATCGTGCGTGCCAGTGAAGCAGGTGGAGTTCTCCGTGATGTTATGCGGAAGATAGGGGTTTCCCGAATCACCCGAGAAGGCGAACTGCAGCACCTTCATGCCGGGAAAGCCACTGTATTCCACAAGCTCCTTTGCCGCATCACTGAGCTCACCAAGGTCCTCTGCAATGACGGACATACCAGGGAAGTCCCTGTGCATCATGTCTATGAAGGCCTTGCCGGGGCCTGGCTTCCACATGCCATTCTGTGGCGGGCCCGCCTCACCCGTCGCATTGACAGGCACGGCATAGTAGTCTGCCAGGGCGCGGAAGTGGTCGATCCTCACACCGTCATAGAGGCGGGTCGCCTGGGCGAGCCGTTCACGCCAGAAGCCGAGGAGCTCCTTCTTATGCCCCGCCCAATCGTAGACGGGGTTGTTCCACACCTGGCCGACTTCTGAGAACCTGTCAGGCGGCACACCCGCCGAGCTTGTCGGTCGGCCGTCTCTGTCAATGTCAAAGAGCCTACGCCTGAGCCAGAACTCCGCAGAGTCCCCGTACACATAGATGGGCAGGTCGCCGATGATGCCTATGCCTTTTAGATTTGCATAACGCTTGAGCTCACGCCACTGCCTAAAGAAGCGATACTGCTCAAAACGGACCGCCTCGACCTCTACCTGGTACTGACGCTTGAGCCCCTCCACTGTACGTGCGCTGGGGTTTCGCAGCTCCTGTGGCCAGAGCCCAAGCGGCCTGCCTTCCTGCCCAGCACGGACTGCTTCAAAGAGGGCATAGTCATCAAGCCATGTCATGTTCTTGCCCAGGAAAGCCTCGTAGTCAGCTCCTTTCTCCTGGACTGACTCAGTGTCTATCCAGGCAGGATTGCCCGCGAACGCGGAGCGCGTCTGATAAGGGCTGCGCGACTTCCCCACAGGGCCCAGAGGCAGGATCTGCCAATAGCTCTGCCCTGCGGCAGCCAGGAAATCGACAAAGCGGTACGCCTCTTCACCCAGCGTACCCACCGAGCCAGACCGACCAGGCAATGAGGGAATCGCAAGCAGGATACCTGCCGTGCGGCTTTGTGGCCTACCCATCAGGCCTGCCCGAATATCTCAACGCTGAGCGGCGGCATGTCGATCTCCACAAGGCCTTTCTCAAGCAGCACCCTTCTTTCTGTTAACAGACTGCGGATCTCTGCCGCATTCTCTGGGAACAGGTCCCTGTCAGCATCATGCGGTATCGAACTGAGCAGGTCCGCAAAATCGAAGACGATACGGTGTGGTTCGCTGGTGGGGTTGACTACTGTCAGCACAACGCTGGGGCCAATCCTTTTGCCAAAGAAATCACGGCCGCAGACGGTATGCCTCAATATGCCCAATACGTTCCCATTTGTCGAGAAGAAGAGCACATGGCCTGTGCATAACACGGGATTGCGCTGCCGCAGTTCGCCGAGCTTTTGGTACCAGACAGTCAGCTCTGTGTCCCGTTCAAGGAATGGTTTACGGTTAAAGGGGTCGAGCAGGCCGGTCATGCCCGTCTCGTCACCGTAATACACGGACGGTATGCCGGGAAGGGAGAACTGTATCGCGGCGGCCAGCCTCTGCCTGAGGCCCCCAAGCTCGTACTCCTCCTCAGCGGGCTCACAGGTGGCCTGCTGCGCCCGTGTCATGCTTGAGGCGTCAACGTCAAATGCAAGCACTGAGCGTATGCGGCATACGTCATGCGAGGAGACCAGGTTCATCAGGGTGTAGTACATGGGCGGTGGGTACACATGCCTTTGGTGCGCGAGAAAGGCGCAGTAATGCCAGGCGTCGATCCCGCCCATCAAGAAGGCAAGCGTCTGGTTGCGGAAGGGGTAATTCATCACGGCATCCAAGCCAAGGCCAAGCGCGTAGCTGCGCTGCTGGCCGTGGCTCTGCTTTGTGGTCGCGTCCTCCCAGACCTCTCCCAGCAGGAAGGCCTCGGGGTTGGCAGCCTTGACCGCTGTGCGGATCTGCTCGATGGTCTTGTCGGGCAGTTCGTCGGCGACATCAAGCCGGTATCCAGACGCGCCCTTTTCGATCCAGCGTTTCACCACGCTTTTGGGGCCTGTGACCATGAACTCCTGCCAGCCGGGGTCGAGCTCGTTCACCTCGGGCAGCGATTCGAAACCCCACCAACTTTTATAGCGATTGGGATGCTCTGTGAAACGGTACCACCCTGCATAGGGCGAGTCAGCGCTCTGGAAAGCGCCAACGGCATGGTAACGGCCGTACTTGTTGAAATAGATACTGTCATCGCCTGTGTGCGAGAAGACGCCGTCAAGGATGATCCGTATGCCGGCAGCCTTAGCCTCTTCCACAAGCGTGTGAAAGGCCTGTTCATCCCCAAGGATGGGGTCTATCCTTTGGTAGTCTCCGGTGTTATAGCGGTGGTTGGAGGCCGCCTCGAAGATGGGGTTCAGATAAAGCAGCGTCACACCCAGGGACTGCAGATAGGGCAGCCGCTGTCTGATTCCCTCCAGGTCGCCGCCAAAGATGTCGCTGGGCATGTAGTAGTTCTGCCCGTCCTTTGCCTCATAGAGGGGGAGTGCGCCCCAATCCTCCTGCAGCTCCATCTCAGGGCGGCCGATGCGCTGGTGATAGGCTATGCCTTCGCGCACGCCCTTCTCGTCACCTTTCTGGAACCGGTCGGGGAAGACCTGGTACAGAACGGCGGACTTCGCCCAGTCAGGCGTTTTGAAACCTGCGTCATAGACCGTGAGTTGGAATGCCGGGGGCGGGCACAGGCAGATCTGGCCCAGGCCGCTCGCGAAGGAGGGCCCGGCGCCGTAGTAGCAGACCGCGCCGCCTTCCAGCGTTATCTCGAACCAATACCAGAGGACGCAACCCCCTCCAGATGGGATGACGGGCGTCTTGTAGCGTATCCGGTGCATACCGCCCTGGTGGCTGAGCGCCAGCCTGTCGATCCCTCCTTCTCGCAGCACACACAAAACGGCCTGCTCGACAGGTATATCCTCGATCTTCAGCGTGAGCTCGACTTTTGTACCAGCTGCCACTGCGCCAAGGGGGCTCCTGAAGACCTCTTTGGTGCTGTCATGTATGATGTTGGCGTCGCGGACGACGATGCCCCCCACAGAGAACTGCTCCATCAGCCCAGCGCCTTAAGCTTCCAGATCTCATCCGCATACTGGAGGATGGTCCTGTCAGAGGAGAAGAGGCCCGAGCAGATCGTGTTCTTTATGCTCATGGCCTTCCACCGCTCAGCGTCCTTGTAGGCGGCCAAAAGCTTTGTGAACACCTCGTCGTAGGACGCGAAGTCATGCAGGACAAAGTACTTGTCAGCTCTGCCATGGCTGCCATTGAGCAGGGCGTTGTGCAGGTCTTGGAACTGTTTTCCCCCCTTGACCGGCAGCACGCCGGAGACCAGGGTGTCCAAAACGCGTTTGAGCTCAGGGTTGTCGTCATACACGGCGCGCGGGTTGTAGGTTCCCAGCCGGTTCAGCGCGTCCAGCTCATCCACCGTGGCGCCGAAGATGAAGATGTCGTCTTCACCCACTGCTTCAAATATCTCGACATTCGCGCCGTCCATGGTGCCGATGGTCACAGCGCCGTTGAGCATGAACTTCATGTTGCCGGTGCCAGAGGCCTCGAGCCCGGCCGTTGAGAGCTGCTCGGAGATGTCGGTTGCCGGGATGAGGTACTCGGCCACAGAGACGTTGTAGTCCTCGATGAAGACCACCTTCAGTATGTCCCGTACCGCAGGGTCTGCCTCGATGAATCCAGCGACCACGTTGATAAGGCGGATGATCTCCTTTGCCATGTGATAGCCGGGCGCCGCCTTGGCCGCAAAGAGGAAGGTTATCGGTGGGATGGGGGCTGATGGGTTGTCCTTGAGGCGGTAATAGAGGCAGAGGACATGCAGTATCTTCAGCAGCTGCCGCTTGTACTCATGCAGCCGTTTTGCCTGGACATCGAAGATGGTGTCCGGGTTGAGTACGGTGCCCTGTCGTGTCTCAAGAAAGGCGGCGAAGCGCTGCTTGTTCTCCCGTTTGACGCGCGCAGCTGCTGTGCTGAAGCCGTCGTCACCGATCCAGCCCCTGAGCCGCTCGAAGTCCTGGTAGTCTTTCAGGAAGGAGCTGCCTATGCGTGCTTCGATCTCAGCCGTCAGTGCGCGGTTCGCCTTGGCGAGCCATCGCCTGGTGGTTATGCCGTTGGTTATACCGAGGAACTTATCGGGATACAGGATGTAGAAATCGCGGAAGGTCTGTGTCCTGAGGATGTTCGCATGCAGCTGCGATACGCCGTTGACCTTGCCGCAGACGGCGATACAGAGGTTCGCCATACGTATCTCGCCGCCATAGATGATCGACATCTCGTCCATCTTCTGCCAGTCGCCTGGCCACTTCTGCCAGATGCTGTCGCGGAACTTGCCGTCGATGACGGTGATGATCTTGTAGATCCGCGGCAATAGCTCCTTCATCATGTTCTCGTTCCAGCGCTCAAGCGCCTCGCGCATGATGGTGTGGTTGGTGTAGTTGAACATCTTGAAGGCGATACCGCAGGCTTCGTCCCAGGACAGTCCCTCCTCGTCAAGCAGGATGCGGATCAGCTCGGGGATCGCGAGTGTGGGGTGTGTGTCATTTATCTGGACCGTGTAGTGATCGGGCAGGGTGTGCACGTCGCCGTACTGCTGCTTATGGGTGCGTACCAGCAACTGCATCGCCGCCGACGTGAAGAAATAGAACTGCTTAAGCCTGAGCAGGCGCCCCTGCTCATGATTGTCCTCGGGATACAGCACTTGCGAGATCGACTCGACAAGCGAGCTCTCATAGGCCGCGCGTGCGTAGTCGCCCTTGTTGAAATAGGTCATGTCAAGCTCTGTCTTCGCCTTTGCCTCCCACATCTGCAGGATCGCCGGCGTCTTGCTGTCATAGCCCAGGACCGGCATGTCATAGGGGTAACCCAGCACGCTTGCGTAGCCCTTATGCAGCACGGAAAGCCCGTGCTCCGTCCAAGTCTCCTCGATGTATCCCCCGTAGCGGACCTCGACCCGGTCCTGGGGCCGCTCGATCTCCCAGATATTACCCCGGTCAAGCCAGTTGTCGTCAGTCTCTATCTGCTCCCCGTCAACGATGCGCTGGCGGAACAGCCCGTGCTCATAACGTATGCAGCAGCCGGTCACCGGCATCTCAAGCGTGGACAGGGAATCCAGGAAGCAGGCCGCAAGCCGCCCCAGGCCGCCATTGCCAAGCCCCGCGTCAGCCTCCTGCTCCTCTATCGACTCCAGGTCGAAGCCAAGCTCGCTGATCGCTTCTCGGTATGCCTCATAGAGCCCCAGGTTGATCATGTTGTTTGTGAGCGCCCGCCCCATGAGGAACTCCGCAGACAGATAGTAGAGCTGCTTGGCGCCTTGTCTGTGCACCTCCGCCAGCGAATCGGCCGATCTGTCCATGACAATATCGCGCACGGTGCGGGACACCGCCTGATACACCTCTTCGGCTGTCGCCTTTTCAGGTGTGACTCCAACTCTGCGGCGTAATTTCTTGATGATCTCTTGCTTGATATGGTCCTTGTCCGGTAATCCCGTCATGTATGTCCTATCACAGTACTGATTCCTTGTCACAGCATCGACTCATAGAGAGCCATGTATTGTTCAGCAGATCTGAGGAAGCTGTTATCGACCTGCATCGCATTCCTGCGTAGCTTCCGTAGAGTCGGCTTATCTCTATAGACTGACAGTGCGAGCCTTACGGCATCCATCATGTCATGGGCATTGAAGGTGGAGAACGAGAAACCCGTTCCCTCCTTGGTGTACCTGTTGTAGGGCGCGACTGTATCGACAAGTCCGCCTGTCTCCCGCACGATGGGCAACGTCCCATAGCGCTGCGCTATCATCTGCGACAGCCCGCAGGGCTCGAACTCGGACGGCATGAGCAGGAAGTCAGCTCCTGCGTAGATCCGGTGCGCAAGCGCCTCATTGTATCCTATGTAGACGCCGCTCTTCGCGGGATACTTCGCCGCGATGTAGTTGAAGAAGTCCTCGTAGTTGCGGTTACCGCTGCCAAGTATGACAAAGGCGAGGTCCTCCTGGAGCAGCTCCTCCAGGACATGCTGGACCAGGTCGAAGCCCTTCTGCTCCGTCATGCGCGACACCATGGCGATCACAGGTGAGGTCAGCGGGATCCCCAGATCGAACTCCTCGCGCAGCGCTTTTTTGCAGGTACGCTTGCCCGTGATGTCAGCTGCCGAGAAAGGCGCGGCTATCGTCGGATCATCCTCCGGGTTGAAGACCTCCGTGTCGATCCCATTGAGTATGCCGCTCAGCTCGTGCCTGCGTGCGCGGAGTATACCCTCCATGCCGCTCCCAAACCAGGAGTTCATGATCTCGTCGGAGTAGTTCGGGCTGACTGTCGCTATCCTGTCCGAGAACACCAGGGCTGCTTTCAGCATGTTCGCACAGCCGCGCGACTCCACGTATTCCGGCGTGTAGTAGAAATCAGGGATCGTGAGCAGGTCCTGCATGAGGTCGAAGCCCATCTTCCCCTGGAACTCGATATTGTGGATGGAGAACAACAGGCGTCTTGGCTTGCCCAGTCTGTCCGCATACTGCGTCTTGACGAGCATCGGGACCATGCCGGTATGCCAGTCGTTCAGATGCAGGATATCCGGCTCGAAGTCGATGAGCAGAAGCGCCTCGCAGACGGCCTTGCAGAAGAAGAGGTACTGCTCACTCTCTGCGTCGCCTCCGCGGTAGACCTCCCCGCCAAAGTAGTCCTCGTTGTCGAGGAAGTAATAGGAGATCCCATCCTTTTTGAGGGTCTGGATCCCCAGGTATTTCTCACGCCAGCCCAGATTGAGCGTGGTTGCTGTCAGGGTCTCGAGCTCATCCTGGTATTCCCGCTTGATCTTCGCGTGCTTGGGCATCATCACGCGCACATCCACGCCCAGGGCCGTCAGCGTCTTTGACAGGGCGCCGACCACGTCAGCCAGCCCGCCGGTCTTGACAAACGGCATACCTTCGGACGCAACTATCAACACCTTTGGGTAGTCGATCAAACCATTGCTCCTTTTCGAATCACCACAGGATAGTTCCTTGTGCCCACCAGACGGCTGCCGGGGCGTATGCTGACGTCCTTATCGAGGATAACATACTCCAGTTCAGCGCCTTCCCCAACAACCGACCCGGCCAATATGATGGAGTTCTTGATCTTCGACCCGTGGCCAACGTGTACATTGCGGAACAGCACCGCGTTCTCGACCGTTCCCTCGATTATGCATTCGTTCGCGATGAGGCTCTGTTTGACGTCAGCTGCCTGGGTGTACTTCGCGGGCACCGAGTCCTTCGTCTTTGTGTAGATGAGGTTGTTCGACGAGAAGAGCTCCTCGCGTACTGTTGGGTCGAGCATATCCATGTTGATATCGAAGTATGCCGGGACCGAACGTAACACGCCCACGTAGCCCTTGTGCTCGAAGCCCATTATCTTGAGCCGGCTCAGGTTATTCCTCAGCAGGTTCTCATGGAATCGGTACTCGCCCTTTGAATAACAGTCGTCGATGAGGTAGATCAATGTGTCCCTGCGGACGATATAGGATTTCAGGGAGCGTGCCGTCAGTGTTGTCGACACGGGGTCGATCTCGATGCCCTGTACGCGCCCCTCCTTGGACACGTCCAGGAACACCTCATTGTTCTGCCCTTCTGCCTGGTCTCCGGATGGCACGCGTTGATAGAGCGCTGTTATATCAGCGCCGTTGTCGATATGGAAGCGCATCATCTCGTCGTATGTGAGACTGAAGATGCTTGATGCCCCTGCCAGCACGCAGTATTCGTGCCTGGTCTTGCGCAGGAAGTCTATGGAGCTCCTTAAGGCCTCGACCTCTCCGCGGTAGACGCCAGGGTTCTCCCGGCGCGCAAACGGCGTCAGGATGAAGAGCCCGTCGCTTTTCCTTGAGAGGTCCCATTCCTTGCCGGAACCCAGGTGGTCCATCAGCGAGTTGTAGTTGCGGCTGACGATCACACCTACGCTGCGGATGTCAGAGTTGACCATGTTGGAGAGTGGGAAGTCGATTGCGCGGTATTTCCCCCCGATGGGCAGCGCTGCGATAGTGCGCAGGTCGATGAGCTCACGTAGATTGGGGACTTCTTCTGCTGCGTAGATGATCCCAAATGCGTCACGAATCATGGCGCACCTCCGTTCCTGGCAACACCTTGTCCCCGGGTGCTACCTCCACTCCTCGGCCGATGACCGCGATCTCCTTCTCCTCCTGGCCCGGATCGTTTGCCTTGCCGATGACCGCGCCTTTCCCGATGACGGCTTCCTCATCGATGATCGCCATGTCGACTCTGGCATCCTCGCAGATCCTTGTGTCCGCCATGACGATGCTGTCACAGACAGTCGCACCCTTCTCGACAATGACGCCGGTGGAAAGCACGCTGTTCTCCACAGTCCCGAATATCTCACAGCCTTCACAGATGAGGCTGCCCTTGACCCGTGCGTCCGCGTCGACAACGTGAGGTGGGACGTTTGGATTGCGTGAGAAGATGCGCCACGGTTCGTCGTAGAGGTTGATGGGAGGGCTGTCGGTAAGCAGCTCCATGTTCGCCTCCCACAGCGATTGGATGGTCCCGACATCTTTCCAATACCCACCGAACTCATAGGCGTAGAGCTTCTCTCCCGCGGCGAGCATGGCAGGGATGATGTTCTTCCCAAAGTCATTGTCTGAAGCGGGGTTCTCCGCATCTTCAATGAGGTGTTTACGTATCACCTTCCAACTGAAGAGATAGACCCCCATCGAAGCGAGGTTGTTCTTGGGGTGCTCGGGCTTCTCCTCGAACTCTATGATGCGCATGTCCTCGTCCGTATTCATGATGCCAAAGCGCGAAGCCTCGCTCAAGTCCACGGGGATGACGGCGATGGTCGCGTCTGCCCCCTTCTCCTGGTGGGCGGTGATCATCCATTTGTAGTTCATCTTGTAGATATGGTCGCCCGAGAGCACGAGAAGGAAATCAGGGTCGAACTGCTCGATGAAGCCCATGTTCTGGTAGATGGCGTTCGCCGTGCCTGAATACCACTCGCCTGACTCACCGCCACCCGAGAAGGGCGGCAATACATAGGCGCCACCCGTCATGGTGTCGAGGTCCCACGGCGAACCTGTGCCTATGTAGGTGTTGAGCTCAAGCGGCAGGTACTGTGTCAGCACGCCAACCGTGTCGATTCCCGAGAATGTGCAGTTGGAGAGCGGGAAGTCTATGATGCGGTACTTGCCACCATAGGTTACTGCGGGTTTCGCTTTCTCTGCGGTCAATACGCCCAGCCGCGACCCTTGTCCACCCGCAAGAAGCATCGCAACCGTTTTCTTCTTCCTATGCATCGGTCCCCTCCGGCTGTCAGTGTGTTTTGCCTGATTATCATACCATTTTGTAGCTGTAGAACAGGGCAGTGGACGGTGGCAGCTTAAGCGTCACCTTGTAGGGCAGTCCGTTCAGCTCCCCAGGTTGGGCTGTTGCCGTCTTCTTCACCGAGGCGCTACTTGCAAGCAGGAGTTTCAGCTTTCCGGCTGCGGGAAGCGCGATCTCATAGGCGGCGAAATCCTCCCGGGAGAAATTGTAGACGCAGACTATCTGTTCCGCCTTATCCAAGCGCAAGAAAGCGAAGACGCTGTTCTTCCTATCATCCACACTGAGCCACTTGAAGCCTTCCCAGCTGTCATCGCAGGCATACAGCGCGCTGTGCCTGCGGTAGAGCCCGTTCAGCTGGCGCACCCAGTCCTGGACGCCGGCGTGGGTCTCATAGTCGAGCAGGAACCAGTCGAGCTCCTTTTTATAGGCCCATTCGATGAACTGTGCGAACTCTGAGCCCATGAACAGCAGTTTCTTACCCGGATGGCCGAAGAGCCAGGCATAGAGTGTCTTCAGCGCAGGGAATTTCTCCTCGTAGGCGCCGAACATCTTGTCGATCATCGAGGCCTTGCCGTGTACGACCTCGTCGTGCGAGTACGGCAGGATGAAGTTCTCGGAGAAGGCGTAGTGCAGGGAGAAGGTCATCTTGTCGTGTGCCCCATGCCTGAAGAACGGGTCGATCTTCATGTAGTCCAGCGTGTCGTGCATGAAGCCCATGCTCCACTTGAAGGTGAAGCCGAGCCCGCCGTCATAGGGCGGTTTGGTCACCAGCGGGAATGACGTTGCCTCCTCGGCGACGGTGATGACACCGGGGTACTCGCCCAGTATCGCCGTGTTCAACGTTTTGAGGAAATCCACCGCCGCGTAGTCGACGTTCCCGCCGTCCTTGTTGCGGACGGTGCCCTGCTTGCGTCCGTAGTCCAGGTAGAGCACCGAGCTGACGGCGTCGACGCGCAGGCCGTCTATGTGATAACGCTCGATGAGGTTCGCCGCACTTGAGACCAGAAAGGAGACGACCTCGGGGCGGTTGTAGTTGAACTCGTAGGTCCCCCATTCAGGGTGTTCGCGCCTTGTGGGGTTCAGGTGCTCATAGAGCCAGGTCCCGTCGAAGTGCGGCAGGCCGTGCATGTCCTTGGGGAAATGCGCGGGCACCCAGTCGGCTATGACGCCGATTCCCGCCTTGTGCAGGGTGTCGACAAAGTACATGAAGTCCTGCGGTGTCCCAAAACGGCTTGTGACCGCGAAGAAGCCGGTGACCTGGTAACCCCAGGACCCGTCAAAGGGGTATTCGTTGATCGGCATGAGCTCGACGTGTGTGAAACCCATGTCGGAAATATACTCGCAGAGCTCGTCTGCGACCTCACGTATCGAGGGGAACCCATAGCCTTCCTTCAGGCGCCACGAGCCAAGATGCAACTCATAGATGGAAAGAGGAGCTTTGAGTGGGTCTGTGCCTGCACGGCTCTTCAGCCACTCCTGGTCGCCCCATGCGTACCCGCTGGTGTCCCATACCTTGGATGCCGTATCCGGCGCGGTCTCAGCGTGGACAGCGTAGGGGTCCGCCTTCATCACAACGGCGCCATCTGCCCCGGTTATCTGGAACTTGTAGTTATCGCCGTTCTTTGCCTCTGTGACAAAGCAGACCCAGAGGCCGCGATGCCGCTCCATGACATGCTTCTCGCAGTCCCAACTGTTGAAGTCACCAACAAGACTTATGGCCTTCGCGTTGGGCGCCCAGAGGCAGAAGCGCCACACCCCAAGATGGCCCTCTGTTGCCTCAAAGTACCTGCAGCTGAAGATATCCGCTGCGTGCGCTGACTTCCCTGAGTAGAAAGCATCGATTGCGGGGTTGTCAGGTAGATATGCCCGATACGCTTCTTCCATAGCCGGTTTTCCTTACGTCGCTACCGTAGGCGCTTGAACCTTGCTGCTGAGCCTGCCCTTTTGTTCAGGAGAGCAGTAAG